>NZ_AP022332.1:1897500-2195000 GCF_009936375.1 Methylosinus sp. C49 | reverse complement strand
TTCTCTATGACGAGAACGAGGAAGGCTCGGGACGCGAGGCGCTGCTCTACGCCTCCATCACCACGCGCAACGAGACCTTGCGCTATTACCGCTATCAGACGGCCGACGACGGCCTCGTCGATTATTATGACGAGAGCGGCCGCTCGAGCCGCAAATTCCTCGTGCGCAAGCCGATCGCCGCGGGCGAGACGCGCTCAGGCTTCGGCATGCGCCGCCATCCGATCCTCGGCTATTACAAGATGCACACGGGCGTCGATTGGGCGGCGCCCATCGGCACGCCCATTCTGGCCGCCGGCAATGGCGTGGTGGTGGAGGCCGGCTGGCACAGCGGCTATGGCCGCCGCGTGGAGATCCAGCACGCCAATGGCTATTCGACCGCCTATAATCACATGTCCGGCTTCGCGCGCGGCATTCGCGAGGGACTGCGCATAAAGCAGGGCCAGATCGTCGGATTTTTGGGCTCGTCCGGCCTCTCGACCGGCCCGCATCTCCATTACGAGGTCATGGTCAACGGCCATTTCGTCGACCCGATGCGCGTCAAGCTGGCGCGCACGCGCGAGTTCGACGGCAAGCTGCTCGCCGACTTCAAGCGCGAGCGCGACCGCATCGATCAGCTGATGGCCAAGGCGCCGAACAATCCCCATGTCGCCACGCGGCAAGGGCGTTAAAGCCCCGAGGTCTCACGCCGAAGCCTCGCCGCCGCGTCGCCAAAAGGCGGCGGCGAGCGCGCCGAGCACGATGACCCCCAGGATCAAGAACAGCGCCGACTGCTTGAACCAGGCGATGGCCGGCACGGCGACCGCCATGGCGAGGCCGAGCACGGCTATGTCGAAGGACACCTGAATTCCGGCGACGAATGTGCCGAGCGCCAGCAGCAGCAGCAGAGCGAGCCCGGTCGCCGGCGCATTGAGGAAGCTGTTCACGCTCGGCCAGAGCACGATATTCATGGCGACGAGAAACGCCGCCCAATGCAGCGCCTGCGTGCGCGCGAGAACAAAACGCGCCTGGCGATCCGGCGTCTGGCGCCAGCCTATGGCGACGCAGGCGACGCCGATGGCGACGCCGAGAAACTCCCAATAGCCATAGAGCGGCTGCTGGGCGAGGCTCGTATAGGCGACGCCGAATATGGCGAGGCCGAGCACGATGAGATAGGGAGCCTTGCGTTTCAGCCAGGCGCCGGCCCGCGCCGCGACGGCCTGCTCTCCGAATTCCGGCGCGACGCTATAGTCGTTCATCTTTATCCCCTGCCCTTGAAGGCATGGCCGCCGAAGGCGGACATGCGCGCTCGAATGGGTCAACGCACGGGAACGCGGACGCGCCGACGGAAGAGGCTGCGATGCGTCACCGGACCGCGCACATGGCTGCGCGGACGCTGCACGCGCGGCGCATGGGACGGGCGCACGAACTGCCGCTCCTGCGCCTTTGCTTCGGACGGCCCGACGACGGCGGCGAGCGGCGCGGCGACCAGCGCCGCCAGAAGGCCTGCGGCGAAAGCGCGGCGGGAGAAATTTTCGTTCTTGCTTTCCTCTGTGGTCGACATCCCATCTCTCCAATTCGTCCGAAAACGCTCGCAGGGAATTAGCGCTCGGCGCGCTTTCGACAATCGCGAGGCGTTTCCCCGAGACGGCGGCGCTCTACCTTTTCTCGCGAGCGCATCGCTCGAGCGAAAAAGCGGGGCGAACATGGGAGAGCGAGCGGCCGACACGGCGGCGGTCGTCGTCATCGCATTCGTGATGCTGGCGGCCTTCTCGATCGGCCAATCCGTGCTGGAGCCGGTCGTCTTCGCGCTCTTCATCATCGCGCTCATCTGGCCGTTGCAGCAATGGCTGCAGACGATGACGCCGCGGCCGGTGGCGCTCACCTTCAGCATTCTCATCGCGCTCGGCGTCATGATCGCACTGTCCTCGCTGATCGTCTGGAGCGGCGGCGAGATCGTCGACTGGTTCATCCGCAATATCGAGCGCGTGAAAGCGTCCTTCGAGAATGCGACGAAATGGCTGGAGGCGCATGATATTTTCGTCGCCTCGCTGATGACCGAGCATTTCAACGCCGCCTGGGTGCTGGCGCTGCTGCGGGCGGCGGCGACGCGCGTCAACATATTCGTCGGCTTCGCGCTGGTGGTGCTGATCTATGTGATCATGGGCCTCGCCGAGGCCGGCGGCTTCGAAAAGAAGCTCGCCGCCTCCCGCAGCGAGGCGACCGCGCGCTCGCTGCTGCAGGCGGGCGCGCGCATCGCCACAAAGCTGCGCCGCTACATGCTGGTGCGCACGGTCGCGAGCCTCGCCACTGGCGCGGTCGTCTACCTCTTCGCTCTGGCGATCGGCCTCGATCTCGCGGCGGCCTGGGGCGTGCTGACCTTCGCCTTGAATTATCTGCCCTATATCGGCCCGGCCGTGGCGACGCTGCTGCCCGCGCTCTTCGCCTATGCGCAATTCGATTCCGGCCAGATGGCGCTTCTCGTGCTCGGCGTGCTGGCGTTTGTTCAGCTCGTCATCGGCAGCGGGCTGGAGCCGGCCTTCTCCGGCTCGGCGCTGGCCATGTCGCCGACGGTCGTCGTCTTCTCCGTCCTGCTATGGACCTTTCTCTGGGGCCTGCCTGGCGCCTTCATCGGCGTGCCGATCGCCATCGCCTTTCTGACGCTCTGCGATCAATTCCCGTCGAGCCGCTGGGTCGCGGCGCTGCTCTCCGACAAAGGGCCGCGCGACGAGGGCTGAGCCTCCGCCTCACGGCAGCCCGACCATCGCCCGCACATCGGCCGGCGTCGCGCCCTCGGCCCGCAATTCCCGCAGCGGCTTGGAGAGCCGGCTCTTGGCGAGCTTGCGGCCGTCCTCGTCCAGCACCAGCGCGTGATGGCGGTAGGCCGGCGCCGGCAGGCCGAGCAATTCCTGCAGCAGCCGATGGATGCGGGTCGCCTCATAGAGGTCCCTGCCCCGCACCACATCGGTCACGCCCTGCAAGGCGTCGTCGACGGCGACGGCGATGTGATAGCTCGTTCCAATGTCCTTGCGCGCCAGCACGATGTCGCCCCACTCCTGCGGCGCGGCGACGATCTCCTTCCCATGCTCGCGCCACGAGACCTCGCCGCCGACCAGCTCCGCCGCTCTCGCCATATCGAGCCGCAGATTGGCGCCGGCGCGCGCGAGCCTCTTGCCGCGGCAGGTTCCGGGATAGAACGGCGCGCCGTCGAGATCGCGCGCGCCGCTCGCGCCGGCGATATCGGCGCGCGAGCACACGCAAGGGTAGAGCAGGCCGAGCGCGTCGAGCTTTGCGAGCGCCGCGGCGTAATCGTCCAAATGCTCGGATTGGCGGCGGACCGGCTGCTCCCAGGACAGGCCGAGCCAGGCGAAATCCTCATAGATCGCGGCCTCGAATTCCGGCCGCGCCCGCCCCTGGTCGATATCCTCCAAGCGCAAGAGAAATCGGCCGCCCTCGTGCTGCGCGAGATCGAAATCGAGCAGCGCCGAATAGGCGTGGCCGAGATGGAGATAGCCATTGGGCGACGGCGCGAAGCGAAAGACTTTTCTCGAATCCTCGCTCATTCGCGCCGCCTCGCTCAGCCGACCTTTCCGGCGAGCTCGGCCTTCTCCAGCACAATATCCCGCGCGGCGGCGAAGGCCGCCTCTATGTCGAGATCGGTGGTGTCGAGCCGCGTGGCGTCATCGGCGATTTTCAGCGGCGCCGAGCTGCGGCCGCTGTCACGCTCGTCGCGCCGGCGTATATCCTCGAGAATATGCGCATAATCGACGCGCTCGCCGCGCGAGGCCAGCTCCAGCGCGCGACGCTGCGCGCGCTTCTCGGCGCTGGCGGTGACGAAAATCTTCACCGCGGCGTCGGGGCAGATCACCGTGCCTATGTCGCGCCCGTCCAGCACCGCGCCCTCCGAGCGCGAGGCGAAGCTGCGCTGCGCCTCGATGAGCGCCGCGCGGACTTGCGGAATGGCGGCGACGACGGAGGACGCCTCCCCCAATTCGCGCGAGCGCAGCCGCGCCTCGTCGAAATCGCAGAGCGCGAGGCCGCGCGCCGCCTCCACAGCGGCGCGAATATCGTCGAGCGCGCGTCCATCGTCGAGCAGCGCGCAGGCGGTGGCGCGATAGAGCAGGCCGGTGTCGAGATGCGGCAGGCCGAAATGCGCCGCGAGCCGGCGCGCCAGCGTGCCCTTCCCCGAGGCCGCCGGCCCGTCTATGGCGATGACAAGTCCCCGTTCAGGCAAAGCGAGCCCCCAGCCCTTCCATCAGGGCGCGAAAATTCGGAAAGCTCGTGGCGATCATGCGATCGTCGTCCACCACCGCAGGCGCGTCGGCGCCGAGCCCCATGACGAGAAAGCTCATCGCGATGCGATGGTCGAGATGCGTCTCGACATTTCCCCCGCCTTTCACGCGGCCCGCCCCGCCGCGCACGATGAGATCGTCGCCGGTGATCTCGCAATCGACGCCATTGGCCTTCAGCCCCGCGGCGATCGCCTCGAGACGATCGGACTCCTTCACCCGCAGCTCGGAGAGCCCGCGCATGCGCGTCTCGCCCTCGGCGAAAGCGGCGGCCACGGCGAGGATCGGATATTCGTCGATCATCGACGGCGCGCGCGCCGCCGGCACATCCACGCCGGTGAGGCGCGAGGCGGCGACGCGAATATCGGCGACCTCCTCGCCGCCCTCCTCTCGGACGTTTTCGAGCGCGATTTTTCCGCCCATCTCGGCGAGCGTGGTGAGGAGCCCGCAGCGCAGCGGATTGGTCATCACCCCTTCGACGACGATCTCCGAGCCCTCGGCGATCAGCGCCGCGACAATGGGGAAGGCCGCGGAGGACGGATCGGCCGGCACGCGCACTAGGCTCGGCCGCAGCTCGGGCCTTCCCTCCAGCGTCACCTTGCGCCCATGCTCGCCATAAGGCTCGCTGACGACGCGGGCGCCGAAATGGATGAGCATTTTTTCCGTATGGTCGCGCGAGGCCTCGCTCTCTATGACCACAGTGCGGCCCGGCGAATTGAGCCCGGCCAGCAGCACGGCGGATTTGATCTGCGCCGAGGCGACCGGGGTCTTGTATTCGATCGGCAGAGGCTCGGCGGTTCCCTGCAGAAGAATGGGGCAGCGCCCGCCCTCCGCCTGCTCCAGCACGCGGGCGCCCTGCAGGACCAGCGGATCGAGAATGCGGCGCATGGGCCGCTTGCGCAGCGAGGCGTCGCCATCGAAGCGCGCTTTGATCGGATGGCCGACGACGACGCCCATCATCAGCCGCGAGCCAGTGCCGGCATTGCCGAAATCCAGCGTCTCGCGCGGCTCCAGCAGCGAGCCGAGGCCCGGCCCGCGCACGCTCCAACTGCCCGGCCCGAGCCGCTCGATGCGCGCGCCGAGCTTGCGGCAGGCCTCGCCGGTGCGCAGGACGTCATCGCCCTCGAGCAGCCCCTCGACGCGCGTCTCGCCCACAGCCAGCGTCCCGAGGATCAGCGAGCGATGCGAGACGGATTTATCGCCGGGCGGGCGGCAGCGTCCCGAGAGCCCGCTCGCGCGCAGGGCGCTGAGCGGCGAGGGGGAATGTTCGGCGTCGGTGTGCAATCTGGCTCGATCTCCGGCCGCGGCGCCGTTTCCCATGGCCCGCGCGGCATCGGCATATACAACGCGCGCCGCCGCGTCACAAATGCCGCGGGCGGGCGATAGCGCGGGAGGTCGCGAGCCGCCGGCTTAGGGTTCCGAATTCGGGCTGAGGGGCAGACGTCGTTCCAGCGTCATGGCCGGGCGTGAGGACGAGTAAGGCGCGCCGCGAGGACAATCAGCGCGGAGAGTGTCCCCCGCGCCTTTGCGGCGGGGGACGCGCCCTGCTCGGCCTTTCAGCTTAGTTTTTCTTTTGATTGTCGGTGGTTCGCCCATGAATGAGATAGGCTATAGCCCCGATAACACCTGCGGCCCCGGCAAGAACAGGCCCGAGAGCCTGCAAAAGCGAGGTTATGTCTTCGGCGGTTGACACAGAACCCTCCTTTCAGCAAAAATTTGCCGGTGAAGGGCTGTGCTTTTAGAGGGACAAATTATTGTTGATCGTCGTTAACGGGGTGTCAACAACTACCTTTTCCCGATGGTAAAGTTCTCGAGCCATGATGAGGGCGTCTTCAGCGCGAGACCCCCTGACGACGTTCGACGCAGGAGTGCAACGATTTCCGTTCGTTCGAAAGCCCACCAAGAAGCGGGCCTTCCGAGTTCCATGTGTGCATTTAAACGCTACGCCGTTTGCAGAACCGAGCTTAAGAACGGCGTGGGTTTCGGCTTCTCGCGTTCGATGCGGAGCCCGCATGAAAGAATCCCGTCGCCTTGGCCGATCAAAAGCGTTGGCCGATCGTGCGACGGGGACCGTGGAGCGAACCGAGAGTTTTCCATCATGAAACTCTTTCGTTGACGCGGACTTTCCCGCGCCTGCCGTTGTCCCACGCCCACCAAGACCCGCAACTTCCGCCCAATTTGCCATAATTAAGCCTCCGCATCACGGTTCGTCTTTAGCTAAAGATTTACTGACCATACCGACGGCTGTCAGAACGCAAAATACGCGCGATAACAAATTTCGTCGCCTGCTCGTCACAAAATATGCCGCCGCTAATCCAAACACTAGAATATACGAACTTAAATATACTAATGTTTTCAGAAGTTTTTTCAATGAACCTGGAGACTAAATTTTCTTCCGCGCTATCGGCTGATTTCGAAGATCCAGACCAAATACCTGCGGAGTTGAGTGCAATCGTTAGATTGCGATACTGCCTGACAGATCCAAACGGCGCACCATCAGCCGACAGCCGGACAGGCTTCGAATCATGATCTTGCTCAAATACTATTATATTTTTGCCGAGCACATTCAGAAGCTTGACTTTTTTAATTCTGCTATATTCGATAAAATCACTAGTGTATTTCGTCACCATATGATTTCCGCCTAATATCTTACAATAGCAAACGCATATTCCGCGCTGAATACCGACATATACAGTTCTTCTGCCAAGAATCCGAACGCTAAGCGCGTATACGACAAAAAATCCCACAACAACAACCGCACTCGGCCCGACCGGAGGCACTCTACCGCTCATCAAATCTTGGATGTTTAAAAAGCCTATAAAACAAACTGGAATGATAGCAAGCGAAATTATTCTATTTAACGCCAGAAGTTCCGCGCTTGCCCGTACCGCCCAAATAGCATCGAACTCTGAGCCAGTTTTCGATTCAATACTATTCATCTGATTCACCTGAATCTCCGCAGCATTGAATCAGGGGCTCCCAAATTGGTTGAAGCATCGCCTTCAGGTGCGCAGGAAACTCATCAAGCTTCGTTTCTTCTTCGAGGCAAGCCTTGAGGAGCTTTTTGTCGACCGCCTTATTTTAAATAAGGGCTTTCATCAGAGCGCAAACGGGGACTGTCGCCGCAATGGCGGCTCCCGTGACGAGGCCGATGATTTGCTGGTCGGAGAGGTTCTTCGTATGATCCGTCATCTATTCCTCGGATTTCGCCGTTTGTCCAGAAAATAGACTTTGAAAAGCCTCCATCAGGCCTGTTTCAAGCTGAAAAGTTATAGCCTTCAACATGCGTCGTCAAGCGCGCAACCGAGTGGAGGCCATTATGCAGATGTTCTGCGAAATGCACAAATCAAGACTTTTGCACGGTCGCCGCACACCCAAATTTTCAATGGGTTGGATCATGCAAAAGATACGCGCAAAAGTCGAGCGTCGCTTCGGTCCAAAGTCGCCCAGCTTCCGCGAATACTCACTATAACTCATAACCAAAACCCCGCCCCCCCGAACAGCGTCCCTTGACACATACTGAAAATATTCCTATATCCCTCCCACCTCCGCCCATGAAGGGCGCGTTTCTCGGGTCAGGGAGCGCGGGCGGGGGGCGGCTCCATCCGGGATGGCGACCCCCGTCCATGGACAGGCAGCGCGTCGCCGGACGGCGTTCTTCTCCCGTCCATAGGGAGAAAAAAGAACCGCTCCGTGATCCAAGGCCGTCGGACTCGATCGCGTCTTGATCGAGAAATCCCAGGATTCGCGGGTTCGACCAAGCCTCCGGATGTCGACGAGAACGACAACCGCTTTCGGGACGCTCTGGACCCGGATGATTTCCTCGCGCACCGGCCGAAGGGGCCGGAGCGTCCCGAACCGCCCTTCCCTCCCCGCCGCCGCGAGGCGCCGGGGCGCGCCCGCGCGGGCTGAATTTGTTCCTAGCAGCATGCGTCCGCGTCCGAAAGCCGAGGGCGCGCGTCAGAGCGTGGCCTTCGACGCATCTGCGGCCTCGCCCGGCGCGCCTTCCGTCAGACGGTCGCGCCAGCGCGCCGCGAAAGCGTTGAAAGACGCGGAATCGGCGAAGATCACATCGACATGCCACTCCACTGTCTCGACGCCCTCCTCCCACAGCCGGCTCTCCTGGCGCCAATGAAAGGACGGCCAAGCCGGGTTGCGAAAGGCGGGGCTCGCCGGATAATCCGGCGGATGCAGCGAGGGACGGCCGAGCAGATCGATCAGCCATTGCATGATCTGCGGCAGGAAGGTGCAGCCGAAAGAGACGCCATGGCGATGAACGCGATGCACATCGCGCAAAATGCTCTGCTGGATCAAGGCCAGAGCCGGCGGCTGATCGGCCGCGCGAAATTCCCGCAGCACGAGCAGCCGAAAGCCGCGCTCCAACATTTGCGCCGGAACGGCGCGGACGTCCCCGGCCTGCTCGTGCATGGCGATCCCGCAAAACGCTCGCTGTCCCGGCGGAGGCCGGGATGCGCTCTCCGCACGCAAGCGCTATGCCCGCCCCCGCCGCGCCCAAAAAAAAAGCCGCCCGGACGAACCGGGCGGGGGAGGAAGTTTCACACCAACACGCGGAGAAGAGTGAAGAGAACCGCGTGAAGCTCGTTACGGCTCAGAGCGTGGCTCCGGCCGCGAAGCGCGGGATCACCGGGCCGCCGATCTCGACGCCGACGCGATTGCCCGACGGGCTGAAGAAGAACAGCAGGCCGCCGAACTGGCTGTCGGTGTCATAGGCGAGGTCCGACAGGCGCTCTATGTCGAAGCGGGCGTCCTGAACGATGACCGTCACATCGCGCGTCTCGCCGGGGGCGATGGGCGTCTCGTCGCTGACCGCGAGGCCGCGATCGGCGAGCAGATATTCGGGGAATTGCGGCTTCACCGTGAACACTGCGGGGTTGAGGAAGCGCAGGCCCGCGGTGGTGAACTCGCCGATCTTCACCGGCTCGGTTCCGCTATTGGTGATGCGCAGCTTCACCGACAGCTCGCGGCCCGGCACCGTATAGGAGCCGCCCTTGAACTGCGCCGTGACAGTGGCCGGCGGCAGAGCGATCGGATCGATGCCCTTGAGCAGGCCCGCCTGCATCGGCAGAGTGCGCGGGAAGGCGCTATTGGCCCAGGCGTAGCCGAACAGGACCGCCATCAAGGTGGCCGCCAGCCACAGGCCGCCGATGCGCTTCTCGCGGGTGGTGATGAGGTCATTGGCCTTGCCGGCCTTCACCCACCAATAGCGCACGATGAGGCCCTTGGTCATGAACCAGTAGAGGATCCAGACCGCCGCCGCCGCCATCCAGGCGAAGTGGTAGATGTAGGTCCAGGTGATGCCATAGGTCTCGAGATCGATGGTCGAGCCGTCGAGCAAAGTCACCGGATTGGTGAAATTCGCCATGTCGCCCTTGATGGTGATCCACTCGCCGGGGCCGACGATGGGACCGCCGCCTTCGACGTTCATCTGCACATGGACGTGGAAGCGCCCCTGCCGGCGGGCTTTGAGCACGAGCTTATACTCATAGTCCTTGCCGACCTGCAGCGAGAAGGAGCGCGGCGCCGGCACGTCGCCGACATAGGCGCCCTTGCGGATGAGCACCGGGCCGGGCTCGCCGACGTTCAGAAAGGCCACGTCCGGCTTGGCGACCGCCTGCGGCCAGCCGGAGAAGACGTGAACCTTGCCGGAGAGCACCATCTCTTCGTTGACATTGACCTCGGTCTTCGACCATTTCACATCGTACCAATTGAGCGTGCGCATGCGCAGAAAGGCCTGCTGCGAGCGTTCGCCATGCGCCGACGCGGGCGTCGCCGCCGGCAGAGTGGTGGCGGCGATCGCCGCGGCGAGGCCGAAGGCCAAGGCGCGCAGCGCCCCCGGCCTCACGCATCCCGCCAGTGTCGCGAGGAGCTTGTTCATCATTTCGATCGGTCTCCCTTATCCTTGTTTCTCGGCCGCGCCGTCATTCGCGACGGGCCTCTTGGATTTCTCGCCAAATCTGGGCGAAGCGGGCCGCTGGTCCGCCTCGCGCTCGCGAATATTTGCGGATCAAATGTCGTCGACCTCGATGTATTTGGTGTTGGTGAACCAAGTGCCGATCTTCCACCACAGGAAGTAGATCAGCATGGAAATGAAGGAGGAGAAGAAGGCCGCGACCGGAACGACGTCCTTGCCGAAGGTGCGCAGCGTGCCGCGCTCGACCATGCGGATATATTCGGGCGTGCCCGTGCGGACATAGTTGAAGCCGATGAGATCGGCGAGCGTCAGCAGCACGCCGTCGATCTCGGCGGACTGGTGATATTGCGCCAGCACCGGCCAGTTGATCGGATAGAACAAGAGGCCCCAGCCCATGGAGCCGACCAGCGCCGTCACCAGCCAGCTGCCCGACATCATCAGCACCACATCGAGCCAGAAGCCCATGGGGATGAGCGCCGAGGGGAAGACCAGATTGATCGGGAAGAAGGTCCAGCCCCAGAAGTTGTCGTAGCGATTGATCCATTCGCCGGTGAGCAGCGCGAGGCACGCGACCGTCGCGCCGATCGGCAGACGGAATTTCTGCCATAGGAAGGATTGCACCGCGGCGGCGAAGCACATTGCGACGATGGGCGCCACCGTCGGCCACATGCGGCGGTCCTTGAAGTCGATCCAGAAGTCCCAGTCGCCGGCCAGCAGCATATAGTGGATGTGGAAGGATCCGAGCACCACGGCGAATAGGACGACGAGGAGAATCCAGTCGGTCAGCATCACGCAGCCGAGAAACTCCTCCTTCGATTTCCATGCCTTGCCGGCTGGAGCGCCGGCCTCTGTGGAAATGGACATTTCGTTCTTGCTCCTTGAGATTGTCGCCTCCCCGGCGCATCTGCGCCGGATATTTCTTTTGCTTGCTCCGCCTCCGCCGCGACCGCGCGCGAGGCGCGGCCGCTTTTGGGAGGAGGAGAATGCGCGAGAGCGCGAAGGATCAGAGAGAGAGCGCGTCCTGCTCATATTCCTTGGAGAGCTCGATCACGCGATCGAGCACCTGGCAGGCGGTGCCGAAGACGGCGAGCGCGAACCAGCCGAAGAACACGAAGCCCCAATGCAGCGGCGCCGTGAACAGCTCTTCCATGAACCAGAAGGTGTGACCCCACTCGTTGAGGCCGATGTTCGGGAAGATCATGAACGGACCGGCGAAGAACAGCAGGAAAGGCAGCGAGATCTTCTTCGCGAATTGCGGAATGCGCGTGCGCGCATACATGAAGGCGCCCCAGCCGGCGATGATGTAGATCGGATAGCTGAGGTAGAACTCCAGAATATGGCTCGGCGTGAAGTCGGTGTCGCGAATGACCGTCTGATGCCAGGTGCCGTCCTGCTCGGTGAAGTAGGAAGCGCCCCAATAGACGGTGAATGCATAGATCGCGAGCCAGCCGATCAGCGTCAGCAGACGGCGCATCTCCTCGCGCGGCGTGACAGCGTCGATGTTGCGGTCGCGCGTTTTCCAGAGATAGCCGCCGATGCCGCAGAAGGCGATGAATTCGAGCGGCAGCTCCGTCCACATGAGGTTCAGCCAATAGGTCTGAAACTCGGGCGCGAAAGAATCGAGACCCGCCTTCCAGCCGAAATACTGCTCATAGATGCGGATCGTCACATAGAACACGAAGAGACAGATCATCGTCCAATAGGCAGGCCAGTAATTGACGATGGTGTCGCTCTCCGCGGCTCGGACGGATCCGGCCGCTTTCTCCGTTGTCAAACTCATTGTCGGGTTCCTCCTCTTCAAGAAGTCATCGGCTCGAAAACGGTCTCCCGCCGTTCCGAATGACGTTTCGTCTCCCCGTGCGGGCGCGGCCGCGACTGCATTCCCAGCGGCGTCGCGCCTCTTTGCAGCAGAGCCCGAAAGCTCTTTGCATGTCGGAACCTACCATGCCGCTCTCAGCGCTTGTCAATTGATCATAAAGAATACATATGCGGCATTATGCTGCATATACTGCAGTTAATACTCATATAGCACGATATGCTGATATTTTTATATTATAAAAAGTGAGACATAGGCAGATAATGTTGATTTTTACGCTGCACTTTTGACTGATACAAATTACAAAATATGAGATTATCCCGTATTATTAAGCACTGCGACATTGTGCCGCCTATATATGCTTATTGTGAGTCCTCGCATCTTGCCGCAAAAACAAGGCGTGCGCCGCCTCAGAGAGCGGCGTGGACCAATTTTCAAAAAACGGGAGGAGAAGCTCGAATGCTGCACAAGGTCGAAGAACTCAAATGGGTCGTGCTGTGGATCCTCGTCACGGTCTTCGTATTCGCGATCTTCATTCCGACGGTGAACAGAGCGCTCAATCTCTGATCCTGCGCGCAACGCGCTCCCCGCATGCAAAGGTCGGCGCAGGCAGGGAAAATCCGCCTGCGCCGAAACGGCGGGAGGTTTTCGCGCCGAGCGAATTGGTCTATATCCGCCGCGGCTCGAAACCATGGGCGGCGGGATGGATCAGATTTTGACGACGACGACGATTCTCTATGACGACGATGAGATACGCGTCATCTGGGCTCCCGCCGATTCGAAAATCGTCTTGATCACCTTCGGCGATGCGATCACGCCGGCCCAGGACCATCGTTTTTTCGCCGATACGCCTTTGCGGAAATCGGGGATTTCGGCGATCGGCGTGATGGCCAAGCGCGCCAATTGGTATCCGTCCGAAAATCTCCGCAGAGCGTCGCAGATCATTTTGGAGACGATCGCGGACTATGAGACGCGCGTCGCCTATGGCGGCTCCATGGGCGGCTATGGCGCGGTGAAATTCTCGCGTCTTCTCGCCGTGACGCATGTCATCGCAATGTGCCCGCAATGGTCGATCGATCGCGAGGAATGCGACGGCAGAGATCCCGGTTGGCAGCAGGATTTCCTTCCCGCCATGCGCGGCATGTCGATCCGCTCCGCGGACGTCGCCGGCGATGTGTTCATATTCGCCGACTCCTACAACGCCATCGATGATTTTCATTGCCGCAAGATCGTGGAGAACTATCCCGACACGCATTTCATCAAGGTGCCGAGGGTCGATCATCATGTGACCACGGTTTTCGCCGGCGCCGCCAATCTGCGCGCGCTCATCGACGGCGCGCTGACGCGCGACATGGCGGAGCTGCGCAGAATCGCGCGTCAGATTCGCAAGAGCCATTGGCGCTGGCGGAGCCGCATTCTGCAATTTGCGATGCGCCGCTTCCCGCGCCTCGCCGCCGCCTATCTCGCGGGCTCCGACAATCGCGATCTGCTGCGCGAGAATTGGCGTTATTTCCCGCAGCTCATCAGCCATATCGCCGAGACGGACGGCGCCCCGCGCGCCATCGCCTTCTTTGAAGAATTCGCGTCGCTGATCCCCGCCCCTGCGGAGCAGCTGCTGATCGGCGCCTATCTCGCCGGCGTGACCGGCGCGCGCATCGCCATAGCGACGAGCCATGGCTCGGCGCTGGTCTATGACGTCTCCGAGAACAGAGCGATTCACAAGGCCGGGCCGCTCGCGCCATGGGAGTTTCTGGTCGAGGCCGAATATCACGGCGCGGAGGTCGCGCTGCTCGCGACCATCGGCGGAACGAGATTCCCGCTTTCCGTGACGGAGAATGGATCGCTCGTCTTTGCGAGCAAAGGGCTGCGAGAGAGCGTGAGCTTCGAGCTCATTCACAATGAGAGTGACGAATTCGCCATTCGCCACAGAGCCAAATATCTATCCGCAATTCCGACTGGCGCGGTCGTCTGCGACCGCGACGGACCCTATCGATGGGAGATGTTCCGCTTCCGGGCCTTCGGCGCAGCGCGCGCTCCGTAAAAGCGATTCGATCGAAAGCGCCGCAGGCGGACGGCGGGCTCCGCCATGGCCTTGGCCACGCGCCTCATCGACTACGTACGGATACGCATTCCACTGAATCGGCGAGAGTCTACGCTGCGACATTATGTAGCAAGACTAGTTCTATTCGATTTTCCGCCGCCATTCTTGCTATTTTGAACTATTCCAATTCCGTGAAACATCAACGAAACACATGGTTTACTAGGGCTTTCTCGCCCGCGCCTTCGCGCGGAGGACCGGCATTGCTCGCGCGAGCCCCGCCGAGAAACTCCACAGGCGCGGGGGACTGTTCAAAATCGAACATTGTCTTCGGTTTTGAAATCATGAGAAAAAAGCCACCTTGCAGCGCCGTGCGGCGATAGGATCGGCGCGCGCGCTGCGAGTGGTTCAGTCTGCACGAGGAACGCCTGGAAATGAGCGGAAATGTTCTCGATCCCGACCATCCCCGCCTGGCCACGGCGCCCGAACGCAAGCTCGAGACGTCGATTGGACGCGAGAGACGCAGCCGGCGCCCGGATGAGAATCGTCATCGCGAGGAGGTCATTCGCGAGGTTCTCACGCGTGAGGGCGAGCGCCTGTCGCAGGAGGTCATTCGCAAGCTGACCAGCGATCTCGGCGTTTCCCGCGCCACCGCCTATCGCATGATCAAGACCTTCCGCAGTTGCGGCGCCGTCACCGCGCCGATGACGCGTCCGGTCGGGCGCCCCAAAGGCGCGCGCGTGCTCGATTCGGCGCGCGAGACTCTCATTCGCGACACGATCGAGAGCTTCTACCTGCAGCCGTCGCGGCCCAAGTTCAGCCAGCTGGTGCGCGAGATCGCCAAGCGCTGCCTGAAGGAGCGGCTGCCGGCGCCCAATTGGCGCACGATCAAGGCCCGCGTGCACGATATCGACATTCAGACGCGGGCGCGGCGGCGTAGCGAGACCGAGTAGAACGAAAGCGGCGGCGAGCAAGGTGCGGAAGAGATCAGAGGCCACGCGGCCGCTGGAGGCCGTGCAGATCGATCACGCGAAAGTCGACGTGATGATCGTCGACGAAGACTCCGGCCGCGAGCTCGGCCGGCCCTGGATCACGCTCGGCGTCGACGCGCTCACGCGGATGACGACCGGGTTTCATCTCGCGCTGACGCCGCCGACGCGGCTGTCGGCGAGCCTCGCCATCCTCCACTCCGTCTGCGACAAGACGCGCTGGCTGAAGGAACGCGGCGTCGATTTCGATTGGCCCGTCGCCGGACTGCCCGAGGCGATCCATGTCGACTCCAACAGCTTCTTCGGCCGCCGCGCCTTCGTGCGCGCCTGTCGCGAGATCGGCGTAGAGACGGTCTGGAGCGAGCCGGCGAGCGCGCGCTATGGCGCGCACATACAGGAGCTGATGGGCGGCCGCTTGGGCTGCGTTCCGCTCCTCACCGAGGTCGGCCCCATGGAGCGCGGCGAGCGCGACCCGTATGTCGGGCCGCATGCGCAACGTCTCACGCTGCGCGAGCTCGACAGCTGGATCGGCGCGGAGATCGCCGGCGTCTATCATTGCCGCAAGCATCGCGATCTCGGCTGCGCGCCGCTGACGCTATGGCGCAAGCATATGCGCGACGATCTGCTGCGCCTGCCGCTCGATTGCGTGAGCTTCCGCCTGTCGCTGCTGCCCGACGACGAAGGCGTGCTGGACGAGGACGGACTGCGCCTGCACGGCCGCCTCTATTGGTCGCGCGCGATCGCCGATGATTTCGCCGCCGGACGCAAGCGCCTCGAGGCGCGCTACGATCCAAACGATCTCTCGCGCATTTTCGTGCGTCGTCCGTCCGGCCGATTCGTGAAAGCGCGCGCGCTGGCGATCACGACGGCGATCGAGGCGCCGCCGCCGGATGTCGAATTGTCCGAAGACGCGATCGGCGCATCCATCGTGACCAGCGCCACCGCCATCTCCTGCGCGCGCAAATGCGCGCACGCCTGCCCGTTCCAGCCGGTCGATCGCCGCGCCTAGCGAGGGCCACGCGCCGCGGCGCCCGTGGCGCGAGCGGCGAACGGAAAGTCAGGCTTCCCGCCGCCGCCAGCGGATGAGCCCCGCCGTCGAGCCGTCGAGCCCCGCGAGCGGCGCATCCTTGTCCTCCACGATCGGCGCCAGACGATTGGCCAGCTCCTTGCCGAGCTCGACGCCCCATTGATCGAAGGGGTTGATGTCCCAAATCACCGATTGCACGAAAACCTTGTGCTCATAGAGAGCGACGAGGCGCCCCAGCGTGCGCGGATCGAGCCGACGATAGAGCAGCACGCTGCTCGGCCGATCGCCGGTGAAGACCTTGTGCGGCGCCAGCGCCTCTACGCGCGCGGCGTCGAGCCCTGTGGCGGCGAGCTGCGCCTTCGCCTCGGCGAGCGTGCGCCCGCGCATGAAGGCCTCGCTCTGCGCGAGGCAATTGGAAAAGAGCAGCGCGTGATGATGCACGTCGGCGTCGATGGGCTCGGCGGCGATGAGGAAATCGATCGGCGTGACGTCGGTTCCCTGATGCAACAGCTGGAAGAAAGCATGCTGACCATTAGTCCCCGGCTCGCCGAAGACGATCGGCCCGGTCGCGAATTCCGCGACGCCGCCGTCACGCGTCACCGATTTGCCGTTCGACTCCATGTCGAGCTGCTGCAGATAGGCGGGAAAGCGCGCGAGACGTTGGTCATAGGGAATGATCGCCTGCGCCGCCCTGCCCTCGACGTCGCGATGAAACACGCCGATCAGCCCCATCAGCGTCGGAATATTGCGCTCCGGCGGCGCGCAGCGAAAATGCTCGTCCATGTCGAAGCCGCCGCGCAGAAATTCGGTGAAATTCTCCGGGCCGATGGCGATGACGAGCGAGAGGCCGATGGCCGACCAGATGGAATAGCGGCCGCCGACCCAATCCCAAAAGCCGAAGACGCGGGAAGGATCGACGCCGAATTGGGCGACCTTGTCGAGCCGCGTCGACACGGCGGCGAAATGCGCGGCCACCGCCGCCTCTCCGAGGCGCCCCACGATGAAAGCGCGCGCCAGCGTGGCGTTGGCCATGGTCTCCTGCGTGGTGAATGTCTTGGAGGAGACGATGAACAATGTGCGCGCCGGATCGAGACTGGCGAGCGTGTCCGCCATATCGGCGCCGTCGACATTGGAGACGAAATGCGGGCGCGGGCCGTCTTTGCCGAAGGGCGCGAGCGCGCGCGCCGCCATCGCCGGGCCGAGATCAGAGCCGCCTATGCCGATATTGACGATATCGCTGAACGGCGCGCCGCCGGCGCCGCGCAACTCGCCCGAACGCAGCGCGCGCGCAAAGGCGTAGACTTTCTCGCGCTCTGCCTCGACCGCGCCGCGCACATTCTCGCCGCCGACGATGAGCGGGCGATCCGAGAGATCGCGCAACGCCCAATGGGCGCTCGCGCGGCCCTCGGTGAGATTGACGGGCTCGCCGGAAAACAGCGCCGCGCGCGCGCCGTCGAGATCGGCGGCGCGGGCGAGATCGACGAGCAGACGCAAGGTCTCGTCGTCGATTCGATGTTTCGAGAAGTCGAACAGAAAATCGTCGAGCGCCACCGAGAATCTCAAAAAGCGATCGGCGTCGCCGGCGAATAGATCGAGCGTGCGAGCGGCGCGCAAGATCGGCGCACGCTCCTGCAGCGCCGCCATTGCTTCGAGAACGCGCGGACGGGACATTGGGTTTCCTCCCCGGAACAACAGCGACGCTCGCGGCGCGCCGCTTCGTTATTTTTGTCTCGGCGTTCCGCCGGAAAGCGCGCCATTGCAACGCAACATGCACTCGACGCCCGCCATGGCGCGAATCACTTCGCCGCCCGATCTCGGCAGCCATATACGCCGGTTGCTTTCTGACTGTATTATGACACTTACATGTGTGATTTATATCGTTCAGATGACAAGTGGAGGAGCGTCGGTGCGGCAAATTCCTTTCCTGGACGTGAGAGACGGCGGGCCGATCGCCCATGCGACGGCGCGGATCGCGGCGGCCGAGGCGCTGCGCGACGCCTGTCTCGCGCCCATGCCGCGCTGGGGTCACGTCTGCCTCGCGCCGCTCGATCGGCTGGCGCGATCCTGGCTGCAGAAATCCGCCTCCCGCTATTTCGAGGATTTGGAGCGCATCGCGGAAATATTGGGATTTCACGGCGCGGCGACGCTCAACATGTCCTATCTCTTCGCCTGCACCACCCAGGCCTTTGTCGCGCACAGCGGCGCGCCGACGATTCGGCGCTCGCTCGACTGGCCGTTTCGCGGCCTCGGCCGCGGCGTCGAGATCGCCTGGGCCGCCGGTCCGGCGGGCGGCTTCTACAATGTGACCTGGCCGGGGGCGATCGGCGTGCTGACGGCCATGGCGCCCGGCCGCTTCTCCGCCGTGATCAATCAGGCGCCGATGCGCCGCCGCATCGATGGCGTCGTCGCCTTTCCATATGATTTCGTGCTCAATCTCGCCAATGCGCTGAAATATGAGACCGGCTGGCCGCCGGACCATCTCCTGCGCTACGCTTTCGAGACTTGCGCGACATTCGAGGAGGCCGTCGCTCTGCTCGCGCGCGAGCCGCTGGCGCGGCCGGTTCTGTTCACGCTGACGGGAACCGCGTCGCATGAGATCGCGCTGATCGAGCGGACCGAGCGCGAGGCCAATGTGCTGCGCGGCCCGGTCATCGTCGCCAATGATTGGCAGCACCCGCGTCCCGGCTGGCGCGGCCGCATGGGGCCGGAGAATAACGAAGCCCGCCGCGCGCTGATGCGCGAGACATCCGCCGACGCGGCGCCCTTCGCCTGGGCCGTTCCGCCCGTGCTCAATCACACGACGCGCCTCGTCGTCGAGATGACATCGACCCACGCGGATGGCCTCGCCGCACGCGGCTATGAATGCGCGCCCTGGCGCAGCCTGCCGGAGCCGGCGACGATGGATTTCCGCCTCGGCGACGGCGCAGCCGCCCTTGCCGCATGATTGTTATTTCGCCGCCGCCGCACGCCGCAGCCGATCATTGATCGCCTCGCCGAGCCCATGGGCCGGAATCGGCGCGACGGCGATCGCCTTCGCGCCGCTGGCGTCCAGCTCGCGCAAATAGAGGAAGAGATTGGCCGCCGCCTCCTCGAGATCGGCGGAGGGCGATAAATCCAGCAGGAGCCCCGCCCCTCCGCGCTCGGCGAGACGGCCGCCGAAATCGAGCCCGGCCTCGCCTGCGAACAGTTCTGCTGCCTCGAGCCGCAGCCGCGCCGACGGCGCATAATGGGAGGCGGTCATCCCTGGCGCGACGATCGCCGCCCCTCCGCCCTCGCCCTCCAGCGGCGCGCCCAAAATCTCCTCCAGCGCCTCTCGCGCCAAGGCGCCCGGCCGCAGCAGCCGCGGCCGCGCGCCGAGAAAGGCGACGATCGTCGATTCGACGCCCTTGTCCGCCCGCCCGCCATCGATGACGAGATCGACTCTCGGCCCGAGATCCTCCAGCACATGCGCCGCCGTCACCGGGCTGACATGGCCGGAGCGATTGGCGGAAGGCGCCGCGATCGGCCGCCCCGCCGCCAAAATCAGCGCCCGCGCGACCGGCGCCGAGGGCGCCCTGAGCGCCACGCTCCCGAGCCCGGCGCGCGCCAGCTCGCAAACCGAGCCGCCCGCCGCCCGCGGCGCCACCAGCGTCAGCGGCCCTGGCCAAAAAGCCTCGGCGAGCCGCAGCGCGGCCGGCGGCAGCTCCGCCTCCCGCAGCGCCGACCCGATATCCGCGACATGCGCGATGAGCGGATTGAAGCTCGGCCGACCCTTGGCGGCGTAGATTTTCGCCACCGCCGCGGCGGAGGTCGCATCCGCCCCGAGCCCATAGACGGTCTCAGTGGGAAAAGCGACGAGCCCGCCCTCGCGCAAAATGCGCGCGCCACGTTCGACCGCTTCCTCCCCGGCCGGCGCGCGCCGCGCCGCGCCGCCCTCGCTCGGCGTCATCGCGCCCCGCCATAGGGCGGCGTGGGAATGGCGATATGGGCGGCGCGAAGCGCCCGCGACCAGCTCTCGCGCAAATCGCGGAAATAAGGATCGGAGCCGTCTATGCGCGTCGAGACGTCGGTGTGCAGCGCATCACGGCGCAGCAGAGCGATATCGACGGGCAGGCCGACGGAGAGATTGGAGCGAATCGTCGAATCCATGGAGATGAGCCCGATCTTGAGCGCGTCGAGCACATCGGTGTCGAAGGACACCGCGCGGTCGAGGATGGGCTTGCCATATTTGTGCTCGCCGATCTGCAAATAGGGCGTGTCCTGCGTGCATTCGATGAAATTGCCGGCCGTATAGACCATGAACAGCCGCAACTGGCCGTTGCCGATCTGCCCGCCGAACAGCAGCGAGACATCGAAGCTGACGCCAGAATCCTCCGCCCCCTCCCCGGCTATCGCGTGCGAACGCCGAACGGCGCGGCCGACGAGTTGCGCGGCCTGCAGCATGCCGCGCGCATCGACGAGACGCTCGATCTCATGAGTCTCGGGATTTTCCAGCCCTTCCGAGAGCAGAGCGACGGCGCCCTGGGTGACGGAGAGATTGCCGGCGGTGGCGAGCATCATGACGCGCTCGCCCGGCTGCTCGAAGACATGGAGCTTGCGAAATGTGGAGATATTGTCGAGCCCCGCATTGGTGCGGGTGTCGGCGATCATGACGAGGCCGCCGCGCACGAGAATGCCACAACAATAGGTCATCGCCGCTCCGATAGCTCTGGCCCGGCTCCGACGCCTGGCGCGTCCGGAGGGCGGGCGGCGCAACTTAGCGCATCGCAAGGGATTTGGTCGCGCGAAAATCAGCCGGCGCCCAATTTTCGATCGGACGTTGCGGCGCGGCGCGAATCCGCTATAGGAACACTATTCCCGGCCGAAACGGCGGCTGGGCCGGTAGCTCAATGGTTAGAGCCGGCCGCTCATAACGGTCTGGTTGCAGGTTCGAGTCCTGCCCGGCCCACCAGGGAGGCCCATGGCGCCTAGTAAGTCACTGAAAATAAAACGCTTGATGCCGTCGCCCAGCTCTTGCGCCTGCAAGAACTGCATAACATAATGCAGCACATGGACGACGAAATGCCCTTTGCGTCCCATATCGTGAAACGCGGCCGCATGTACCAATACGTGCGTCGTGTCCCGGAGGATATTGCCGACCGCTTCCCCTACTCACGCATCCAGCGCTCCCTCCGGACGCCGGAAAAAGCCCGCGCCTTTGAGGCCGCCGCGAGGGTGCACGCCGAGGTCGAGCGGCAGTTCGCCCACGCCCGCCGCAACAAGGGCGCGACCCTCGATCTCACGCCCGTCGACGATTGGGAGTGGCCCGATTGGCGCCTCCTCGCCGACTGGTTCAAGGCGGTCCTCATCGAGGACGATTGGCAGGCTCGCTCGAGGCAGCTTCCGGCGCCGCCTTCGACACGGGTGTCACGCGCAGCCTCTTTTGGCGCGACAGCACGGTGGCGCAAGCCCACCTCGATCTGCGGGCGACTCTTCGCGAGATGACGATCAGCCGTTATGCGGAAGAGCGCATCGGCTACGTCCAGAGCATCGTCCGCCGCCTGGGCGTCCCCGTGTCGAAATCCTCCCCCTATTTCGAGCGTTTCATAAAACCACCCGCCATGGAGCCGACGAGAAAGAGCTCGCGATCGAGGATTTTCAGAAGCACGCTCGCGTGCGCGACATCGGCGAGATCACGCGTGCGCACATCATCGCCTTCCGCGACCACCTTTTCACGACGGGCCTGAAGACGCCGACCGTGAACAAACGCGTCGGCCAGATCACGACGCTGCTCGCGACGGCGCAAAGAGCGGGATGGATCGATACTGCCATCACAGGCGGCATCTATATCGAGATCCCCGCAGGCACGAACGAGCGCGAGCCCTTCGATAGAGCAGAGCTGGACGTCGTCTTCGGCCAAGACGTGTTTCGGAAAGGAGTCCGCTCGGAAAACCCCAAGGCTGGCGGCGAGCTGGAGTTCTGGATACCTCTCGTTTCGCTCACCAGCGGCCTCATCTCGTCCGAGATCATCCAGCTCGGACCGGACACGGTCGTCCCCCACCCCGACCACCCGGAGATCATCTGCTTCGAAGTCTCGAATGCAGGCGGCCGATCGATCAAGGCCCATGCGCGGAAGCGCTATGTGCCGGTGCGGAAAGAGCTGCTGGATGGCGGCCTCCTGGCGCTCATCGAGAACGCTCGCCAAAAGGGATGGAAGACCTTGTGGGCGGCCGCCGAGCAGAAGGCGAGCGTCACCTCCGTCTCGAACATGTTTTCCTCGTTCTGGAGTGATCGCCTTCGTAACGAGCTATCGATCAAAGATCCGCTGAAAACCCTCTACTCTCTGCGGCATAATTTCCGCGACGCGCTCTCCGCCGCCGGCGCAACCGAATATGAAAAGGACCAGCTCATGGGGCATGCGGAGGCCGGCACCGGCAAGAAATACGGGACAAAGAAAAAGCCGCGCGTGGTGGACATAGTGAGGCTGAATGAATTGATTCAATCGCTGGCATGGCCGTTACTCGGCCGCATCGAATGGCCGTCACCATAGCAAGTAGAATCTGACAACAACCAACCAGACCACGTCATTCGGCTCAAAGTCCTCCCGCCCCAGCCAGAATTCCGCAAATCATTGGAATTGCTAGAAAATTTCCTCAACTGGGGCGCGTTTCCACATCCGTGTGACACATGGCTGGTACACCACGGAGATTTTCGTGCCCGCCATCCCCCATGTCGTGCGTCGCGGCGCATACTATTATTGGCGGCGGCGACTGCCATCGGCCCTTGCCGAATCGAGAAATCTGCGACCCTGATTCTCGGCCTGGGCGCCAGCAACCCCGGGAGAGCGCGCTACCTCGCGGGCCAGATTTTAAGCGCTCGCCGATCGTTGTTTCTTTCCGGCCGCCATGACCAGTCGCCTCTCCCAGCAGCAAATCCAGAAAGTGTTCCGCTTCGTCTTCACGCAACACCTCGATAAGCTCGCGGCCGTGGCGGCGCGCGAACGCGTGGATGATGGTTTCGATCCTGAGAAGAGCCGCCGCAGCGAGCGCGTGATGGGCCACGTCTATCGCCTGCTCGAGACGCGTGGCCGCGCCGCCGCCGTCGACGAACGCGCCGCCGCGCAAATGGCGGCGCAGGGGATGGCGCAGGACGAGATCGCCGAGACCGCCTTCATGCTCGATCTCATGCAGCGCCAAAACGTCGCCGCCGAAAAGAAGGAGCGACTCGCGACGCTCGTCGAGGAGGTCGGCGGTGAGCCCAATCCGATGAACATCGCGCTCGCCCAGGAGACGGTCTACCGGGCCTTCGCCGAGGCGAATTTTCAGTCGGAGCGCCGCCATGACGGCGTGCGAGTCGAGATCGAGAAGACCATCGCCGACATTCTGAGGGATCACGCCGAAGCGCCCCGCGACTCGGTCGATCACGCCGAGTCGAGGCTCGTCGTTGCGCCCCTCGCCTCATCCCCGATTGTCGTCCATCGAGAAGCGGCCGCGGAGACGGCCGAAGGCGCCCGAACCGAACATGCGGCGCTGTTGGCCGCCTCTGCGCCGCCGCCACCTGCCGACCCCGCGCCCGCGCCCGCGCCGACTCCCGCCACGGTAGCGAGAACGAAGCCGTTGACGCTCGACGAGCATCCATTCGTCGTGCTCGCCGAGGGGGTCATCAAGAAGAATACGGACGCCAAGGCTTGGGACACGAAAACGCAGCGTCAGGTGCGTCAGATTTCACGACTTTTCGCGAGGCTCCTCCTCGAGCAGGGCGTCGTCGAGTTCGAAGACATCCACCAGAGGCGCCTGGGCGATCTCGACGACCTCTTCGGCGCCGTCGCCAAGAGCTACGGCCGCAGCCCGCGGGACAATTTCCGGACGCTCGATCAGCTTCGCGCGATCGGCGCGGCCAAGCCGCCGTCGGAGCGCGGTTTGGTCGCTGGAACGGTCAATCGGCATTTTTCATTTCTGGGCCAGGTCCTCGCCCATATTCGAAGCCGCGGTCACAAGCTCGACCGAGACATCGACATGACGCTGATGCGTCGCAAGTCCACGGAACGCGGGCGCACGAAGCGCGGACTCCTGACCGAAGCCGACGCCGCAGCGATCTTCCACCTCGCCTTCTTCACCGGCTGCGCCGGTTGGAAAGACGACGAGATCTTGATCCCAGGCCCGCACGTATTCCACCGCGCGCTGTATTTCGCGACGCTCATGCTCCACTACACCGGAGCGCGGCGCGAGGAAATCTGCGGCCTCTCCGTCCGCGACGTGGCCTCCGTCGACACGGTGATCGACGGCGAGTTACAACGCCTCCACTATATAAAGGTCAGAACGAGCGAAATTCGGCGCATCAAAAATCTGTATTCCGAGCGCTCGGTCGCCCTGCACCCGGAGCTCATCCGCCTCGGCTTTCTCGATTATGTCGCGGCCGTGAGAGCGCTCGGCTATGAGATGATCTTCCCCGATCTCAAATCGCCGACATCCTCGTCCCCTCTGGGCGATCGGCTCTACGACGGGCTGCGCCAAGCCATTCCCGACGCCAAGGAGCGCAAGAAGGTCATCCATTCGATGCGCAAATCGTTCGGCAATTCATTGAAGCAGAAGGGGATTCATAGCGAGATTCGGAGCGACATCATGGGGCATTCGGGCGCTGCGCCGACCGAGGAAATCTACTGCGACGCGATCGCGCTCGCCGACATGCTGCCGACCATCATGAAGATTCCGATCGTGACGACGCATCTACAGCCGCAGCCGATCCGCCTGTTGCCTTGGGTGGAGGCAAAGCTGCCGCCGCCATTCTCGCGGAAGCGGAGGGGGACGGATGGCGCGGGTCCGGGACGCAGGCGGACGAGAAAAATAAAGGGCGAACCGGACCGCTCGTGACCCTTTGCAGACCGGGGCCATACGAACGGCGAACGTCCGGCTGCGCCGATAGGCGACATTGCCGTGTCCAGGCGAAAGGAGGTCGTCGTTTGAGGAAGAGCGGGCACTCTCGCCGATTTACTCGTGGCGCCAGACTTTCACCGACGACGCCACGAGAATCAGGGAGAGAGCCGGAATCAAGAGCTGATCCGACACGATCCCGAGAAGACGTCCGCCTATGAAAGTTCCCACTATCGAGCCCGACGCCATGATGAGGACAAACGCCTGGTTGCGCGTCACGACGCCAAAGGCGCTGTCGCGGCTGTAACGAGTGAAGCCGACGATCATGGTCGGCAGGCTCACGGCGAGCGAGAGGCTGCCGGCGAGCTTGATGTCGGCGCCGAAGAGCAGCACGAGAGTCGGAATCAGCAGTTCGCCTCCCGCGACTCCCATGAGCGAGGCGACGATCCCGATGCCGAAGCCCGCGACCACGCCGGCGACGATCAACAACAGTCCCGAGGGGTGCGCGGACGCCGTCGTCGCGCCATGTCCAAAAACCAGCGCTCCGGCGATCAGCGCCAGAAGCACGGCGAGGATTCGGTAGAGGTTGCGGGAGCTCAGCTTCGTCGCCCATCCCGCTCCGAGCCACGCGCCCACCAGACTGCCTGCGAGCAAATTGAGAATGATCGGCCAATTGGAGGCGACAGCTGCAAAAGGGACAGACGCGGCGCGAAACGGCAGAGCGGTCGCGACGACGATGAGACTCATCGCCTTGTTGAGGATGACCGCTTCGAGGGCGCGAAATCGAAACGGCCCGATGAGCAGCGGCAGTCGAAATTCGGCGCCTCCGAGGCCGATCAGCCCGCCGAGCGCGCCAATCGCTGCGCCGCCGATGAAAGCGAAAGCCTGCCTCGGTTTTGTCATGAGCCGATTGCTTCCCCCGCTCGCGCTCACAGTGGAGGGCGATGCGGGCTCTGACGGAACGGGCATAGGGGACCTCCGACGGGTTTCAGATCGAGACGTGCCTCGCAATACGCGAAACAGCACGAAATAAGATGACGTCGAAGATAGCGGTTCGCTAGCCTCGAAAACGCGGCTTCAAATGCCATGGAAAAGCGTCAATGCAAACATGAAGGGATCGAAACCAGGTGACGCTGCGTCAGAAATGTGCGAAACAATATGAAATGCAATCAATATGGATATAGGCCGTGCCGCCAGACGAACGTCGCGCCCTGACCGCCGAGGACGTCGCCGAGATGCTGCATGTCAGCAGGAGCGGTGTGTATGGGCTGATCAAGAACGGCGACATCGGCCATTACAAGGTCGGTCGAAAGATCCGATTCACCGAAGCTCATGTGCGGGAATATGTCGAACGATCCGGTACGACCGCGCGCGCAGCGATGCGCAATGGACCGTCGGCGCTCGACGAGGACCGCTATTTCGATTTGTCGCCCGAACGCCGAAACGCGAATGGCTTCGTCATCTGCGGCCAGGATCTGATACTCGACATTCTATCGAACTTCATGCGCATGCATGGCGTGATGGCGTTGCGCGCCTACATCGGCAGCTATGACAGCCTCGTTTCCCTCTACTTGGATAAGGTCAGCGCCGCCACCGCGCATCTTTGGGACAGTTCGACGGACGATTACAACGCGCCCTATGTCCGGGCGCTCGTGCCGGGCGTCCGCTGCCTGATCGTGAACGTCACCTACCGCATGCAAGGCTTTTACGTCGCCAAGGGCAATCCGAAAGGCATTCGCTCGTGGCGTGATCTATCGCGAGACGACATCACGATGATCAATCGCGAGAAGGGCGCCGGCTCACGCGTGCTGCTCGACGAAAACCTCGGCCTCCTGGGACTATACGGCAGCAAAATCAAGGGTTACGACAATGAGAACCAGTCGCATCTCACCGTGGCGAGCGCGGTGGGGAGAGGCGACGCGGATGTCGCTGTCGGCAATGAAAAAATTGCCCGACAAGTCGAGAACGTCGATTTCATTCCGCTCAAGAAGGAGCGCTACGACATCGTCATCAAGAAAGAGCAGCTCGAGACCGCCGAGATAGCGACAATGTTGAAAATCCTGCGATCCGATAGGTTCAGGAACGAATTCGAGAACATTGGCGGATATGATATCCGCGACATCGGAAAAATCGTCGCCGAAACGTGAGCCGGGCGCTCGAAAATGTGTCGATGGTTCGAGGCTCATAGTGCTCGAGCGCAATCATTGGCCTTCGACACGCGAGCGAGAAGCGAGCTCCGCAGCCTTATCGAATGGGGTTTCATGGACCACGCACTGCCGAGTCGACAGTCGCTGGAGCAGGCCGTTTCGCTGCTCGCCGCCACGACGCGCGCAGTGACGCCGCGACGCGTCGAGACTTCGGCCGCGCTTCATCGGGTCGCGGCGGCAGACATCGAAGCGCCGGCGGCGATGCCGCCTTTGCACCAGGCCCTCGACGACGGATGGGCGATCAAGGCGGATGACACGCTCGGCGCCTCGCCCTATGCGCCGGGATTTTCGAGCATCGCTCCGCGGCGTGTCAGGATCGGCGAAACGCTGCCCGATTTCGCCGACGCCGTTCTTCCATTGCCAAAAGCGTCAGAGGCGTCCGGCGCCTTCGAGATTTGCGGAACGGTCGCGCCGGGCGAAGGCATGCGCGCCGCCGGAAACGATTTGCGGCGCGGCGAGGTCATCGCCGCCGCGGGCGCCCGATTGGACGAGCGCCATATCGCTCTCATGAGAGCAGCCGAGATCGGCGACGCGCTCGTGCGCATTCCGCGCGTCCTGATCGTCGGGGCCGGCGTCGTCGGCGATTGGCTCGCGGGCCTCGCCGAGCAAGAGGGCGCCGACTGCGCCATGATCGAAGCGTCTGCGCAGGGCGACCCTTCGGACGCGGAAGATCTCATCCTCGTCGTCGATCCGAGCGAATGGCGCGATCGCACGCGGCGACACGAGAGAACGCTGTTCTCGCGCATCGCGATGCGTCCGGGAGAGATGACAGGTTGCGCGGTTCGAGAGTCGCCCCACTCATCTGAAACGGCGACCATCTTCGTCGGCGCGCGTCTCGAGTCTGCTTTGGCGGCTTGGCTCTTGCTTATCCGCCCGTGCCTGCGCCGGCTCGCCGGCGCCACTTCTCGCGACGGGGCCGCCAGCTTGCCTTCGACTCGAAAGATCGTATCTGCGCCGGGGGTCAGCGAATTGACATTGCTGCGCCGCCTGGACGGCGAGGCGAAGACGGGCGCTCGGTGGGAGCCTTTGGCGACGGGTGACATTCCCTATTCGGCGATCGCCAATGCCGACGCTTGGCTGCTCGTGGACGCCCAGTCCGAAGGCTTCGCGGCTGGTGAGATCGTGACCGGGCATTTCTTGTGAGATCGGCTCGAAGCACATGAGCAAGACCGACGGCCATCGCGACATCTCGGCAGTGACGCAAGAGCAATTCCTCACCGTGCTGTCGCGTGAGGAAGCGATGCGGCGCTTCTACGCCTGCCTCGCGATGCGGCCGCTCGGCGAAGAGACGGTCGCGCTCGCCGAGAGCCTCGGCCGCGTGACGTCGCAAACGCTTCGTTCGCCGATCGACGTTCCGCCTTTCGATCGGGCGCTGGTCGATGGCTTCGCCATCCGCGCCGGCGACGTCACGAGCGCGAGCGAGCAGACGCCGATTTGCCTCGCGCTCAATCTGGAATCGATCGCCTGCGGAACCGCTCCACGCCTCGAAGTCGCGGGAGGCTCCGCGACGCCGATCGCGACGGGCGGCCCTCTGCCGCGCGGCGCCGACGCCGTCTGCATGGTGGAGCACAGCGATCCGGGCGAGGCCGACGACGTTCTGATCCGCCGCGCGCTGGCGCCGGGGCAGAACATCGGCTTCGCCGGCGCCGATATCGCGCGCGGCGAAACGCTGCTGCGACGCGGATGCCGGATCGGCTCCCGCGAGATCGGCATGATGGCGGCCTGCGGCGTCGCCAGCGTGGCGGTCTATCGCAGGCCGCGCGTCGCGATCCTCTCGACCGGCGACGAGCTGGTCCAGCCCGGCGAGCCGCTGCGCCCAGCGGCGATCTACGACTCCAATGCGCCGATCGTCGCCGCGGCGGTGCAGGAGAACGGCGGCGCGTCGATCCTTCTCGGCGCCATAGGCGACAATGAGGCGGCGCTGGAGGCGGCTCTGCGAGATGCGCTCGCGCGATGCGACGGCGTCATTCTGTCGGGCGGCACGTCGAAAAGCGCCGGCGATCTGACCTATCGCGTCGTGGCGCGGCTCGGCGCTCCGGGGATAATCGCCCATGGCGTCGCCTTGAAGCCAGGAAAGCCGCTGTGCCTCGCCGTTGTCGATGGCAAGCCCGTGGTCATATTGCCGGGATTTCCGACCTCGGCCATGTTCACCTTCCATGATTTTGTCGCTCCCGTCATTCGCGCGATGAGCGGGCTCGCCGCACGTCTCGACGCGTCGGTCGAGGCGACCACCCCATTTCCGATCCACTCCGACCTCGGCCGGACCGAGTTCGTGATGGTGGCGTTGACGCAGCGCGAGGACGGGCTGAAAGCCTTTCCCTTGGGCAAGGGATCGGGAGCCGTTTCCGGCTTCGCCCGCGCCGACGGATTTCTGAGGATCGACGCGCTGGCCGATCATCTCGAAGCCGGCGCGCGCACGCAGGTGACGCTCTTCGATCCAGAGCTGCGCGTCCCCGATCTCGTGATCATGGGCTCGCATTGCATCGGGCTCGAAATCGTCATCGACGCGCTGGCCGAGGCGGGAATAGCCGTTCGCGTCGTCGCGATCGGCAGCATGGGCGGGCTCGCGGCCGCACGGCGGAACGAATGCGACATTGCGCCGATCCATCTGATGGACGAGAAGACCGGCGTCTATAATGCGCCCTTCCTCGGACCTGAGCAGCGTTTGGTTCGAGGATGGCGACGGATGCAAGGCCTCGTCTTTCGCGCCGGCGACGCCCGCTTCGAAGGCCGCGCCGTCGACGAGGCGATCTCCGCTGCGCTCGCCGACCCCGCCTGCATCATGATCAACCGCAATCAGGGCGCCGGCACGCGCATCATGATCGATCGGCTGATCGGCGCCGCGCGTCCGAACGGCTATTGGAATCAGCCGAGCTCGCATAACGCCGTGGCGGCGGCGGTCGCGCAGCAGCGCGCCGATTGGGGCGTCGCGATCGAGCCCGTGGCGCGCGCCTACGGACTGGGCTTTCTCCCGATCGGCGAGGAGCTTTACGACTTCGTGACCCCGCTTTCGCGGTGCGCGGTCCCCGCCGTTCACGCCTTCATCGAGGCGCTCGGTCGAGAGGATGTGCAGAGGGAGTTGGGCGGCATAGGCTTCACCGCCGGCGCGCCGAAGGAAAGCGAAACACCATGCGCGTGATCGGTTTCGCCGGCTGGAGCGGCGCAGGAAAAACCACGCTCATCGTGAAACTGGTTCCGCTTCTGCGCGAGCGCGGCCTCACCGTCTCGACGCTCAAGCACGCGCATCACAATTTCGACGTCGACAAGCCGGGCAAGGACTCGTGGCTGCATCGCGAGGCGGGCGCGACGGAGGTGCTCGTCTCCTCCGCCAATCGCTTCGTTCTGATGCACGAATTGCGCGGCGCCCCGGAGCCGCGCCTCGCCGATCTGCTGCGCATGCTCGGCCCCGTCGACCTCGTGCTGGTCGAGGGCTTCAAGACCGATCCGCACGTCAAGATCGAGGTTCATCGCGCCGCCAATGGCAAGCCGTTTCTCCATCCCGATGACGAGACGATCGTGGCGCTCGCGAGCGATCTGGCGGAAGGCGCGCTTCCTCACGCCTCGCTCGACGATGTCGAGAGAATAGCAGATCTGATCGACGCGCACGCTCGCCCGATAGACGAGACCATAGCGACGCTCGAAACAGCGTATGCGAGCTTTGATTCCGAGAAGGATTAGACATGGCGCAGCTCGGCAAGGACAGTTTTTCGGCCGGCGAGAAGCCGATGCGCGTCGATGACGCGGTCGCGCTCCTACTCGCGCGCATCCCATGCGTCGAGGGACTCGAGAGTGTTTCGCTCTTTGCCGCCGAGGGGCGCGTTCTCGCCGAGGCGCTCGTCGCGCCGATCGATTTGCCTCGCTTCGACAATTCGGCCGTCGACGGTTATGCGGTTCGCTTCGGCGATCTGACGCCGGGCGCCGAGACCATCCTCCCGGTCGGCAGCCGCGTGGCGGCGGGACATGCGCCGGAGCCGGCGTTGGAGAGCGCCGCCGCCGTGCGCATCTTCACCGGCGCGTCCATGCCGGAAGGACTGGACACCATCTTCATGCAGGAGGATTGCCGTCTGCTGGAGGACGGTTCCGTCGCGCTGCCCCCGGGCCTCACGCTCGGCGCCAACCGGCGCCTGCGCGGCGAAGACATAAGCGCCGGTGATCCGGCCTTGCCGAAGGGCCGGCGCCTCACACCGGAAGACATAGGCCTCGCCGCCGCGCTCGGCGTCGCGCATCTTCCCGTTCGGCGGCGCTTACGTGCGGCGATTTTTTCCACCGGAGACGAAGTGCTTTCCCCTGGCGAGCCATTGCGTCCGGCGGCGATCTACGACGCGAACCGTTTTCTGCTGCATGCGCTGCTCGGGCGCCTCGGCGTCGAGGTCGACGATCTCGGCGTGCTCGCCGACGATCCCGACATCATCAGCAGAGCCTTGCACGAGGCGGCGGCGACGCACGATCTCGTATTGACCTCGGGCGGCGTGTCGGTCGGAGAAGAAGACCATGTGAAGAAGGCGATCGGCGCGGAGGATTCGCTCGCCTTCTGGCGTCTCGCCATCAAGCCCGGTCGCCCCGTCGCCATGGGCGTGATCGGCGGAACGCCTTTCGTCGGCCTGCCCGGAAACCCCGTCGCCGTCTTCGTCACTTTCGTTCATGTCGTGAGGCCGCTGATCGCGGCTCTCTTAGGCGCCGCATTCGAGCCGGCGCGCAGGCTCGCGGTCACATCCGGCTTCAAATATAAGAAAAAGAAAGGGCGGCGCGAATATGTGCGCGTGTCGCTCCGCGACGACGCGACGGGCGATACGATCGCCGAGAAATATCCGGTCGAGGGCGCGGCCGTGCTGACGTCGCTCACGCGGACGCATGGCTTCGTCGAATTGGCGGAGGATGTCGAGCGCGTCGCCCCGGGCGACAAGGTCGCCTTCGTCGATTATGCGCTTTTGAGGTAATCCGCGGACGCTTCGTGAAACGTCCGCGGGCGTCGCCTTACTCTGCGGCGTTCTGCGCCAACGCCGGCCGAACCCGCGCCGCGCAGAATTTGAACTCCGGAATCTTGCCGAAGGGATCGAGCGCCGGATTGGTCAGCAGATTGGCGGCCGCTTCCGCATAGCAGAAGGGCATGAAAACGAAGTTCTCCGGCACATCGCGGTCGGCGCGCACCTTGACCTCGATCGCGCCTCGGCGCGTCTCCAGCAGGATGAAGTCTCCGGCTGCGAGCCCCATCCGCCGCATATCCTTGGGCGTCATGAAGGCGGTCGCCTCGGGCTCGATCTCGTCCAGCGTGCCGGCGCGGCGCGTCATCGAGCCTGTGTGCCAATGTTCGAGCACGCGGCCCGTCGACAACACCATCGGATAGTCCGCATCCGGCAATTCGTCCGGCGGCGATACATTGGCCGGCACGATCTTGCCGCGCCCGCTCGCTGTCGGAAAGCCGGATGCGAAGATGATCTCATTGCCCGGCTGATCCGGCGCATCGACCGGATAGGTCACGGCGCCTTCGCGCTCCAGCCGCTCCCAGGTGATGTTGTTCAGCGACGGCATCGTCCGCGCCATTTCGGCGAAAATCTCCGAGGGACCGGAATAGCTCCAGTCGCAGCCGAGGCGCTTCGCCACCTCCTGAATGATCCACCAGTCCTGCCGAGCATCGCCGGGCGGCGGCACCACCGCGCGCGCCATCTGGACGCGGCGATCCGTATTGGTGAAGGTCCCCGTCTTCTCGGCGAAGGCGGAAGCCGGAAGAATGACGTCGGCGTGGAAAGCGGTCTCCGTCACAAACAGGTCCTGCACGACGAGATGCTCGAGCTTGGCGAGCGCGGCGCGCGCATGATTGAGGTCGGGGTCCGACATTGCCGGATTCTCGCCCTCTATATACATGCCGCGGATTTCATCGGCGTGGATCGCATTCATGATCTCGACGACAGTGAGGCCGCGCTGGGGGTCGAGCTTTTGGCCCCAGAATTCCTCGAAGAACTCGCGCACCTCCGCCTTCTCGACCGATTGATAATCCGGATAAACCATCGGGATGATGCCCGCGTCCGACGCGCCCTGCACATTGTTCTGGCCGCGCAGCGGATGCAGGCCGGTCCCGGGCCGGCCGACCTGTCCAGTGACGAGAGCGAGCGCGATCAGGCAGCGCACATTGTCGGTGCCATGGACATGCTGGCTGACGCCCATGCCCCAGAAGATGATGGATGCGCGCGACTTCGCATAGGCCCGCGCCACCTCCTTGATGGTCTGCGCGTCGATCCCGCAGACCTCCTGCATTTTCTCCGGCGGAAACTCGACGATGCGTTGGCGCAGCTCCTCGTAATTCTCCGTGTAGCCGGCGATGTATTGCTCGTCGGTCAGACCTTCGGTGATGATCGTGTGCAGCATGGCGTTGAGCAGCGCCACATCCGCGCCCGGCTTGAAAGAGAGATGCTTCCAGGCGTGGCGCGACAAGGGCTGACGGCGCGGGTCCATCACCACGAGCTTGGCGCCGTGCTTCTTGACCGCGTTCTTGATGAAGCTGGCGGCGACCGGATGATTGCTCGTCGGATTGGAGCCGATAACGACGATGAGCTCGGCGTCGAGCGCCGCGATGAAGGGCGCAGTTGTCGCGCCGGAGTTCAGTCCCTCGATCAGAGCGGCGACGGAAGAGGCGTGGCAGAGGCGCGTGCAATGATCGACGTTGTTGGAGCCGAATCCCGTGCGCACGAGCTTTTGGAAGAGATAGGCCTCTTCATTCGAGCCCTTGGCGGAGCCGAAGCCGGCGAGCGCCTTCGAGCCATGCGCATCGCGCACGCGGGCGAGTCCTGCCGCCGCCGCGTCCAACGCCTCTTCCCAGCTCGCCTCGCGAAAGTGCGTGAAGGGATTGGCAGGATCGACTTGGGCGTCGGCGCTCTTCGGCGTGTTCGGCAGACGAATGAGCGGCTTGGTCAGGCGATGCGGGTGATGAATGTAATCGAAGCCGAAGCGCCCCTTCACGCAGAGACGATTATGGTTAGCGGGGCCGTTCTTGCCCTCGGCATAGACGATACGATCGTCCTTGACCTGATAAGAGACCTGACACCCGACGCCGCAGAAGGGACAGAGCGAGTCGACCGTCCGGTCGGGATGGAACTTGCGCTGCTGCGTGGCGTCGTCGATCAGCGCCGCCGGCATCAGCGCGCCGGTCGGGCAGGTCTGCACGCATTCGCCGCAGGCGACGCAGGTGGATTCGCCCATCGGATCGTCGAAATCGAAGACGATCTTCGAATGATGATTGCGATAGGCGACGCCGATGACGTCATTGACCTGTATCTCGCGGCATCCGCGCACGCAGAGGCCGCATTGAATGCAGGCGTCGAGATTGACGCGCATCGCGGGATGGCTCGCATCTCCCTCCCAGCGTTCGGCGGCCGGGAAACGGCTCGTCGTGACGCCGCTTTTCTCGGCCCAGGTCCAGAGCTTGGACGACGGATCATGCGTCGTCTCACGCGGCGGCTGATCGGCGACGATCAGCTCCATCACCATCTTACGCGCCGTGACCGCGCGGGCGCTCTGCGTCTCTACCTTCAGCCCCGCCGTCGCCTTGCGCATGCAGGAGGCCGCCAGCACCCGCTCCCCTTTGATCTCGACCATGCAGGCGCGGCAATTGCCGTCCGGGCGATAATCGGGCTCGGGCGAATAGCAAAGATGCGGGATTTCCGTTCCGACCCGCTTGGCCACCTGCCAGATCGTCTCGCCGGGCGCGGCTTCGACCGTCTGGCCGTCGAGCTCGAAAGAAATTTTGTCGGTCATCGCTTCCATCCGAAAAGATCGCTCACTCGGCCGCCTGCCGCGGCTCGATTGTAGGCCCGAAATAGCGGATCACGCTCATCAGAGGGTTGGAGGCGGCCTGCCCCAGGCCGCAGATCGAGGCGTCCCGCATCGTCTGAGACAATTCGGCGAGCAGCGCCGCGTCCCATATCGGGCGCTCCATCAGCTTCACCGCCTTGGCCGTGCCGACGCGGCAGGGCGTGCATTGCCCGCAGCTCTCATCCTCGAAGAAGCGCATGAGATTGATAGACACGTCGCGTATGTCGTCCTTGTCGGAGAGCACGACGACGGCGGCGGAGCCGATGAAGCAGCCATATTCCTCGAGCTTGCCGAAATCGAGCGGGATATCCCCCATGGAGGCCGGCAGAATGCCGCCCGAGGCGCCGCCCGGCAGATAGGCCGCGAAGCTTTGGCCCTCCGCCATGCCGCCGCAGCATTCGTCGATGAGCTCGCGAATGGTGAGGCCGGCGGCCGCGAGCTTCATGCCCGGCTCCTTGACGCGGCCGGAGACGGAATAGCTGCGCAGACCCTTGGAGCCGTTGCGGCCCTGGCTCGCCCACCAATCGCCGCCCTTCTCCAGAATGTCGCGCATCCAATAGAGCGTCTCGACATTGTTGATGAGCGTCGGACGGCCGAAGAGCCCCACCTGGAACGGAAAGGGCGGCTTCTGCCGCGGCAGCCCGCGCTTGCCTTCGACGCTCTCGATCAGCGACGATTCTTCGCCGCAGATGTAAGCGCCGGCGCCGCGGCGCAGATGAACCTGCGGGCCGCCCGGCGGGAGCTTCGCGATCTCGCGCCGCAGAATTTCATGGATTGCCGGATATTCGTCGCGCAAATAGATATAGACGTCGGTGACGTCGACGACATGCGCGCCGATCAGCATCCCTTCGAGGAAACGATGCGGATCGCGCTCGAGATAATAGCGGTCTTTGAACGTGCCAGGCTCGCCCTCGTCGCCGTTGACGCACATGAGGCGCGGCCCCTTCTCGGCCCTCACCGAGCGCCATTTGCGGCCTGTCGGAAAACCGGCGCCGCCGAGGCCGCGCAGACCCGAATGATCGAGGCCGTCGAGGACCGCATCGACGCTGAATTCGCCCGTACGGATTTTCGCCAGCAGCGCATAGCCGCCCGCCGCGACATAGGCCTCATAGCCGATGTACTCGGGAATATCGGGATGGGTGTGGCCGTGCGCGGCCGCGTGCAGCACTGTCTCGACCGTCGCCGCATCGACGAAATAATGACCGACCTCGGCGACCGGCGCCGTGTCGCAGCGGCCGACGCATGGCGCGCGCAGGATGCGAATGTTCGGACCGGCCTTCGCCTGCAATTCCGCGAACAGCCGCTCCGAGCCGTGGATCATGCAGGAGACCGACTCGCAGACCCGGATGGTGATCGGTGGAATTTTCGGATCGCCCTCCTTCACCACGTCGAAATGCGCGTAGAAGGTCGCTGTCTCGAAGACCTCGGCGAAGGACAGGCCCATCTCATCGGCGAGGCTCGCGAGATGCGCGGCGGAAATCTGCTGATAGCGATCCTGAATGAGATGCAGATATTCGATCAGAAGGTCGCGCTGGCGCGATCTGTCGCCCAGCAGCTCGGCGATCTCATGCGCGGCGTCGGGATCGATCTGACGACCTTTCGGCGTCGCGCGACCCCGGCGGCGCCCAGCGCCAGGATGCTCGAATTTGAGAACGTCATGGACGTCATGCTTGCTCACGCCAGTGGCCCTTTTTCGAATTCGAGAGCAGTTCTCTCGAGCCGTTCTTCCGCAATCGATTTTCGTACGGTCGCAGCGAAGCGGCCGCAGAGAGCGGCTGATCGGGCATATTATATACAAGCTTTACATGTCGATGATTAGCAAGTTTTTTGGGCGGCTGCCGCTAGAAACGGCGCCATATGCCTATTTTCACCACCTCTGTCTATATTGACTTTCAATGCTGCGCTGCAATATCTCTATAAACATGTAATTTGAACACATAGCGAGGCTCCATGGCGTTGTTCTCCTCCTCCCCGACGCGCCGGAGCTTGCTTATCGGCGCTGCGCCCGCGGCGTTCGCTCTCACTTGCGGCCTGTCGCCGCGTGCGCGCGCCGATAACGCCCCGCTCATCGTGGTGACCAGCTTTCCCGAAGAGCTCACGACGCGATACGAGCGGGAGTTCGAACGACGACACCCGGAGGCCCATGTCCAATTCGTCTGGAAGCATTCACGCGACGCTCTCGCTCTGCTGAGCGGACCAGACCAGGGAGGCGTCGACGTCTATTGGGCTCCTTCTCCCAACTTCCCGCTTCTGCGTGATCAGGGAGCGCTCCGCCCGATCGTCGTCGATCGCGCGGTGCTGCCGGGGCGCGTCGGCAATCAGTCGCTATCGGATTCGTCAGGGATGTACGAGGCCTATGACCTCGCAGGCTACGGCTTCGCGCTCAATCCCTCTCTGCTTCGAGAGCGCGGCCTGCCCGAGCCGAAAAGCTGGGGTGATCTCGCCTCGCCCATTTTTGCCGATCAAATCGTCGTTCCCATTCCGAGCAAGGTCGGATTTGCGCCGGCTTTATATGACGTCATCTTGCAAGCAGAGGGCTGGGAGCGCGGCTGGGCGATCGTGAGCGAGCTCATCGCTAATGCTCGCCTCGTCGCGCACGGGCGCGGTCCGGCCGCCGCGGTCGAGGAGGGCGAAGCGCCGATCGGACTGACGATCGATTTCCTGGCGCTCTCGGCTCGCGCCAATGGCGCGCCGATCGCCTTCGCCTATCCAGCGCGCACCGCATTTCTGCCGAGCAATATCGCCGTCACCTCGTCGACCCGGAAGTTCGATACGGCGAAGGCATTCGTCGACTTCGTCCTCTCCTGCGACGGACAGAAAATATTGCTGGAAGCGGACAGCGTACGGCATCCGGCGCGTCCCGACGCCTATCGTCCGACCGGGAGCGAGGCTCGCATCAATCCTTTCGACCTGCGCAGAGAGAATATTTTCGACTATGACTTCGACCTCGGACGTCATCGGCCGGGAATCGTTCGTGCGCTATTCGACATCGCCTTCGCGACGCGCCATGCCGAGGTGACGACGCTCTGGCGGTCTATCCACGACGCAGAGGCTCGGCTCGGCAATGCGACAGGTAAAGATGCCGAGCGAATCGCGGAGGCGCGTCGCCTCGCCGGTTCGGTTCCTGTCTCCACTCGCCAAGCCGATCGTGCGGAATATCTCGCGCAATTCGCGGGTCGCGATGCGCCGGATGCGGAGATTATGGAGCGATGGAACGCCGAGCTCGCCGCTTCGAGAGCGACAGCGATTGCGTTGCTGCACGCCGCGTTTCCCGGTTGAATAATAGCGTCCCATCTTGATGGAGCAGCGCGGTCCAGCGTGCCGATATGTCGGCGAGGATAAACATCATAGTCGCGCCCGCGTAGCGTTCGAACGGCTGTGTTCAGGCGATCCAACGCGACGAATGTCCGCAAACTCCAGGGAAAGCGGCCCCTCTGGTCGTCCGCGACGAGTGACGGCTCATGGCGCGAGTTCCCCCTTCCGGCGTAGGAGGAACTGTGACATTACAGACCTGTCGCGCCGATAGGCCCAACGTCGGGTTCCGCCGGAAAGCCGACATTCCCACCCGGCCGAAAGTAAGCGCGGTCAAGCCTTTGCCTTTGGCGCCGCGGCGAAGCTCGACGATTTCGTCGAGAACATAACCGTCCCGATCGCCCTGCCGCCAGAGGTAGCGTCTCTCGCCGTTGATCGATATGACGACTATCCTGCGTTCGAGCAGCATTTTCTCTACGAGCCGCAGGCTGAGTGGGAATCGAGAATAGAGCCAGACGGCAGGGGTTCCTCGCATCGTTTGGCTTGGGCTCGCCAGACTACGACGCGCAGCTCCACGCTATTCGCGGCTTGCTGCGCCTGCTCCGCCTGGACGGCTGGCAGTTACGGCCATTTCGACGGCGGAGATGTCATCGGTTCTTGAAGCGGTTCGGTGCAAGAGTGCGGATTCCGATTTAGGCCGGCCGGGTAAGCCGACTTGAAGGCGACCGGCTTAGTCGGAATCCGCAGCAAGAGGATGCAGGAACATCTCATGACATTTCGGGACGACGACCTGACCTACCTTGAGGAACACGGGCTGCCTGATCTCCCTGCGACCATGCTAGAGGACTTCGTCACACACGATCAGGCGCGTATTTGGTTCGCCGTGGCAGGCTCGGGGCGGACAGTCATTCTGCTCCACGGCGGTCTCGGTAACAGTGGTAACTGGAGCTACCAAGTGCCGGCCCTCCTGGCCGCCGGCTGCCGCACCGTCGTGGTCGACAGCAGAGGCCAAGGACGAAGCGGCCGAGATGATCGGCCCTATAGTTACTATAGGATGGCTGCGGACGTTCGCGCGGTCATGGATCGTCTGGAGATCGATCGGGCCGTATTCATCGGCTGGAGCGACGGGGCGGATACCGCCCTTGCCTTGGCCGAGGGAACTCCGGACCGTGTAAACGGTATTCTGTTCTTCGCCTGCAACGTGGATTCGAGCGGGACCAAACCCTTCGAGTTCACTCCGGTCATTGGTCGGATATTCCAACGCCACGTCGACGACTACACCGCCCTGTCCCCGACGCCCGACGGTTTTAAGGCGATGTCAGAGGCGCTGGAGGCGATGCAACGGACGCAGCCCGAGTACACGGCCGACGATCTAGGACGCATCAACGTGCCGGTATTGGTCGTCATCGGGGAGCGCGACGAGTTCATCAAGCTCGAGCACATGGCATACTTGGCGCTCGCGCTACCCGATGCGACTCTACAGGTATTGCCGGAGGTCAGTCATTTCGCGCCGCTTCAGCGGCCGGCGACCTTCAACGCGGTCATGTTGGAATTCATTGCGCGTGTGGTTGGTGAATGAACGCGAGCTTGCGCATGCGGCGAGATCGGCCTTCGCCTCTTCGGCTCCTTGCGCTTCTTCCGGGACCGTCAGGAATCTTGTGTGCGGGGACAGAAAGTCGCCAAGCGACCTTCAGCCGGACCGCGCAGGCTTCGAGTGTCTATAGCCAGCCGATCCGTTTCGCGAACGTCCGCGAAATCCAGGGAAAGCGGTCCCTCGAGTCGCCCGCGACGAATGTCCGCTCGTGGCGCGAGTTCCCCGTTCGACGGCGAAGGGGGAACTGTGACCCATAACAGTCTCGTCCCGTCCACGGGGCCTACGACCGGTTGCGCCGAAAGCCGACATTCCCGGCGCTCTGGCTGCGGCACCTAAGCGACTATCTGACAATGTTTTCATAACCGTGCCGCCGCGGCCTTGACAGCAGTGTCGGCTGCCGTTCTCAATCTTTCTCATGGAGAGGGTCTCGATAGGGGTGATCTCGGCTGGGCGGGGGCTATTGCCCTACCTCATCGCCTTTTTGTTTGTACTCAAAGCAGCAGCTCCCATAATTTCAATTTCATGGACGGCTCCGCATCTGAATGACCCGGGCTGGAGCGTCGACAAATTCGATGTTCGCCCGCCGTGCAGCGCCAAGGCGGGCGAACAGGACTCGCCTGCTCATGGTCACCAAGAGCACGGGGAATGCATTTGCTGCGCTTCGAGCTCTCGCGACGATCTGACCGCGATCGCCGCCTCCGTGCTGGCGGCGAGCTATTTACTCGCTGATTTGGCGCCGAGTTCGAAGGCCGAGCTCGATTATGAAATTGTGTTTTGGCGTGCGCCAGGCTGGACGCGCGCTTGGTCGTCACGAGCGCCGCCAGCCGTCTGAGAAGATCGGCCGTCCGCCGTCGAACGAGCGGCGGGAGACCGGCACGCCTCGGAAGGCCGTCCCCGACGCCGGTCTCGCGACCGCTGGGGCGCTGGACCGCGCGCCATTCGATTCCCCTTTGCGTCCATCAGGTTCGTCGCCTATGTCCGACAGCAAATTCGGCATTCTCGCCCAAGCCTTCTTCCTCCGCCAACCCGATCTGCTCAGATTTCTCAAGCGCAGGGTGGGGTCTCAGGACGCGCCGGATCTGCTCCAGGAGACCTATGTCAGGGTGCGCCGTTACGCGGCGAGCGAGGCGATTTCGAACCCGGAAGCCTTTCTCTTCAAGACGGCGAGCAATATCGCCAAGAACCATCGATCCCGCATCGAGATGGAGCAGAGATATGTGGACGCCGGCGATGTTCCCGAGGACGTTCCAGAAGCCTACCCGCTCCAGGATGATCAATTCGACGGGCAGCGCCGCGTGCAGCGCCTCGAGGAGGCGATCTTGAGCCTGCCCCCGCGCTGTCGAGAAGTGTTCATCCTGCTGCGCATAGAGGAGCTTCCGGCCGAAGAGGTCGCTCGCCGGCTCGGCATTTCCCGCAACATGGTCCAGAAGCACTTGCATCTGGCGCTTCAGCGCTGCCATGACGTGCTGGAGTGAGGTCGTTTTGCAAGCTTCGATATCAAAGCGTCGGCGAAGGCCTTCCCGGAGAAGGCCGCCATCTCCCGACGCGGCGCGGTCAATTTCGATCGGCTCTTCGGGAGGAAGCCTGAATGCGTAGCGACCCGTCGCCTTCCGGAGACCAGCAGCGGCGCGAGGCCGCGATCGATTGGCTGTCGCGAATCAGAACCGGAGCGATGACGCGCGCGGATCGCGACGCCTTCGACGCATGGCTCTCGGCGGATGAAGCCAACCGCGCCGCCTTCGAAAAGGCTTTCTCCCTATGGCGAGATTTGAAAGGCGTCTCGATCCCGGCCGCCGCGGCGGCGTCCCGACGGCCGCGCTGGCCGCTGGTGGCGGCCTCTCTCTCCGCAATCCTGTTCCTCGTCTATTTCGGGAATGATCTCGTAATCTTCTGGCGAGCGGATTTCTCCACAGGCGTCGGAGAACTGAAGACCGTGACGCTAGAGGACGGATCGCGGATAGAGCTCAACGCCGATACGGCGATCGTCGAACATTATTCCGGCGACCGACGGCGTCTCACGCTTCTGAAGGGCGAGGCCTGGTTTGCCGTGGCGAGCGATCCGGTCCGGCCATTCGTCGTCGAAGCGGCAGGAGGGACGACGACGGCCCTGGGAACCAGCTTCGATATTGCGATGAGCGCAGGAAGGGCGCAGATCTCGGTCACCGAGCATAAGGTCACTGTCGCCGCCGCGGGGCGGACAGCGATCGTCGAGGAAGGACAGCAATTGTCCTACAGCCCTGATCTTCCCGCCCAGGCCGCGCATCCCGCGGATGTCGAGGACGAAGCGGCGTGGCGGCGCGGATATCTCATCTTCCACGACAAGCCGCTCGCCGATGTCGTCGCCGCCGTCAACCGACATTTCCACGGCCGTATCCTCATCATGACCCCGTCGATCCGCGACCGAAAGATCAACGGCCTGTTCCGGACATCGGAGCCCCTGGAGTCCATTCGCGCGATCGAGCTGTCGCTCGGCATAAGAGCGGCATATCTAGGAAACTACATAATAATTTTATGGAACTGAACCGTCGTCTGTCGCCTGTGGTCGCAACAGCGCGCAAATTCATCGCGACCCGACGTCAACAATCGGCCGCGCCGATTGTCTGAATCATTAGAGGCGCTTTTTTTACCCGCCTCCGAATGATGCGACGGGAGGCGACGCAAAATGAAAAAGAAGCATGAGCCGCTTGGAGCCGCGGCGGCCTTCGGACTGCTCGTGCTTGGCCCTGGCGTCGGCGCTCTGGCGCTGGATGCGTCGCCCGCCTGGGCGGCGCTCGAGACGAAAAATTATGAAATTCCGCCCGGGCCCGTCGCTACGGCGCTGCGCCGCTTCGCCGAGAAGAGCGGCGCGATATTGGTCTATGACTCCGAGTTGACGAGAGACAAGACGACCGCGGGCCTCGACGGCGCCGCCACGATCAACGAAGGGCTCGCGAGGCTTTTGTCGGGCACCGGCCTCTCCTACACGCTCGCGCCCGGCGAGAAGGCCGTTTCGATCGTGCTGGCGCAGAACGACACAGAAACGCGGAACGACGCGAGCGGCGCGACGCCGCTGCCGGCGATCGACATCGGCGCCGAAGGGAGACAGCCCCAAGCAACCGAACAGCCGGGCCTCGGCCAGGGCCCCGGAGACAGGCGCACCGGCTATCGCGCGGAAAGCGCGCCGACTACATTGAAATTCGACGCGCCACTGATGAAGACGCCGATCTCGGTCGGCGTCGTGACGCGCCAAGCGATGGACGATCAGCAGGCGATCTCGGTCGGCGATGCGCTTTTCACCAACGTCAGCGGCGTCACGCCCTCGACCGCGCAGCTCGACGTGTTCAAGGTTCGCGGCTTCTTCAACGTGCTCGGCAATATGTACAAGAACGGCCTGATGGAATATCGGGTGCGCAACCTCGACACGACCAATCTCCAGTCGATCGAAGTGCTGAAAGGCCCTGCGGCGATGGAATTCGGCAGAGGCGAGCCGGGCGGCATTATCGATCTCGTGGTCAAGCGGCCGCTGGCGACGCCATACTACTCCGTTCAGGAGCAGGTGACGTCCTATAGCGGAACACGGACGACGATCGACGCCACCGGGCCACTGACCGAAGATAAATCTCTGCTGTATCGCGTCAACGGCACTTTTTTTCGCACCGACTCCTATCGAAATTTCGTGACGGACCGAAATTTCTTCGTTGCTCCGACGATCAGCTATCATCCTGTCGAGCAGTTCCGCATCAATGTCGATTTCGAATATCAGAACAGGACCTGGGTCGACGATTATTTCATCCTTCCGGCCGTCGGCGGCGCCCCGGCCAATATTCCCGTCGGCCGCTATCTGTCTTCGGCCTCGCTCATGAGCGGTATGCCGGACCACGTCGAGCGCAAGCGCATCGCCTATGACATGAGCTATGAATTCCTGCCCGGCTGGAGTTTGACCAATCGGCTAAGCTACACCAGCATGGCGACGAGAAACGTGAATATCGCGCCTTTGGGATTCGATCAGTCGACGGGAGTGCTCAGCCGCTATGCCTTCGTCGTTCCGGGCACAGTCGACCAGACTTTCGCGACCAATCTCGATCTGAAAGGCAAATTCGAAACTGGACCGGTCGGCCATTCGATCTTGCTCGGGCTCGACGCGCTCAAGAATTATCTCCCGATCAATTTGCAATATCAGCCGATACTGAGCTCCATCAACATTTACGCGCCGAACTCATGGCAGATCGAGAATCCCTATAGCAATCCCGTTTACAGCAAGTCCGGTCAGAAATGGACGGGCATTTACGGCCAGGACATGCTCTCCTTCTTCGACGACACGGTTCACCTATTGCTGGGAGGACGCTTCGATTGGGCGGAGACGAGCAACAATAAGAATCTCAAATCCTATGTCGGCGCGCTGGCGAGCTATGTGAGCACATACAATACCGCGTTCAGCCCGCGTGTCGGCATCGTCTATCAGCCGCAGCCATGGCTCTCGCTCTACGGCAATTTCACGCAATCTTTCGGCGTGGCCAATTCGACGCGCGTCGGAGTTCCGCTCGCGCCGCAGAAAGGCGAGATGTACGAAGGCGGGCTGAAGGCCGAGCTTCTCGACAAGCGCCTCACCTTGACCATGTCATACTTCGACATTTTCAAGACCAATGTTCCTTATACCGATCCGACCAACGCCAACAACACGCTGCTGATCGGCAAGGCGCGCAGCCAAGGCTTCGAATTCGACCTTAACGGCCGCATAAACGACAATTGGAGCGTCATCGCCAATTATACGCATGACGATGTGCGAACCGTCGAGGGCGCGAACTCCTACAATCCAATGACGCTCATCACGACGCAGCTCGCCATCGCCGGTTCGAAGCTGCCGGGCAGTCCACGCAACTACGGCAATCTCTGGGTGAAATACGACGCCGATGGAGAATGGAGCGGTTGGAGTCTCGGCGGCGGTCTCACCGTCGTCGAAAGCGCGCTCGGCGACAATGCGAACTCCTTCGTTCTGCCCGGATACACACTGGTCAACGGCATGATCGCCTACAGCACGAAGATCGCGGGCTATACGGTGACGGGCCAGCTGAACGTCAAGAATATCGGCGACGCGACCTATTATCAGACAGCCGCCGATCGTTACACGATACTGACCGGTGTGCCGCGCACCTTCCTCGGCTCGCTGCGGCTGGAGTTTTGATCAAACGACGGAGAGGATCGCAGTAGCGAAGGTCCGCGAAATCCAGGGACACCGGACCTTCGCAGGGTCCAGGTCGAATGTCCCCTTATGGCGCCTTCCGGCCACAGCAGATGGGTCGCGCCAAGTAGGCTTTGCATCATAAACCAGAGGGGAATGATTGTCCTTCTCCCGTCGCGCGCCCCGCGGGAATCGCAGGATCCCATCGGAAACGCGTGCCATACCAGCGCGCCTCTCCGCCTCATCGAGGACCGCGACCGCAACAGCGTGCTGGGCTCGCGGCGGCGCGTTAGACTCGGCCGCGGACTGTCAACAGGCGCGCGACGACGTCGTGGAGCAAGTCGGCATCCCGGGCTCATGCATTCCTTGCGCGAATCCTCGAGCCCCGCCTTGGCGTTCTTCGCCCTGCTTTTCGCGCCGCCGTTGCGGACCGTCCGCTCCAGCAGAGCGGCGATGTCGTCCCCAATCAGGAAGCGACGGTCGAGCAGTGCGTCGGCGATGCGCTCGACGTCGGCGCGGCGGTGGCGGATCAGGTCGAGCGCGCGGGCGTGCAGCCGGGCGAGATCCGCGTCCACGGCGGCGCGCAACGCGTGGTCGAAGGACAGGGACGCCGCCGCGTCGGGCCGGTGCCGCAGCGTGTCGCCCAGCCCGTGGGAGCCGTGTCCGTCGGCCAGCGCGCGCGTCGCGACTGCCAGATCGACCACGGCGCCGGTGGACGCCGCGCCGAGGACGACCTCCTCGGCGGAACGTCCCGCGAGTAAGATCACGACGCCGGCGTCGAGATCGGCGCGCGTCGGGAACATCGAGGGACGCCCGGCGGCGCGGCTCCCCGCCGGAGTCGCCGCGCGCGACGATCGACGTCGAGGCGATGGTCAGCCCGGCCTCGCGATAGGCGACGCAATGCCCGGCCTCGTGGACGGCGGCGACGCGCCGGTCAGCGGGCGAGCGATGATCGGGCGGCGCGATCACACGCAGCAGGTCGTCGAGCGTCGGCGCGCGCCCAGCGTCGCGGGCTAGGCGCAGCGTGTCGTCGGCCCATTGCGCGGCCTGCGCGGGAGTGGCGCCAGGCGCGAGGCTCGCCGCAGGAACGAGATCGACGCCGGCGAGCGAGGCCCCGAGGTGATGGCTCGCCGCGGCCGCACGCGATAGAATTGCGGGGTTGCGTCAGGCTCGGAAAGCGGAGCGCGCGTCGAGGCGGATCTCTTCCCACGCGCGCGTCACGCTGCGCGGGCTGCCCAACACGAGCTTGCCGGCGTCGTCGAGCGACCGGACGGGGACGTCTCTCGACAGAACACGGACGTCCGGCCGGCCGTGCACCGGTTCGAGCGCACGGTCGTGCGCGAGCTCCTCGCGGACGCGAATGTCGCGCGGCTGCGCCTGGGCGCGGATTTCCGATCCGGCGAGAACAGCCCAACGCCCGCCCGCTTCGGCGACGGCGGCTCTATAGCCCATGTCTCTCAGGATCCAGACGCGGCCCGCATCGAAGGGCGTCACGAATCCGTCGAGGTCGTTAGGCTCAATGGCGCGCTCGGAGTCGTGGACGGTCCTCTCCTCGAGGAGATCGACGCCCGCCACCGAGAGATAGAGACGCGCTCGCTCGAACAACGGCAACGCGGCCTGGAAAGCCGTCCTCGACGGAGGATTGGCGTCCACGCCAGACATGACGTCGCAGCGTCCGGCGGCGATGAGATGGCTGTGCAAAAAATACTGCAACGCGTGAGCGATCCGCTTGTCCACCGCTGGGCCATAGATGATGGCCGCGCGCGTGCACCAAGCGAATTCGCGGTCCCGCATGTGATGAGCGAGACGATTGCGCACATCGAGCGTCTCGCCCGCACGCGCCATGACGACATCCGCCCAATCGTCGTTGAGGAGAAGATAGGCGGCAGGCGTGCGGAGCGGCAGAGCGCGAAGGTGGAAAGGGAGCTATTCGCGAGCGACGGCCACAAAAAGACCCGCGGCGTCGCATCCGGTGATCGCCGGACTGGCGTGTCGCGTCGGCGACGGATCGGATGCAGGCTGGACGCAGATCGGGTCGAGACGACCGAGGTGTTTGGACCCTCGCGTTGCGCAGGGGCCGAAGCGCAAGCCGCAGCCGTTCTGGATGGATTCCGCTCAGCGCGGAGACGTGATAGTCCCTTTGATAGCCATGTGTGATCTCCTTACGGTCATCGCGTGGTCAGGTCGCTGTGGAGCCGAACACGAGCGACGTTCTATTCATTCCCAAAGCTCTTATGCTGTGAGCAGCAGACATTTCCGACGTGCGCCGCTCCGTCAGGTCGTGCCGCGCCCTGTGTGACGCATTCGAGCAGATCGGCTACGATGATGGCGCCGGGGGCGGATTCGTCTGCGCCACAAAGGCGTTCCTGGTTCGACCCGACTCCCAGATCTGAGATTTTTCCTCATGCGGTTCTGTTTCCTCCACGCGGCCGACCTCCATATCGACAGCCCGCTCGCCGGTCTCGGCGTCAAGGACCCGGCCGTCGCGGCGCGCTTCGCCCAGGCCGGGCGGCGCGCCGTCGAGGCGCTGATCGACGAGGCGATCTCGGCCGACGCCGCTTTCGTCGTGATCTCGGGAGATATTTTCGACGGCGATTGGAAGGATGTGACCACCGGCCTCTTCTTCGCGCGCGCGCTCGGCCGGCTCGACCGCAAAGGAATTCCGACCTTCATCGTCAAGGGCAATCACGACGCCGACAGCCTCATGTCGAAGTCCCTGCCCTATCCGCCGAGCGTGCGAATCTTCTCCTCGGCGCGCGCGGAGACGCTGCTCGTCGAGCAGCGGCGCGTCGCTCTGCATGGCCGCAGCTTCGGCACGCGTCTCGTCGACGGCGCCTTCGTCGCGAGCTATCCCGAGCGGCGCGAGGGCTGGCTCAACATCGGCGTTCTGCATACGGCGCTCGACGGCTCGCGCGGCCACGCCGCCTATGCGCCCTGCACGGTCGAGGATCTCGCACGCTTCGGCTATGATTATTGGGCGCTCGGCCATGTCCATGCGGCGGAGATCGTCGCGCGCGATCCATGGATCGTCTATCCCGGCAATATTCAGGGCCGCAGCGTCAAGGAGACGGGCGCGAAGGGCGCGATGCGGATCACCGTCGACGACGGACGCATCGTCGAGGCGACGCCGGTCTCGCTCGACGCCGCCCGCTGGGCGCATGAGTGCGTCGAGATCGACGATTGCGCCGACGAGGCCGCGGCGCTCGCCCGCATAGAGGCGCGGCTCGGCGCTGTTCATGCGCAGGCCGCGGCGCGGCCGCTCGCCGCCCGCATCCGGCTCGTCGGCGCGACGCCGCTGCACGAGCGCCTCGTCGCGGGGCGCGAGACGCTGGAGCAGGAGGCGCGCGCGCTCGGCTTCCGCCTCGCCGAGGATTGCTGGGTCGAAAGGCTGGAGATTGCGACGCGCCCGCCTGCCCGCGCGCGAGCGCCCGCCGCGCCGGACGCGCTCGACCTCGAGACGCTGCTGCGCGAGGCCGCCGCCGACCCCGGCTTCGAGGCGACGCTGGCCGAGCTGGCGGAGCTTTTGGGCGACAAGCTGCCGCGCGGCCTGCGCGCCGAATTTCAGGCTGATCCGGCGGCGCTGGCGCGTCTCGCCGAGACCGCCCGCGATCTTCTGCTGGGCGCGCTCGAGCGGGAGGACGCCGCGTGAGGATCGAGGAGCTGCGTTTCGAGCGCTATGCCGCCTTCACCGACCGCGCGCTGACATTCCGGCCGGACGCGCGGCTGCATATCGTGCTCGGCGCCAATGAGGCGGGCAAGACCTCGGCGCTCTCCGGCATAGGCGATCTTCTGTTCGGCTTCGGCAAGCGCACCGCCTATGATTTTCTGCATGAGAGCCGGACGCTGCGGATCGGCGCGCGTCTGCGTCTCGCTGGCGGCGCTGCGCTGAGCTTTAGGCGCCGCAAGGGCGACAAGAACACGCTTCTCGACGAGGCCGGCAAGCCGCTCGACGACGATCTGCTGACGCCGCTGCTCGGCGCCGCGACGCGCGAGAGCTTCTTCGCCGAATTCGGCCTCACCGCCCGCGCGCTGCGCGAGGGAGGCCAGGAATTGCTGAAGGCGGGCGGCCGTCTGGCGGAGACGCTCGCCGCCTCCTCCGCGCAGCTTTCCGCCCTGTCGCGGCTGCGCGCCCGGCTCGACGCCGAGGCGGAAGCGCTGTTCGGAGCGCGCCGCGCCGCCTCGAAGGAATTTTATATCGCCGACGCTCGCTTCGACAATGCGGAGAAGCTCCTGCGCGACGCCATCGTCACGGCGGACGCTCTGAAGGCCGCCGACGAGGCGGTCGAGGAGGCCCGGCGCAAATGCGACGATTTGCGCGGCGCGCATGAGGAGATCGGCCGCGCCCTCGCCCTTCGCCGGCGCGCGACGCGCACCCGGCCGCGCCTGCTGCGCCTCGCCGCCACGAGCGAGGAATTGGCGGATTTCGCCGACCTCCCGCCGGTCGCCGCCGAAGAGACGGCGCGCTGGCGCGCGGCCTGGAAGGACGCCGAAACGCTCGACGAAAAGCTCGCCGCCTATGCCGCCGACGACGCCGAGGATCGGGCGACGATCGCCGCCCTCGCCGTGGACGAGACGCTGCTGGCGCAAGACGCCGAAGCGCAGAAGCTGCGCGAGCGGCTCGGCGCCGTGCGCAAGGCGCAGTCCGATCTGCCCAAGCGCCAAAGCGAGCAGCGCATCGCCGGCGACGCGCTGACCGAAACCGCGCGCCGGCTCGGCTTCGCCTCCTTCGAGCAGCTCCTCGCGCGCATGCCGACCGACCCCGCCCTGGCCGCCGCGCGCGAGGCCGTCGACGACCGCCGGCGCGCCGAGGAGCGCTGCGCCGATGCGCTGGGCGAGTTGGAGCGCGCGCGGCAGAAGCAGCGCGAGCTGGAAGGCGCCGAAGAGAACGGAACCTATGTCGCCGATCCAGAGCCGTTCTCGCGGCGTCTCGAAGCCTTCGCCGAAGTCGCTGGCGACGCCGATCGGCTGCGCCGCGACCGCGCGCAGGACGCGCTCGAGGAGGCGCGCATCGCGGAAGATGCGGCGCGTCTCGACCCGCCGGCGAATGCGCTGGACGAGCTGGCGCGCCGCCCGCTGCCGGACGAGGGCGCGATAGAGACGGCGCGCGCCACGGCGGCGGACATTGCCGAGAAAGAGAAGCGCTCGACCGCCGACATTGCGGCCTCGCGCGCGACGCTCGCCGCGATCGAAAGCGAGATCGAGCGGCATTCGCGCGCCGGGGCGGCGGCGACAAGAGACGATCTGCTCGCCGCTCGCGCCCGCCGCGACGCCGCCGCCATGGCGCTCGAATCCTCTCTCGACAGCGCGCCGTCCGAGCGCCTCGAGAATTTTGGCAAGCTGCGCGCCGAGACGCGCGAAATCGACACAGTGACCGATGTTCTCCTCTCCGACGCCGACCGCGCCTCGCGTCTCGAGACCGCGCGCGAGCGGCGCGCGCAAGAGCAGAGCAAGCTCAGCGATCTGCTGGAAGCGCAGGCGGCGCTCGACGAGCGAAAATCAGCGGCCCATGCCGCCTGGATAAAATTGTGGAGCCGCAGCGGCGTCGTCCCGCGCGCGCCCGCGGCGATGGCGCATTGGATAACGCAAATCGGCGAATTGACGGAGCGGCGACGACGTCTCTCGGATCGCGGATGCGAGGCGGCGGCGATCGAGAGCAAGCTCGCGGCGCATCGCGGCGCATTGGCGCGGCTCGTTCTGGACCTCGGCGGCGTCGACGATCCGTCCATGCCGATCGAGCTGCTGCACAAGGATGCGGCCGGCCGACTCGCGCGCCTGCAACGACTCTGGACCGGGGCGCGCGAACGCGCCATACGCCGACAGCATGCGGAGGAGGAGGTCGAGCGACGCGAAGCCGCGAAAGCGCGCGCGCTCGAGACGCGCGAGACGGCGCGCGCGCAATGGCCGGCGCGGATGAGCGCGATCGGGCTCGCCGCCGATGCGACGATCGCCGAGGCAGAGGCGGCGCTGGCGATCTGGCGCGACGTGCCCGTGCAAAAGAAAGATTTCGAGGAATTGAGCCGCCGCATCTCCCGAATGGAGGAGGATATGGCGGCTTTCGCCGCCGATGTCGCTCGCCTGGTCGCGGCGACGACGCCGGATATCGACAGCAGCGCGCCGCTGGCGGCTCTCGACGCCATCATCGCGCGTCTCGAAACGGCGCGCAAGATGCACAGCCGTCGCGACGCGCTGACGGCGGCGATCGACAAGCGCGAAGTCGCGCGCGCCTCGCTGATGACGCAGAAGGCCAGGATCGACACGATTCTGGAGCGGGCGCGCCTCGCGCTCGGCCTCGACGCTTCTACCTCCCTCGCCACTGCGCTGCCGCGTCTCGAGCGACGGCAAGAAGTGGCGAAAGAGATCGAAATCATTCGCCGCGATCTCGTCGAGATCGGCGACGGCTATGACGAAGAGACGCTGCGCGCCGAGCAAGACGGTCTCGACGCCGATCTGCTGCCGACGGAGATCGAGCGCCTGAGCGTCGATCAAAGCCAGCTCCTCGCCGATATAGAAGCGGCCGCGAAGCTTCGGCACGAGGCGGAGGCGACGCGCGAGCGACTGGCCGCAGGACGGGACGCGGAAGCCGCCGCGCATGAGAAAGCCGAGGCCGGCGCGGAACTGCTGAGCGTGTCGGAGCGCTGGATCACGCGCGCCGCCGCCGCCCGCCTCGCCGCGCGGGCCATAGAGCGCCATCGCGCCGCAGTGCAGGACCCGCTGATCCTGCGCGCCTCCGCCTTGTTCGCGCTGGCGACGGCCGGCGCCTTCACGGGACTCTGCGTCGATTATGACGAGGGCGACGCGCCGACCTTGGCGGGGCTACGCCCAGACGGCGTGCGCGTGCCGGTCGCCGGAATGAGCGAGGGCGCGCGCGACCAATTATTCTTGTCGCTGCGCCTCTCTCTGCTCGAGCTGCGCGAAGCGCAGCCCCTGCCCTTCATCGGCGACGATCTGCTGGCGAGCTTCGACGAAGCGCGCGTCGCCTGCGCGCTCGGCCTGCTCGCCGAATTCGGCCGCGCGCGTCAAGCGATCCTCTTCACCCATCACCGCCATGTCGCCGATATAGCGAGAGACACGCTTCGGGATGCGGCGGATGTGGTCATGCTGTAGTGGGTGTCCAGAGTCGTGATAATCACGTGAAATCCCGCAGGAACTCCGAGCCCGGCGCAACGCCGCTGATCAGCAGCCGGTCCCGCGCGCGCGTCGCAGCGACATAGAGCAGTTGCCGCTCGGTCTCGTAGACATCCTCGAGCTCGACCTCGTCGGCGAGGAGATCGAACGACGACATATGCGGCAAGGACTTCAATGTTCAGAATGGGGAAAACCAGTCCCGGCGCTCGAGCAAACCAAGCTCTCTGAAGGCGCACTTCAGGCCACGATGAGAGGCCCGATACACGACCGATAGAGGCGCCGAGCCGAGTAGTCGCCGAGAAAATCACCTTGCAAAAGCGAGGGCATCCACACACGCGCCGGGATTGCCGGAGGCTCCAATTTCGAATCGGCCGGCGCCCGTCGTCCGGCTCGGCTCGGCGGCGACAATGAAAAGCGCCGTATGCGGGTCTTGCGTCGCACGAGCAGGCCTTTCGCGCGCTCGACCATGCCGATCCGTCGACCCGACTGTTCAAAATCGATGAAATCGAGCGTCGTGATCGTCGCGCCCAGAAGCGACAAGGGCAGAAGACGTATCGCGCCGTCTTCGACGGTCGCCTCGACGACCAATGGATCGGATCGTCCCGTCAGACGTCCGTCGAGCTCTCCATCCGGCCGGCGATCGGTCGGCGCCTCGAGAGCGACAAACCGCCCGTGTCGATCGGACGCTGGCCAATAGCTTCTTTGCCGTAGCTCGTCGAATTCTATTGCATGGATCATTTATCGCAACCCGAGCCTCGCCATCATCTTCAACAACCCGACGCGGGAAACGCCGAGACGGCGGGCGGCGGCGCTGTGATTGTGCTCGGTGGCGGCGAGCGCGGCGCCGATCATGCGGCGCTCCAATTTCTCCTGCGCTTCGGGAAGCGTTTCCGCGACAGCTTCCGCCGCGAGTCGAACTCCGCCGCCGCGCGCGAAAGTCAAATCCTCGGCGGAAATCGTCGATGATCGCGGATCGGCGAGCGCGGCGGCGCATTCGATCGTCGCTTTCAGCTCGCGAACATTGCCGGGCCAGGATTGTGCGACGAGCCAAGCGAGAGCGTCCTGGGAAAAACCCAATTTGCGCTTCTTCGCCGCTCGGCCGAGAAAATGCGCGGCGAGGAGGCCCAAATCCTCGCGCCGCTCGTCCAGCGCGGGCGAGCGAATGATGACGCCGCGCAGGCGGTAATAGAGATCCTCGCGAAAGCCGCCGGAAGCGATCATCGCTTCGAGATCGCGATGCGTCGCGCTGACGATGCGCACGTCGGCGCGGCGCGCCTCGCGTCCGCCGACGGGCGTATAGGTACCTTCTTGCAGGAAGCGCAGCAGCTTCACTTGGCAGGGAAGCGGCGCCTCGCCGATCTCGTCGAGAAATAGCGTGCCGCCACGCGCCGTCGCGACGAGGCCGGGGCGATCGGCATGGGCGCCGGTGAAGGCGCCTTTGAGATGGCCGAACAGCTCGCTCTCGATCAGCTCGGCAGGAATCGCGCCACAATGAATGGAAACGAAAGGCCCGTGACGCGCGCTCGCTCTATGCAGCGCATGAGCGACCAGCTCCTTGCCGGAGCCGGTCGGGCCGAGGATCATTACGGGAAGCTCGGCCGGGCCGATGCGGCGGATCATATCCTTCACATGCGCCATGGAAGGACCATTGCCGATCAGCCCATCGCCCGCCGTCTCCGCGCGCAGCCGCGCGTTCTCGCGCTCCAGCGCCGCTTTGGCGAGCGCGCGCTGGGCGCAGAAGCGCAACAGCTCCGGCTCCACAGGCTTGGCGAGAAAATCCCATGCGCCGAGCGCGACGGCGCGCAGCGCCAGCTCATGCTCGCTATGCGCCGTGAGCACGACGGTGACAGCGCTCGAAAACTCCGGCAGCAGCGACAGGCCCGCCTCTGGCGTGCGCTCGGGCGGCATGACGAGATCGAGAAGCACGAGATCGGGCCGCGCCTGCGCGAAGGTTTCGCGCGCAGAAGCTGCGTCCTTCGCCGTCACCACATGATAACCTTCGCGCGTCAGAAAAGCGCCGGCGACGCGCGCGAAAGCGAGTTCGTCATCGACGATGAGAATGGTCTCGCCACTCACGCCGGAAACCTCAGAGTGACGCAGGTGGAGAAGCCCTCGCGCGCGCCGAGCGCCACGGAGCCGCCATGCGCGGCCATGATCTTGGCGACAATGGCGAGGCCGAGCCCCGTGCCTTCGCCGGAGCGCGAGACGAAGGGCTGAAACACGCGGTCCTTGATTTCCTCCGGCACGCCGGGACCATCGTCGCAGACATTAACGAATATCGCCTCGGGCGTCGCCTCGACGAAGATGGCGACGCGGCCGCCGGCGGCGCGCGCATTGGCGATGAGATTGTCTATCGCTTGAGCGAAGCGGAACGGATCGGCGCGCAAATGCGCATCGTTCGCGATGTCGATCTCGATATCGCCGAATGTCGCGGCGAAATCGATATCCGCCGGCTCGATCTTCCAGGGCTTGGCGTAGTCGAGCAAATCGGCGACGAGACGATTCATGCGCCGCGTCTGCTCTATGATCTCGGCGCGCGTCTCCGCCGGCGCGGCCGCGGCCGCCATATTCACGATGTTGAGCGGATTGCGCAGATCATGCGCAATCGTCGAGGCGAGCATTCCGAGCTCGGCGAGCCGCTGGCTCTCGGCGCGGCTTCTTCGGCGATCGATATCGTCGAGGCTCTGCGTCAGAACATCGGCGTAGACGATGGCGAGGCGGCGCGCGCCCGGCGGCGAATCCTCGAAACCTGTGAGCCTGGCGGCCCATTTGTCGCCCGTATTGTCACAGCGTATCGCCGGCTCGGGCCCTTCGTTGGAAAGAGTCGCCTCGACCGACGGGCGCATCGCCGCGCGCAATTGCGCGCGCGCGATCTCGATCGCCTCAGTGGTCGTGTCCGCGCTGGCGAGCTCGCTGCGCCATTGCGCCATGGTCTCGGCGAAAATCTCCGGGCCTGCGTAGACGAGCCGATCCGCCGCGCGGCGAATGGGCTCGCCGAAAGCAAAGGCCAGCGCCATGGCCGTGACGACGAGGAGCCAAAGGGACGCGAAATCCATCGACGGAGCGACGAAGCTCAAAGGCGCCGCGGCGAGCAATCCGGCCACGGCGGCGGCGAGAAGCAGCACGAGCGCATAGGCGGCGGCGCGACGCGCCCAGACATTGGCGGCCATCAGCTCATAGCGCAATATTCCGTAGACGAGCAGCGCCGGATAGATCGGCAGAGCGAGAATGGACCAGGGCGCGACCAACACGCCGAACAAGGGCGGCGCGAAAGAAACGACCGTCGACAGGCCGACGAGCGAGGAGACGAGAACAATGGCGATCTCGCGTCGGCGCTTGCCCTCGGCGCGGCGCAGGGCGAAGGCCATCAGCCCATTGCCATAGGCCGCGAGGCCGATCGCGACAGCCACGCCGACGAGGCCGACGCCCTCATAGCGAAAACCGCGCAGACCAGCGTGTGCTTCGAAAAAGGCGCCGGCGCCGAAGATGAAAAGCAATAGGGTCGCGCCGGCGCCGAGCGCGTGGACGATCGGAAGCGTGCGCGCGCCCTGCCCCGTCAGCCGGATCGCGAAATCGACCGCTATCGCCGAGCCCAGCGGCGCCAGCGCCATGGCAACCGCGCCGATGCGCTCGGGCAGGATCAAGCCGAGGGCGAAAAGCCCGACGATCACGACGAAGGCCGCGAGCTGCTTCGCGCCCGGCGCCGCACCCGCCCGCGCCAGGAGAAACGTCGAAAGCGCGGCGCTCGACAGGAAGGTCGTCGAGATGGAGAGGGTGAACAGCAGGCTCGGCGTCATCGCCCGACTGTATCCTCAGTTTATAGGCAGTTCAATGATATCTATCTCCAGGGTTTACAGCATACGTATTAGAGTGACTTAAAAACAGATAGTTACATAGTGGCGCCGCCATTGCCCATAGGTCTCCCGAAGGCGAAGCTTTTTCGCCCCATTGCCGAGGAGACCGATCTTGGCTCGTATTCTCATCATCGGCGGCAGCGGCTTTATCGGACGGCATATCGCCGGCCGGCTCCGCGACCGTGGCCATCAAGTCGTCGCGGCCTCGCGCCGCGAGGTCGATCTCGCGCGCGACAGCGAAGCGCAGCTTCGCGATAAGGTCGCGAGCTTCGAGATCGTCGTCAATTGCGCCGGGCTCGTTCGCGACGACGGCGCCAATAGCATGGCGGCCGTCCATGCGGAGGGCGCGTGCAATCTGTTTCGCGCCTGCCTCGAGACTGGCGTCGCGCGCCTCATTCACATCTCGGCGCTCGGCGTCGAGAGCGATGGCGAGACGCTCTATCAGCGCAGCAAGGCGGTCGCCGAAGAGCGACTCGCGGCGCTCGATCCCACGGGCGCGCGGCTCGATTGGCGCATATTGCGTCCCTCGCTCGTCGTCGGCCGCGGCGGCGCCAGCACGCGCTGGTTGCTCGCCGCCGCCGTCCTGCCTCGGCTTCCGAGCTTCGGCGATGGCGCTTGGCGCTTTCAGCCCGTGCATGTCGGCGATCTCGCCGAAGTCGCGGCGCGTATCGCGGACGGCGCGCCTTCGCCGCGTCGCCTCGATGTCGTCGGCCCGGAGCCGATGACGACGGATGCGCTGCTCGCGCTGTTGCGCGAATGGCTCGGCCTGAAGCCGACGCGCTTCTTTCGCGTGCCCTATCGGCTCTTTCTGCTCGCGGCGTCGATCGGCGGACGCGTCTCGACCGGACCGCTCAATCGCGAGGTGATAAAGCTCCTCTCGCGCGGCAATGTCGCCGATTGCGCGCCGATGACTGCGGCGCTCGATCGGCCACCGCGCCACATTCGCGACGCTCTGGCGCTGGAGCCGGCCTGCGACCCGGACAGGCAGGCGGCACGACTGTTCGTCCTGCGTCCGCTCCTGCGCTGGTGCCTCGGCCTATTGTGGGTCGCGACGGGCCTTCTCTCCTTCGGCCTCTATCCGCAGGAGAAAAGCTATGCGCTACTCGCTGAGATCGGCGTCCATGGCGCGCTCGCCGAGTTTGCGCTCTATGGCGGCGCGGCGGTCGATCTCCTGCTCGGCGTGCTGTTGCTGCTGCGATGGCGCCCGGCCCTCACCGGCGCCGCGCAGCTCGCGACCATGCTGGTCTTCACCCTCATCGCGACGCGCCTGCCATCCGATTATTGGCTGCATCCTTTCGCGCCGCTGCTCAAGAATTTGCCGATCGCCGCGGCGATCCTCGTCATGATCGCATTGGAGGCCTGACCCATGCTCGATCCTCTCATTCTGAAGACGGCGCATATCGTCAGCTCGACGATATTGTTCGGCACGGGGCTTGGCACCGCCTTTCACGGCCTCGCGAGCAATTTGCGCGGCGATCTGCGCGCCATCGTCGTCGGCAACAGAAATGTCGTGCTCGCCGATTGGCTGTTCACCACGCCCGCCGTCATCGTGCAGCCCGTCACCGGCGTGCTGCTGGCGTTGGATCAGGGCTGGCCGCTCGATACGCCCTGGCTGCTCGCGGCGATCGCGCTCTATCTCTTCGTCGGCGCCTGCTGGCTGCCGGTCGTATGGCTGCAAATCCGCATGGCGCGCATCGCCGAGCAATGTCTCGAGAAAGACGCGCCGCTGCCGCCGGTCTATGGAACCTATTTCCTCTGGTGGTTCGCGCTCGGCTGGCCCGCCTTCATCGCCATGATCGCGATCTTCTGGCTGATGGTCGCAAAGCCGCAATTTTAAAAAATGGAGATAAAAATGACCACTCTGTTCCAAGACCTGCTCGCCGAGCGCTTCGATCTCCTGCCCGCGCCCGTCCGTCGCTTCCACACGCTCGAGCGCGAGATATTCACCAGCGGCCGCGCGAAAATCTCCGCGCAGGGCCGCGGTCTCGGCGCGGCGATGCTCGCCTTTGTCGCCGGCCTTCCGGCGCCGGGCGAGAATGTCGAGACGCGCGTCCGCTTCACGCCGCTCTCTGGAAAGCGGGAATTCTGGCGGCGCGATTTCGCCGGGCGGCGCTATGAGAGCGTCATGCAGGCGGCGCTCGACGGGCGCCTGATCGAGCATTTCGGCCCCTTCGATCTCTATTTCGATCTCACCGCCTCGCCCGCCGGCCTACGCTGGTCGCTGTCCGAATGGCGCCTGCTGAAAATCCCGCTGCCGCGAGCGACGACGCCGACGATCGAATGTTTCGAGAGCGCCGAGGGCGAGCGCTTCGCCTTCGACATAGACGTCGTCTTTCCGATCGTCGGCCCTGTCGTGCATTACACCGGCTCGCTGGCGGAGACGCTGGAGGATGCGCCGATCTTCGTCTATGACGGCGTCTGCGCCCTCTGCGACTGGACTGTTCGCTATGTCATAGCGCATGAGATCACGCCGTCGATCCGCTTCGTCGCGATACAATCCGAGGAAGGGCGCGCTCTGGCGCGACAGGCGGATATCGACCCGGATGCGCCCGAGAGCTTCCTCTTCATCGAGAACGGCCGCCTGATGAAGGACTCCGAGGCGCTGCTCGCGCTCGCCCGGCAATTGCGCGGACCGGCGCGCACCGCCCCTCTCGCACGGCTGATGCCACGCTTCGTCGCCGATGCGCTCTATCGCCTCATTGCGCGCAATCGCTATCGCTGGTTCGGTCGAAAAACCGCCTGCGCTCTCCCCGAGGCCTCGCGAGCGACGCCAAACAGCTGCGGATTTCCGATCGATCGTCGACCCGATTGAACGATCTTCGACACCGAGCAAATAATCTACATGCTGCGGTCCTGATCGCCGCGGGCGCCGGAGGATGATGTGTGCTCCGCTTCATGGTCGGTTCTCGGAGCGCCAGACGCGCGTGAAGTTCGGGGACGACCCCGAATCTCCCCTCTGGCGACCCGCGGAACCGGCCATTTCGGCGGCGATCGAAACCGGGCGGTTCGGAGCCGGCGATCGATTGCCGCCGGATCATCGCTTGGCCGCGGAGCTCGGCGCGCAGAGGCGCACTTCGGCGCGCCGTCGACAGTCTGGTTGGCGCGCCGTTACTATCTCTCCTCGGCGCTATTGTCCGCCAAGCAGTTCGCCCACGCGGCCACGACGACCTGATGCGTCTTCGCACCGAGAACGGGCCCGCCAACATGGCGACGATCAAGCACGCCGCTCTCAACCTCATCAAGGTCATCCCCGATAAGGCCAATCTCAAAATCAAAAAGAAAACCGCCGCCTGGAACGACGACTACCTCTTCCGAGCCATAACCCAACCCTGGCGCTGAGGTTCAAGCGATTCCCCCGCCCGGACCGCCCGGAGCGCAGAGAGCCGCGCGGCAATAGAGGGATCGTTCCAACGCCACGGGCTCGGCGCGACGTTGGCGCGAGACTCAGAACTCCACCCGCAGCGAGCCGAGGAAGCTGCGCGGAGCGCCGGTCATGATATAGGTGCGGTCCTGCGACGCAGAGTAATAGACCGTATCGGTGATGTTCTTCACATTGAGCTGCGCGGTCACGGTGAGATCGTCGATCTTCGTCGTGTAGGAGATCATGCCGTTGAGCAGCGCATAGCCCGGCAGCACATAGGAATTGGCGTTGTCGCCGAGCGCGCTGCCCGTCACCGTGAGGCCGGCGCCGAGGCTCAGCCCTTTGAAAGCGTCGTCGGCGTCGTATTTCACCCAGAGATTGCCGTAGTTGCGCGGGCTCGAGGCCAGCGCCTTGCCGGGTGAAGCGAGTTGGCCGTTGTAGACGGCGAGCGCATTGGCCGACGAGCCCTCGAGCGTGCGCACATCGTCATGCGTGTAATTTGCGATGACGCTCCAATTGTCGTCGATGCGCCCGGTGAGATCGAATTCGAAGCCCTGGCTGCGCGCCTTGCCGATCAGATAGGAGAGGGTCGAGTTGAGCGGATCGGCGGTCGGAATATTCGTCTTTGTGATGTCGAAATAGGCCATGGTCAGCGTCAGCCGCTTGTCCAAGAGCTCCGCCTTGGCGCCCGCCTCCCATATTTCGCCGCGTTGCGGTGGTCGCGGCTGGCTGTAATTGGTCGTGTTGTTGGAGCCGAAGGACTGAGCGAAATTGCCGTAGACCGACATGAAGGGCAGCGGCTGATAGACGACGCCGACGCGCGGGCTGAAAGCGGAGGTGTCCGCCGTCTTGTAGCCGGTGTAGGCGGACCACCAATTAGCGTTGTAGCTGCCGGACGAACTCACGGCGTTCCAGTCATAACGACCGCCGAGCAGCACGTGCACGCTGTCGTCGAGGAAGGAGATCATGTCCTGTCCATAGACGCCGGTCCATTGCTCGCCGGAATGCGCAAATCCGCCGCCCTTCGGAGCATCGAGCGTGTAATAATTGGGCGCATAGATATTTATGGCGCTGATCGGCGTGATGATCTGGCTCTTCATGCCCCAATAATTGCTGAAATAGTCGAAGCCGAGCAGAATCGAATGCGACAAGGGCCCGGTCTCGAACTTGCCTTTGAGATCGAGATTGGTGGCGAAAGTGTCGTCCGTATTGCCAGGGAAATAGACGTAAGTTCGGTTCAGCACGCCGGTGATCTGATTGAAGGCGGCGCCGGCGACATTGCCGTTCCTCGTGCCGAGGCTCGTATAGCTCAGCCGATTGGTGAGGCTCCAATCTTTGGCGATGTCATATGTCCAGTCATAGGCGATGCGCTTCTTGTCGAAGTGATTCGTCAAATTCGTCGTGAGATAGGGCGCAGAGAGATAGCGGCTGATGGGAATATTCGCCGGATGATCGTAGACCGCGGGCAGCAGCTGGTAATCATCGACCCAGGTCTTGTTCTGATATTCGAAATCGACATTGATGCGGAATTGCTCGATCGGCCGATAGGAGATCGTCGGCGCGACGAAGACATTGCGATCGGTGACGAAATCGCGATAGGAATCGGTGCGGTAATATTCGGCGTTGACGCGATAGAGCAGGGATTTGTCCGCCGTCAGCGGGCCGGTCGCATCGATCGTCGTGCGCGTGCCGCCAAAGGATTTCAACTGCTCCTGTATCGAGTAATAAGGCGTCTCCAGAGGCCGTTTCACCACGAGGTCGATGAGTCCGCCCGGCTCGCTGCGGCCGAACAACATGGCGGCCGGACCTTTCAGAACGTCGATGGATTGCAGATTGGCCGTGTCGAGATAGCGCGACCGCAGCTCGATCAGCCCGTTCTTATAGGTGCTCTGCGAGACAGAAAAGCCGCGCACCTTGTAGATGTCGAGAAGATTGGGCAGCGGCGTCACGCCCGAGACATTGGTCAGCACGGCGTCGCCGACGGAGATCGCCTGCTGATCGTCCATCGTCTGGCGCGTCACCGAGCGCACCGAAATCGGCGTCTTGAGCAGCGGCGTGTCGACCTTCAATGTCGCCGCCGCGCTGGCGGCGGTATAGCCCGTGTAGCGATCGCCCGGTCCCGGCGCCGGACGGGCGCGCGCGTCGTCGCCGCGCCCATTCGTCTGCGCGCCAATGTCGATCGTCGGCAGCGGCGTCGCGCCGCTGGCGTCGGTCTGGGTCCCGGCGTCATTCTGCGCCAGCACGATCGACACCGCCTGCCCGTCGCGCGAAAATTCGTAAGTGAGGCCGGTGCCGGCCAGCAGCGCGCCGAGCGCCTCGCGCACGGAATATTTGCCGGAAAGCCCCGGCGTCACGCGTCCATGGGTGAGGCGCGCGTCATAGAGCACGTGGAGATCGTTCTCATCGGCGATGACATTCAGCGCCGAAGCCACCGAGCCAGCGGGAATGCGGTAGGCCAAAATCGCTCCCGAACGCTCCTGCGGCGCAATAGCGGCCTGCGCAGGAGAATCCGAGACTCCCGCTCCCGTCATCAAGGCGCCGAACGCCGCCGCCGCGACCGCCGAACCCATATTCGCTTTTCCTCGCCGCTCGCCGCGCGCCGACTTCCTCGCCATATCCCCGCGTCTCCGTAACGATCGTCCGCCTCGGGGCGCTGAAAGGCCCCTGTCTTGCTGGACGCGCTCGATGCGGAAAACGAAACGTCGCGGAGCAATTTTTTTCGCGCGAGGCGAAACGCCTCAGCCGTGGAGCAGGATCAGATAGTCGGTGACGTGAATGGCGCGCAGGCCGAGAAAGGCCTCGATCTCGCGCAGCGCCTGGGCCGGATTCTCGGCGTCGAAAACGCCGGTCACGCGCCGCGCGCAGCTCGCTTCGCCGATGCAATAGACATAGCCGCGCCGGTGTCGGCCGAGCGCCGCGAGCACTTCGCCGAGCGGCTTGTTCTCGAAGATCAGCCTGCCGCGCCGCCAGGCCGTGGCGCGCTTGACGTCGACCGTTTCGGGCGCGCGCGCGGCGCGCGCGGCGGAAAAGGCGCTCTGCGCGCCCTCCTCCACCACCACGGACTCGCCGCCGCTCGCGACCGCGACGCTGTGCTCGGTGACGGTGACGCGCGCCTCGCCCTTGTCGATTGCGATATCGAAAGCCGTGCCGAGCGCCGTCACCGAGCCGCCGGCCGCCTCCACGACAAAGGGCCGCGCGGCGTCCGGCGCGACCTGGAACCAGGCCTCGCCCTCGAGGAGGGTGAGCCGCCGACGGCCGGGCTCGAAATGCAGCGCAATGGCCGAACTCGCGTCCAGATCGACGCGCGAGCCGTCCTCCAACGTCACGCTCTTGCGGTCGCCGACGCCGGCGTAAATGTCGGAGCGAAGCCAGTTCGCGAGATCGCCGAAGCCCACCGCTATAGCGAGGCAGAACGCGGCGGCGATCGTCGCTGCGCCAGCCGGCGAGAAGCGGCGGGGGACGGCGCGAGGCGGCTCCGCTCGCCGGCTGGGCGCGAGGCTCTCCACGAAGCCACACATTTCCGCCATATCGTCGAAAGCCACGGCATTGGCCGGATCGGCCGCCCGCCAAGCGTCGAATTCGGCCTTCTCGGCGGCCGATAGCGCGCCGGCCCGCATCCGTATCCACCAATTGACGGCGGCGACGCGCGGACTGTCGTGATCGAAACCATCGCTATAGTCGGTCATTGGTCACGGCCATCGATCGGCGCGGCTCCTCCGCCGGCCGCTGTCTCATAGGACGCGCCGGAACGGAAAACGAAACGGGGGGCGAGAAAAAAATCAATCGAGCGCCGCCCGGCAGCGCAGCAGAGCGAGCCGCAAATGCCGGCGCGCCATCGTCTCGGAAATGCCGAGCCGCCGCGCCGCCTCGTTCAGGGAGACGCCTTCGTGCATCACCAGCAGGCAGACCTCGCGGCAGCGGGGCGGCAGCGCCTCGATCGTCTCGAGCACGATGCGCGTCTTGTGACGGCGATCGAGCGATTCTTCCGGCGTCGCCGCTTCCGAGGGCGCTTCGACGGGCGGATCGCCGAAATCGAGATAGCGCGTCTCGGTCTTGCGCCGACGGGCGAAATCCCTGGTGAGATTGACTGCGATCTGCTTCAGAAACGCCGTCGAATCCGCGACGCTCTCGAAACGGTCGTGACGGAGCGCGCGCACGAAGGTCTCCTGCAGCAGATCGGAGGCCTCCTCGCGTCCGACCCGGCGCGTCAAAAAAGCGAGCAGGCCGCGCTTGTTGCGGAGGAAAAGCTCGCGAAACGACAAGAATTTGCTGTCCGACATACGCGGCGTCCGGATGCATGCGGGAGGAACGGCGGCGGGAGAATCGCAACACCGTCGCGTGGATGGGCGCGATCAGGCGACGCGCGGCGGCGCGCGCGACGACCACGCGCCGCGCCATCCAGACCGGAAGAGAGCCGGAGCCTCCACGGGCCGCGACGCCGCAATGACTGGCGGCGCATGGGGCAAAACAGCGCCGAGCCGGATGGGCGCGATGATGGCGTCCGCCGCGGCTCCACCGCAGGCGGTGGGGCACATCTCGCAATGATGGCGCCCGCCTGCGTGACCACTGTCTGTATCGGCGGCGTCATGAGTTGCGACGGAGAGGCAGGGCCGATCCGTCGCCGCGACCGAGGAGCCGTTGCGACTCGACGAGTCGGGCTGCGCAATGGCGACCGCCTGCGCGAGAAACAGCGCGACGATCCCGCTCAGCACGAGCGCGCGCGCCATCCACCCAGAATTGGCCCATAGCTTCGCCATGCCGAAAAGGTCCCATGATCGGCGAACGGCCGTCAAGAGCCGCGCATCATCCGCGAGCGGCGCCGCCCGGGGCGCGGACGAATTTCGGCCGCATCGGCGGTCTAGCTGGAGGTCGGCGCGTTCTTGACAGGTCCGGCGCGGGCGGCGCATCTGTCGCCCGCTTCCGGCGCGCCCGGACCGTTCCACAGGCCGAGACACCGGAATTCATGCTCGCGACGCGCGCCCCCGCCAAGATCAATCTGACGCTTCACATTCTCGGCCGCCGCGCCGACGGCTATCACGAGCTCGAGAGCCTCGTGGCCTTCTCCGGCGCCGGAGACAGCCTGCGTCTCGAGCCGGGCGAGGCGCTATCGCTGGCCGTGGACGGCCCCACCGCCGCCGCCGCGGGCTCGGATGCCGATAATCTGGTCCTGCGCGCCGCCCAGCGTCTCGCCGAGCGCGTCCCCGGCCTGCGTCTGGGCGCCTTTCATCTCACCAAATATCTGCCGGTCGCGGCCGGCATAGGCGGCGGCTCCTCCGACGCCGCGGCGGCGCTGCGCCTGCTCGCCCGCGCCAATGGCCTTTCCGCCGATGATCCGCGCCTGCTCGAGGCCGCCCGCGCCACCGGCTCCGACGTGCCCGTCTGCCTTTGCCCTCGCGCGCGCTACATGCTCGGCCGCGGCGAGACGATCGGCGCGCCGCTCGGCCTGCCGCCGCTGCCCGCCGTGCTCATCAATCCCGGCGCGCCGGTGGAGACGCGCGGCGTCTTCGCTCGCCTCGGCCTCGCCCCGGGCGAAACGACCGGCGCGGCTCCGCATCCCGAGGTCACGGCGGCGCTGGGCGCGGAGGCGATAGCGGCGGCGCTGCGCCGGGGCCGCAACGACATGGAAGACGCCGCCTGCGTGGACGCGCCGGTCATCGTCGATGCGCTCGCCGTGCTGTCGGCCGCCAAGGGCTGCCGGCTCGCGCGAATGTCCGGCTCCGGCGCGACCTGCTTCGCTCTGTTCTCGACCCGTCAGGCGGCCGCCCGCGCGGCGGCAGTGATCCGCCGCCAACATGCAGACTGGTGGGTGAAAACGGCGGTGCTGCGATGAGCCGCCCGCCCGCCGGCAAGGACCGCGGCCGCCGCCCGCCCCCGCGCCATCCGCCCAAGGAGGAGACGCCCTTCCGCCGCCCCGGGGCGGATGTCGTCGTGCTCTATGGCGCCCATGCGGTGCGCGAGGCGCTCATCGCCGGCCGGCGCAAATTGCTGGCGCTCTATGCGACGGAGAACGCCGCCGAGCGCATCGCGCCGCTCGCCGCCGCCGCCGGCCTCACGCCGAAGATCGTGGACCCGCGCGCGCTGTCGCAACGGCTCGGCGAGGAGAGCGTCCATCAAGGGCTGATGCTGGAAGCGCGCCCGCTGCCGGAGGCGGATATCGCCGACATAGAGCAAAAGAGCGGCCTCGTTCTGATCCTCGATCAAGTGACCGATCCCCATAATGTCGGCGCGATTCTGCGCACGGCAGCCGCCTTCGCCGTCGATGCGCTGATCGTGACCGAGCGCCACAGCCCGGATTTCACCGGCGTGCTCGCCAAGGCCGCCTCGGGGGCGCTCGAGCATGTGACGATCGTCTCCGTCGTCAATCTCGCCCGCGCGCTCGAGCAATTGGCGGAGCGCGATTTTCTGATCGTCGGCCTCGATTCGGAAGGCCCGCAGCCGCTGGAGGCGAGCCCTTTGCGCAAGCCGCTGGCGCTGGTTCTGGGCGCCGAAGCCAAGGGCCTGCGCCGCTTGACGCGCGAGCGCTGCGATATTCTCGCGCGGCTCGACATGCCGGGGCCGATCAAGAGCCTCAATGTCTCCAACGCCTGCGCCGCAGCTCTGATGGCGCTGCGACTTCGCCTCGGCTGAGGCGAAACGCCTGCGCTTGCCGCGCGGCCTGCCGGTTCGATGTAAGGGCCGGACCGAATTCGCGAAGGAGGAGACGCCATGCGCAAGCTCGCGCTCGTTTCGACGAGCCTCTTTCTGATCCTCGGCGGCGCGGCCATCGCCGAGCAGCAGATGACGCAGCGCGGCCGCACCTCCGGCCCCGCCGTCGGACAAAATGTGACGCCGAGCACGGTGACGCAGAAATCCGTGGAAGGACGCTCGAGCTTCATAGACGAGAACGAAGGCTTCGCCCTGGATGCGAGCGCCCTCGCCGCCGGCGCGCCGGGCGTCGAAGGCAAGCCGGGCGCGCAGAGCGGCCCCGCCCCGCGCGGCCGCGGCGCGGCCTCCAAATTCGTGTATTAGCCGCCACGCTCCACGGCGCTGGCGGCTTCGGCGAGCCACTGCACGAAACGCTTCGCCGTCGGATAGCTCTCCGATTGCGGATCGATGAAAGCGACATGGCGCGGCCCGGGCGCGACGATCTGCGGGAAAGGCGCGGCGAGCGATCCTTCCGCGCTCTGTCCCGCTGTCAGCTCGATCGGCCCGACAGCGACGCCCTGCCCGTTGAGAACCGCCATCAGCGCCGTGTGAAAATGGCCGAAACGACGCACGCGCCATTTTTGCAGGGGCGGCAGGCGCGCAGCCTCGAGCCATCGCTCGGTCTCGCCCGGCCGCGTGTCGCTGACGGCGAATGTCTCGCCGAGGAGAGCGGCGACGCCTTGCGCGGCGAGCGTCTCCGCTCGGCGACGGGTGGTCAGCAGAGTGAGCGTCTCTTGCATTACGGAAGAGGACTCCCAATTGCCGATCTGCTCGGAGCCGCGCATGATCGCGACGTCGAAAAAGGCGAGAGCCGGATCTTCTCCGGTCTGACGCGTCTGCACATGCACATCCACATCGGGATGCAGCGCGTAGAATTGCTCGAGCCGCGGCACCAGCCAATGCATCGCGAAAGTCGCATGGGCGAAGACTTTGAGACGCCGGCGCGCCGTCGCGACGCGTCCCATGGCCGCATCCATGCGCTCGAAGCCATCGGTGATGACGGCGACGAATTCGCGCGTTTCGTCGAGCGGCCGCAGACGTCCGCGATCACGCTCGAACAAGGCGCGCCCGAGCCATTCCTCCAGCGCGGCGATCTGCCGGCTCACCGCGCCATGCGTGACGCCGAGCTCCCTGGCGGCGTTGGAGACGCCGTCGAGCCGCACCACGGCCTCGAGCGTCTGCAGCATTTTCAGCGGTAGCGGCTTGCGCGCCATCTCGTGTCACTCACTGTCTCATTGGCCGTATCATGCGATGAACATCCTGCGGATGTGACGCTTTTGTGAAGCATGTCGGCTCCGCTCACAGGCTCTGTGAGATTTATTCGTTTCGACATGACATGCCCGACTGATAGATGAACCAGCGCCGAAGCGAAGTCGCCGATGATGCGACGAGAGAATGCGGGGCGCGAAAATGACAGCCGAAATCACCGTCAACGGAAGGCGCTACGCCGCGCCCTCCGAGCCGACCGTCGTCGTCTGCATCGACGGATGCGAGCAGGAATATATCAATCAGGCGATCCGCGCCGGCGTCGCGCCTTTCTTCGCCGGCCTCGGCGAGCGCGGCGCCGTGCTCACCGCCGATTGCGTGATGCCCTCTTTCACCAATCCCAATAATCTCTCCATCGTGACCGGCGCGCCGCCGAGCGTTCACGGCATATGCGGCAATTATTTCTTCGATCCCGAGCAGGGCGTCGAAGTGCTGATGAACGACGCGAAATATCTGCGCGCGCCGACGATACTCGCGGAATTCTCCAAGGCCGGACGCAAGGTCGCGACGGTGACCGCGAAGGACAAGCTCAGCGCTCTGCTCGGCTGCGGGCTCGAGGGCATTCGCTTCTCCGCAGAAAAGGCCAATGAGGCGACGCTCGCGCAAAACGGCGTCGATGATCTTCTGGCCAAAGTCGGCCTGCCGCTTCCCGCCGTCTATAGCGCGGAATTGTCGGAATTCGTTCTCGCCGCCGGCGTCTGGCTGATGAAGACGATGCGGCCAGACATCATGTATCTCTCGACGACGGATTATGTGCAGCACAAGCATGCGCCGGGAACGCACGTCGCCAACGCCTTCTATGCGATGCTCGACAAATATCTCGCGCAGCTCGACGCGATGGGCGCAGTCATCGGCGTCACCGCCGATCATGGCATGAACGCCAAGACGGATTCGATCGGCCGTCCCAACATCGTCTTTCTGCAAGACGTGCTGGACATGCGCTTCGGCGCCGGGACCTGCCGCGTGATCCTGCCGATCACCGATCCTTATGTCGTGCATCACGGCGCGCTCGGCTCCTATGCGACCGTCTCGGCGCCCGCCTCTATTCTCGACGAGGCGACGCGATGCGTGGCCGCTCTCGAAGGCGTCGATCATGTGCTCGACAATCGAACCGCCTGCGCGCGCTTCGAATTGCCCAATGAGCGCGTCGGCGATCTCGTCGTGCTGGCAAAGCGTCTCTTCACGCTCGGCACATCCGCGACGAGCCATGACCTCGGCGGATTGACCGCGCCGCTGCGCTCGCATGGCGGGCTCTCGGAGCAGCAGGTTCCGCTGCTCCTCAATCGACCCGTCAGACGCGAGAGCAATGCGCGCCTGCGGAATTTCGACGCTTTCGCGCTCGCGCTCAATCGCGTGATCTGACGCGCGCGACATTCACGATCTTTTCTCTCGCAACAGGACGAACGACCATGCGTAACGCCTGCAGCATTTTCATCATCTCGATCGCCGCCATCTCCTGTCTCGACGCCGCGCGCGCCGAGACGTCGCTCTCTGGAACGGGCTCCGCATTCGCTGCGCCCATCTACACGCGCTGGGCGCAGGAGGCGAAGCCGAGCGTCGGCGTGCAAGTGAATTATCAGGCGACCGGCTCCGGCGTCGGCCAAAAGCAGGCCGCGGCGGGAACCGTCGATTTCGGCGCCTCCGACGTCGCCATGGAAGCAAAGCGGATAGAGGAGGCCGATCTTCTGCAATTTCCGACCGTCGTCGGCGGCCTCGACATCATCGTCAATATTCCCGGCGTCGGCGCCAATGCGCTGAAGCTCAACGGGCCGGTCATCGCCGACATCTATCTCGGCGCGATCACGCGCTGGAACGATCCGCGCATCGTCGCGCTCAATCATGGGCTCGCGCTTCCCGATCTGCTGATCGTCCCGATCCATCATTCCAACGCCTCTGGAACGACCTTCGCGCTGTCGCGCTATCTCTCCAAGGTGAGCGAGACATGGAAGACCCGCATGGGCGTCGGCATGACGCTCGAATGGCCAGGCGGCGTCGGCGTGCATGGCAGCGCCGGCACGTCGGGCGAGGTCCCTCGCACGATGGGCTCGATCGGCTATGCCGAGAATTCCTATGTGACGACCAATCATCTCGCGCCGGCCAAGCTGCTCAACCGCGCCGGCAAATATGTCGCGCCAAATGAAGAGAGCTTCGCCGCTGCGGCGGCGAACGCAGACTGGGCCGCGGCCGATAATTTCGCCGTCGATCTGACCTATATGCCGGGCGACAAGAGCTGGCCGCTCGTCACGGCGACCTTCATCGTTGCGCCGAAAGCGGCGGCCAAGGCGGAGCGGACGGCCGCGCTGCTGAAATTCTTCGATTGGGCTTTCGCTCATGGCGACAAAGCGGCGAAAGCCCTGCAATATGTTCCGCTGCCCCATGCGGTGAAGGATCAGGTCAGAGCCGCCTGGCGTCAGAAAGTGGCGTTCCGCGCCAAGGATTGATCGCCTTCTCGCGCGCTCGACCTCAGAGCGGCCGCCAGCGCGCGAGCCCTCGCAACCAGCCGCGCGCCACATGGGTGCGACGCTCGAACAGGAACCAGACGGCCGTCGCATAGAGCAGCGCGACGGCCATCAGCGCGGCCATTCGCAAGAGGACGGCGACGCCCGGCTGGCTCTGGCCGGGCGCCAGCAGCCAGAACCACAGCATCAGCAGCAGCGGAAAATGCACGGCGTAGAGCGTGTAGGAAATTTCCGAGAGCCCCTGCGCCGCGCCGCCATAGAGCCCACCGAAGGGCCGAAAGGCGGCGAGATCGCGCAGCCAGAAGGCGATGGCGCAGCCGAGAATCACATCGCCGAAAATATTGCGCCACGCATGGGCGACGCCGATCGCCGCCACAGTGGCGAGCGCGCCGCCGATGGCGCGCGCTGTCGAAGGGCGCGCCGGGCGATCCGCGGCCAGCGCGCCGGCGAGCCATGGCAGGCCGAGCAGTGCGATCTCCGCCGGCAGCAGCGCCAGAGTCAGCAGGCCCGCGCCCGCGCAGAGGCCTCGCGCCAGCGGCGCGCGATGGAAAAAGGCGAAGGCGAGCAACGGAAAGGCGAGATAATACCAGGCCTCGTTGGCGAGGCTCCACAGCGGCCGGTTGGAGCCGAAGACGGGCGTCTCGATCGTCTGCAGGAAAAAGACATTTCCCAGCAGCGTCGCGAGCGAGTGATTCGCCGGCTCGGCCGGCGTCGGCCCGCTCGGCAGCACCGCCGCCAGCGCGCCCTGATAGGCGCCGGCGGGACCGAGCGCGGCGCCGGCGAAGTCCCAGAGCGCGGTGAGCGCCAGCGCGGGAATCAGCACGGTCCACAGCCGCGAGAGCCGCGCGGCGCCGTAATCCGCCCAGGAGAAGTGCCCCGCCCGCATCGCCGCGAGAGTGGAGCCGCCGACGAGAAAGCCGCTGAGCGCGAAAAAGGCGATCACGCATTCATGGCCGAGACCGCCGAGCGTGAAGAGGAATTTGTCGAGGAGCCCATGTCGCGCCGCCTCGGCATAGGGCACGACGAGCAGCGCCCGCAAATGGCTCACCACCACGCCGAGCGCGCAGAGACCGCGCAGCATGTCGAGATGCTGGAGACGAGGTTTTGGAGGCTGCTGCATGGGGTTTCGCGATTGGCCGATCGTCGTCCTCGTTTGGACAATCAGGCCGGCTCTCCAGCTGGGACGTTCAACGAAAATGCTTCTTGGGCAGACCTGATTGCCGGATCATCGACGCCAGCGTGCCGGGCTTGATATCGTCGCTCAGCCGATGCGCTGCGATCGTCACGAGGCGGACCTCGCCATCGACCTCGCCACGGTAGATCGCATGTGAGCCCTTTCCCTGACGATGGAGAGCGAAGCCATTCAGCTCCAATATCCGAATGAACGCATCGAATGTCACGCCGGACAGGCCACGGGGAAGGACGCCGAGGTATCGCCGTCGCCGGCGCGCCAATGGCGCCGAGCCGACCACACGACTCGCGCCGTCCAGGACAGAAACACCCATAGCGGCGCGCGTCGATTCAGCAGCTTCGTGCGCGTGGCCTCGTCCTCGTCGCTCGCCGCGGCGACATAGTCGCGAACGGCGTCCTCGAGGGCTTCCCGAACCTCATTGAAGCTGCGGCCTTGAACGGCGAGGTCGAATTCGAGGCAAACGCCCTCCCACTCGCCAGCTCGGCCGTGAGCGAAGCAAAGGAGATCGCGCATCTTCGGACCCTTTTCGAATCGAGTTCCTAGAACTCTCTCTGAGGAGCTAGTGTCCCGCCGATCCTCGAGAAGCTATCAGCGCCGCGCTCGCTTTGGCAACGCTGCGCGGGGGCTATCGGCTCCGAGCTGGCCGTAGCTTCGGACCGTAACGGTCGCGCTCTTATGCTGATCGAGCTGCGGGATGTCTTTGGTGGAGCCAGACGGAATCGAACCGACGACCTCTTCAATGCCATTGAAGCGCTCTCCCAACTGAGCTATGGCCCCACTTTTATCGCCGCCCTCTCTGGGGTGAGGGCGGGGCGAACCGCGGCGTCGCCGCTGCAGCGCGAGGGCTGTATAGTGCAGCCCGTCGCGCGCCGCAAGCCCGCTTTTCGCCCTTTCTCGTCAGAGAATGAAGCGGCTCAAATCGCGGTTCTTGGCGAGGTCGCCGATATGTTCCTCCACATAGGCGCCGTCGATCGTCACCGTCTCGCCGGCGCGATCGGAGGCGGAGAAGCTCACCTCGTCCAGCACGCGCTCCATGACGGTCTGCAGGCGGCGCGCGCCTATGTTCTCCACCGAGGAATTCACCTGCACGGCGACGCGGGCGATGGCGTCCACCGCCGAAGGCGCGATCTCCAGCGCGACGCCCTCCGTCGCCAGCAGCGCCACATATTGCTTGGTGAGGCAGGCCTCGGTCTCGGTGAGAATGCGGCGGAAATCCTCCTCGTCCAGCGAGGCGAGCTCGACCCTGATCGGCAGGCGGCCCTGCAGCTCCGGCAGGAGATCAGAGGGCTTGGCGACATGGAAAGCGCCGGAGGCAATGAACAGAACATGGTCGGTCTTCACCGGCCCGTGCTTGGTCGCGACCGTGGTGCCTTCGATCAGCGGCAGCAGGTCACGCTGCACGCCCTCGCGCGAGACATCGGCCCCGCCCCTGCCCTCGCGGGCGCAGATCTTGTCCATCTCGTCGAGGAAGACGATCCCATTATTCTCGACCTCGGAAATCGCCTCGCGGACGCTCTCCTCCTGATCGATGAGCTTGTCGCTCTCCTCGGCGAGCAGCGGGCCATGCGCCTCCTTGACCAGCATTTTGCGGCGCTTCGGCCGGCCCTGAAACGCCTTGCCGAAAATATCGCCGATGGAGAAGGCGGAGACGCTGGCGCCGGGCATGTTCGGCAGCTCGAACATCGGAACCTGCGGCCCCGATTGCGCCAGCTCGACCTCTATCTCCTTATCGTCCAGCTCGCCGGCGCGCAGCTTCTTGCGGAAGGAGTCGCGCGTCGCCGGCGAGGCCGCCGGGCCGACGAGCGAATCGAGCACGCGCTCCTCGGCCGCGAGCTGAGCCTTGGCCTCGACATCCTTGCGCCGGCGCTCCTTCACCAGCAGGATCGCCACCTCGACGAGATCGCGGACGATCTGCTCGACATCGCGGCCGACATAGCCGACCTCGGTGAATTTCGTCGCCTCTATCTTGAGGAAGGGCGCATTGGCGAGCTTGGCGAGACGACGCGCGATCTCGGTCTTGCCGCAGCCGGTGGGGCCGATCATCAATATGTTCTTGGGCAGCACCTCTTCGCGCATGGTGCCTTCGAGGCGCAGCCTGCGCCAGCGATTGCGCAGCGCGATGGCGACGGCGCGCTTGGCGTCCTTCTGTCCGACGATGAATCGGTCGAGCTCCGAGACGATCTCGCGCGGGGAAAAATCGGCCATATCAGTTCCTCGGAAAGCTCAGATCGATTCGAGCACGATGTTGCGATTGGTGTAGACGCAGATGTCGGCGGCGATCTCCATCGCGCGCTTGGCGATCACATCCGCCTCTATCGGCTGATCGAGCAGCGCGCGCGCCGCGGCCAGCGCATAATTGCCGCCGGAGCCGATCGCCGCCACCGAGCCATGCTCGAAGGCTTCCGGCTCCAGCACGTCGCCGGCGCCGGTCAGCGTCAGCCCCACCTCGCGATCGGCGACCAGCATCATCGCCTCGAGCCGGCGCAGATAGCGATCCATGCGCCAGTCCTTGGCGAGCTCCACGCAAGCGCGCGTGAGCTGCCCCGGATATTGCTCGAGCTTGCCCTCGAGCCGCTCGAACAAAGTGAAAGCGTCCGCCGTCGCGCCGGCGAAACCCGCGATCACATCGCCCTTGCCGAGTCGACGCACCTTCTTGGCGTTCGCCTTGACGATGGTCTGGCCGAGGCTCACCTGTCCGTCGCCCGCGATGACGGTCTTGCCGTTCTTTTTCACCAGAACGATGGTCGTCGCGTGCCAGCTCGCCGGTTTCGTATTTTGTTCTTGTGTCATCCGAGCCTCGGCTGGAAAAAGAGTCTCGAGGATGTAGGGATTGAGGCGTCGCTCGGCAAGGGGCGCGCATTCGCAGACGGAGGGGCGGAATGACGGATGCGAGCAAGCGAGAGGCGATCGTCGAAGCGGCGCGGAGCATGAATGCGCTCGGCCTCAATCAAGGAACCGCCGGCAATCTATCGGTGCGCGACGGCGAGGCGATGCTGATCACGCCGAGCGGAATCGCCTACGCCACAATGACCCCGCAGATGATCGCGCGCATGCCGCTCGCGGGCGACGGCGAGTCGCAAGGACCGCTCGCGCCCTCCAGCGAATGGCGCATGCATCGCGATATCCTACGCGCCAGGCCGGATGTGCAGGCGGTCGTGCATACGCATTCTATTTATGCGACGACGCTCGCCACGCTGCGGCGAGATATTCCGCCCGTGCATTATATGATCGGGATTTTCCGAACGTCTCGCATTCGCTGCACCGATTACGCGCCTTTCGGCACGCAGGCGCTCTCGGATCTCGCGGTCGAAGGATTGGGCCGCGCGCATGGCGTGCTGCTCGGCAATCACGGCATGATCGCGCTCGGCGAAGGATTGGATCGCGCAATGTGGCGCGCGGTGGAACTGGAGACGCTGGCGCGGCTCTATTATCTCGCGCGCATCGCCGGCGAGCCGGCGCTGATTTCAGAGGAAGAAATCGAAAACGAAATCACCCGTTTTGAAAATTACGGATTGAAATCGTCGAAGTGAGATCGCTCCGCTGCGCATCCTTCTCCCACTCGTGGGAGAAGGTGGCCTCGCGAAGCGAGGTCGGATGAGGGCGCATGAGGCTGCAGTCGGATTCCGAAAGACGCGAATGAGGATTCGTATCAGAACACATCAGACCCTCATCCGACCCGGCTTCGCCGGGCCACCTTCTCCCACAAGTGGGAGAAGGAATCGCGCGCGCCGATTACGCTAAATCAGGGAACAATCCGCGCAAGCCCGCCTCGCTCGCGGCGCACACGCCGCGCTCCGTTATCAGCGCGCCGACGAGACGCGCCGGAGTCACGTCGAAGGCGTAATTGGCGGCGGGCGAGCCCTTCGGCGTCACCTGCACGCGCGTCACCGCGCCATCGTCGGCAAGGCCGGAAATATGCGTCACCTCGCTCGCGTCGCGCTGCTCGATCGGGATTTCGGAGACGCCGTCGCGCATCGCCCAATCGATCGTCGAGCTCGGCAGCGCGACATAGAAGGGCACGCCATTGTCATGGGCGGCGAGCGCCTTCAGATAGGTGCCGATCTTGTTGCAGACATCGCCGATGCGCGTCGTGCGGTCGCTGCCGACGATGCACAGATCGACGAGCCCGTGCTGCATCAGATGGCCGCCGGTGTTGTCGGCGATGACGGTGTGGGGAATCCCTTCGCCCGAGAGCTCGAAGGCGGTGAGGCTCGCGCCTTGATTGCGCGGCCGCGTCTCGTCGACCCACACATGGAGATCGATTCCATCGCGCGCCGCCTTGTAGATGGGCGCGAGCGCCGTGCCCCAATCGACGGCGGCGAGCCAGCCGGCGTTGCAATGGGTGAGAATATTGACCGGCCGGCCCGGATGCTCGGCGGCGGCGGCGCAGATCAGCGTCGCGCCATGGTCGGCGATCGCCTCGCAGCAGAGCGCGTCCTCGTCCGCGATGGCGCCGGCCTCGCCGAAGGCGAGCGCGCGCCGGTCCGAGGGCGCCGCGGAAAGCAGCAGCCTACGCATGCGGTCGAGCGCCCAGCGCAAATTGACGGCCGTGGGGCGCGCCGCGGCGAGCCGCGCATGGGCCTCCTCCAGCGCAGCGTCGCTCGGATCGACGGCGGCGGCGAGCGCCAGCCCATAGGCGCCGGTGACGCCGATCAGCGGCGCGCCGCGCACGACCATGGTCGCGATCGCGGCGACGGCGTCGTCGAGCGAGGCAAGCCTTTTGGTCTCGAATCTGTGGGGGAGCTTGGTCTGGTCGATCGCCTCGACGCTGCCGTCGGCGTTTTCCCAGATGGTGCGGTAGTGGCGTGAGTCGATGCGCATCGCGGCGGCGTGTCCGGCGGAGTCCTGCTCCACGCCTAGCCTATGGCCGCCGCCCTGTCGACCTTTCGCCCGAAAGGATAGTGTCTCAGTTTGAATTTCAGCGGGATTGACTCCGGCTCGCGCCTCGCCAATCTCCGACGCTACGCTTAGCGGAAAGCAGGGAGGGTAAGTGTGCCAAAGAAGCTAGCGCCAGACGCGACGATCGCGACCACATGGCAGAGCCTAACGCATCCTCGCGACTATATCGCCAACGTCCGGCAAAAAATGCTCACTTGCAAAAATCTGCACGGCACTTCGCATGTGAAGATAGGCGTCACCGGCACTGGCCAGAAGCCCTGCTATCGCATCACGTACGTCGATAAAGGAGGCGAGGCGATCTATGGCTCCTATTGGGACATGCACGACCCATTGGACCATGAGCATGCGATCAATAGCAATTGGAGCGTCGCTAGCATGGACTTCACAGAAGTTGACCAGCTCATGCGCGAGAAGTTCCCAACGCCGCTGACGAAGAAAGCTTGACGACGGCTTCAGCCGCCCAAGCCGCCGTCAAGAGCGCCAAAATTCAAACTGAGACACTACACCCCCGAAAGTGATCGGGCGGCCCGCGCTTTCGCGCCGCCGCCCGCAGGGTGAGATCAAGCGGCGCGCTTCAGAGCGGCCGGGGTGAGAGCCCATGCGCGGTCAGGAGCGGCGACCGGGCTCGCCGGAGCCTCGATCTGCTGCGGCGTGGCCCAGGCGCTGGCGACGATCGCCAATTTGGCGCGCAGGGAACGCTCGTTCCACCACCAGACGAGGAAGCAGACGGCGGCGATGCCGAAGAGCGCGGTGAAGGGCTCGCCGGGGAGGAAAGACAGGTCGGGCGCGCATTCCTTGGCGTATTCGCAGGCGTCGGACCAGTCCTGAAACCAAGTCTTGATCGATTCCATAGTGACCTCGTCTCGCCTTCGCAGCCACGATCGAACGGGTCGGAAGGCTTCTTATAAATTACGATTCCGGCGGCGCGGCTCGGGAACGATGCTCGACGGAGCGGGCCGAAATTCAGTGAACTCAGAATATTGCGCCGCACAAAAATTTCAAGGAAAAATTCCCGTCGGGCTATAGAGGAACGTAATAGTCCAGTAACCCTTATGACACCTGAACGACCATATTATTTTGTTTTATATCATATGCTTGTCGTGCGTTTTTGGCCGAGGCTGGACACCCTGCTCGCGCCCCTGCTGCGCCGCCGTGACGCCCTGCAACAATTTGTCACAGTCCCGGCCTCGGCTCGGCCGGGAGCGGACTGTTGTCGCGGCAACGGATGGAGCGGCCTCACCGCGCGCCTTCTGAAAAAGCCGGCCGCCTGCGATTGAGACAGGCTCGCGCCCGCCGCGGACAAATATCCGCGCCGATCATCTCGCCGCTTTGCTCAAAGAAGCTTCGTCAGCGAAGGCGCGGCAAGCGCAGCCTTCGTCCGCTCACAGGCTGTTTTGGATATGGTCTCGTACGACGGGATAGATCTGATTGTCCCAGCGCTTGCCGTTGAAGACGCCATAATGACCGACGCCGGCCTGCAAATGGTGCGACTTCATATAGGGACGCAGGCCGCTGCACATATCCTGAGCGGCGAGCGTCTGGCCCACGGCGCAAATATCGTCCTTCTCGCCCTCCACCGTGAGCAGGAAGGTCTTCTTGATCGCGCGCGGCGTCACCTTGCGCCCTCTAAAGAGCAGACTGCCCGAGGAAAGGGCATTTTTATGGAAGACGGTCTCGATGGTCTGCAGATAGAAATCCGCATCGAGGTCCATGATCGCGAAATATTCCTCATAGAAGGTGCGGATGCGGTCCGCCTTCTCATGATCGCCTTCGACGCGGTGGCGGAAGAGATCGATGAAAGCGTTGGCGTGGCGCTCGGCGTTCATGCTCATGAAGCCGGAGATTTGCAGAAAGCCGGGATAGACCCGCCGCCCCGCCCCCGGCAGCATGCGCGGCACAGTGCCGATCACATTGCTGCGGAACCATTCGATCGGCTTGGAGACGGCGAATTCATTGACCTTAGTGGGCGACACGCTGACGTCGAGCGGCCCGGCCATCAGCGTCAGGCTCGCCGGCTGCGCGGGATCATTGTCCTCGGCCATAATCGAGACGGCGGAGAGCGCCGCGACCGTCGGCTGGCAGACCGCGACGACATGGGCGGGCGGGCCGAGGAAGCGCAGAAAATCGATGAGATGCTGGACGAACTCGTCCATGCCGAAAACGCCCTGCGAGAGCGGTATGTCGCGCGTGTTGATCCAGTCGGTGACATAAACGTCGTGGTCCTGCGCGAGCGTGCGGATCGTGCCGCGCAGCAGAGTCGCGAAATGCCCGGACATTGGCGCGACGAGCAGCACGCGCGGGAGATTTTCCGCATCCTTGCGCACGAAGCGCAGCAGCTGGCAGAAGGGCGTCGAATAGACCGGCTCCTCCATCACGTCGATGGCGGCGCCATTGTGCGTCGTGATCTGCGTGACGCCATAATCGGGACGCACATGCGTGAAGCCGAGCAGCGAGACCAGCTCGCAATAGGCCTCGAAGCACCGCAAAGGCGAGGCGTAAGGCGTCGATTTCCATAGGCGAGCCAGTCGCTCGCCGCTCGCCGCCGCCAGACGAAGTCGATTGCTCACGTCGGCGTAGCTCTGATATGCGTCATACATCATGCGGCTGAGCGAAACCTTCCGTTACCGATGGGGCAGGTCGAGCAAGCCCCGTGCCATGGACGGGCTCTAGCATGGCACAGCGCTTGCTGCACAGTCCACCAAAGGAAAAGGAGGAAGCGTTTCTCATGGCGGCGAAAACGGCGGCGAAAACGGCGGCGACGACGACGCTCACGATCAGCAGCAAAAACTATTCGTCTTGGTCCTTGCGGGGCTGGCTGATGGCCAAGCTCTCCGGCGTCGCTTTCGAGGAAATCGTCGTCAGCCCCGACGATGTCGCGGCGCGCGCGGAAATACTCCTGCTGTCGCCCTCCATCCTCGTGCCATGCCTCACGCATGACGGCGCGAAAATCTGGGACACTCTGGCGATCGGAGAGTTCTTGAACGAGATCGCGCCGACGGCGGGACTATTGCCGGGCGATCGCATGCGCCGCGCGCATTGCCGCTCCATCTGCGGCGAGATTCACTCGGGCTTCACGTCGCTGCGCTCGGCGCTGCCGATGAATCTGAAAGGCCATTTCCCCAAGTTCAAGGTCTGGTCGAAGGCGCAAGGCGACATCGCGCGCGTCACGCAGATTTGGCGCGAATGCCTCGAGATCTATGGCGGGCCTTATCTCTTCGGCCAGATCTCCATGGCCGACGCCATGTACGCGCCGGTGGCGACGCGCTTTCGCACTTACGACGTGCCTCTGGACGACGTCAGCCAGGCCTATTGCGACCGCATTTTCGAATTGCCCGCGATGCAGGAATGGATCGCCGCCGCGCTGCTCGAGAAGGAAGAGATCGAGGAGCTCGAGGTCGAGTTTTAAAACGCGCGCCTCGCGCTCTTTAAGATTTTCGACGTCATCCTATCGCTCGCGCCACCTGCGCCGGGGCGCGACATAGATCGAGCGCCCCGAATAATACGGCTCCACATAGCTCGGATAAGCATAATAGTATTGCGGCTCGTAATAGGCCGGGGCCTGTGGCGTGGCGGCGTAATATTCCGCGCGATCGGTGAAATCATTATGCGCCTGCGCGGCGCGGACGAAGCCGACGGCCGCAATGGCGGCGGCGGCCAGTTTCAACGCGTTTCCAGCCATGACGGCCTCCTCTTTGCGCGCCCAGCCCCAAAGCGGTAGAAAACGCGCGAGCAGGGTGCGAGTTCCGGGTCCGGTCGACGCGACCGCCGGCTTGGGGGGATTCGGCGGCTTGCTCATCGATATGTATCGTGTTTACATAACACGAACGAGAGCCACGACCCGAGCGCGCCCATGACCGATCCGACACCGACCGCCGACGGCCCCTCCTCCTTCTTCAAAGCCATGGCGAGCGCCTTCGACGCGACGATCCGCGAGCGCCGCGAGCGGCCGGAATTCATAGGCGCGCTCTGCCTCCAGGCCTTCGACAGCTTCGAAGGCAATCTCGCCATTCAGACGGAGGGCGCGCCGGCCATCGCCTGCGCCGGCGATTGCCCCGCCTGCTGCGTGCTGCGCGTCGTCGCCACGGCGCCGGAGGTGTTTCTCATCGCGCGTTTCGTCAACGCCAATCGGCGCGCGCTCGCGCAGCGCGGCGTCGATCTGCCGGGGCGGATAGCCGCGATCAACGCTTTCGCCAATGGCTGCTCGGAGAGCGCGCGCATGGCGCTGCGCCAGCCCTGCCCCTATATCGAGGCGGGCCTGTGCCTGCTCTATCGGCTGCGGCCTCTCGCCTGCCGCGGCCACGCCTCCTATGACAAGAACGCCTGCCTCGCCGCGACCAGCGGCCACGACGCCGACACGGCCGTCTCGACGCCGCATCTCATGGTCCGCAGCATGGTGCAGAATGCGATGATGTCCTCGATGCGCTCGGCCGGCCTCGCCTGGCGCCTCTATGAGCTCAATGGCGCGGTCGCCATCGCGCTCGACGACGCCGACGCCGAGCGGCGCTGGATCGACGGCGAAGACCCGCTGCTGCCCGCCGCCATAGCGGATTTCGACGCCGCCGAGATCGCCGCGACATTCGACTCATTGCGAAGCTGACGCGGCGCAATTGGCGAGGCTGACGCGGCGCATTTGCCGAGCAGGGCGAAAATATGGGATATGAGCGTCTTACAACAGCGCTCTCTCTGGCGACGCTCATGCTCTCGGCCGTCATACTCGCATTCGACACGCCCCCGGCGACAGGAGGGCGCGCCCGGGAATCGGCCGAGCGCGACGCGATCGTGCGCACGCTCGCCTCGCTGATCGATGCTTGCGTCGCCGGCCTCGTCGCCGACGCTGTGCTGGTGGGGCCGCCAGACTCCGGCCTCGGCGTCATCGCCGAGGAGGCCGGCTGCGGGCTGGTGGAAGCCGTCGACGCGCGCTCCGGCCTCGCCCGCGCGCTGCCGGCCATGCGCTATCCCGATGTGCTGGTTCTGCGCGCCGGCCACGCGCCGGAGCGCGGCTTCGTCGATGAATTGCGCGACGCTCTGTCCTATGGCGAGCAGGGCCGCGCGCTCGTGCTGCGCGCGGCGCCCAGCTCGCTGCTGACGCGCATCGCGCCGCGGCTGGCGGAGCCCGTCGGCCTCGTCGCGCGGCGCGAGGATTTCGGCGCCGCCGGCGATCTGGCGACGCTCGCCAAAAAGCTGCGCGCGACCGAGCTGACGACGAAAGCCCGCCGCGCGATCTGAGAATACGGCGCGAAAATTCGAGCGCAATGCTATGCTCTCGCCGTTTCGATGTTCAGCGGCGGGATTTTTTCAATGATGCAGACGAACTTGCTCGCGCCGCTCATTTTCGGCGCGCTGATGCTGATCCTCGGACCGCTCGGTTTTTTCCTCGCCCTTTCGGCGCGCGAGCGCCTTTCGATCGCCGAGCGCCGCATCGCGTCATTGGAGGCGCGATTGCGCGCGGTCAGCGCGCCGGCGAGAGCGACGACCGCAGCGCCCTCCCCGGCTCCGACTCCCGCTCCCTCCCCGGCTCCCGCGCGCGCCCGCGCGACCCCCGGGCAAAAATCGGTCGAGCCGACGACAGAGCCGAAGCCGCGCGTTCCCTCGACGCCGCGCGTCGAAAAGCCCGCCGCCGGCGCGGCCGGTCTCGAAGCGGCGCTCGGCGCCGATTGGAGCGTTTGGATCGGCGGCGTCGCCCTGGCGCTCGGCGCGCTGCTGCTGGTGCGCTATTCGATCGAGCAGGGATGGTTCGGGCCGGCGGCGCGCTGCGTTCTCGGCCTCGCCCTGGGCGCGGCGCTGATCGCCGCCGGCGAATGGCTGCGCCGCCGCGAGATGGCGAGCCGCAATCCCACTCAGACGCCGGCCGTTCTGTCGGCGGCCGGGGCCGTCGCCGGCTTCGGCGCAATCTATGCCGCGCATGGCCTCTACGGCTTCATCGGCCCGACTCTCGCCTTCGCCGCTCTGGGCGCGCTCGGCGTCGCGACCAAGCTGGCGGCGGCTCTGCATGGACCCTGGCTCGCCGGCCTCGGCCTCGTCGGGGCGGGCGCGGCGCCGCTGCTCGTCGCCTCCGCCGCGCCCGATCCCTGGCCCGTCGTTCTCTATCTCGCGATCGTGCAGGCGGCGGCTTTCGGCCTCGCCCGGATGCGCAATTGGGACTGGCTTGCGGAAGCGGCCGCCGCGGGCGGGGCGCTCTGGGCGCTCCTGCTGGCCGCGGCGCCGGATGTACTCCACGCCGCGCTTGTCCAGACGCTGATCGGCGCCGCGGCGGCGGCGCTCTACTCGGCCTCCCGCCGGCAATCGACGCCGCTCGACAGAGTTGCGACGATTCTGCCCGGCGGCCTCGCTGGCGTCGCGGCTCTCATCGTCGCGAGCGCGACGCCCATAGGGCTCGACGCAGCGACGACGGCGACGCTCTGCGCGATCCTCGTCTGCGTCGCGCTCGCCGGGGCCTTTCGCGCCTGCTCCGCCGCTCTGCTGCCGATCGTCGGCGCGGCGGCGGTCGCTATATCGTTCGTCTGGCCCGGAAATCCCGACGCGCCGGCCCGGACGCTCGGCCCCATTCTCCTCCATGCGCCCCACGCGCCGGAGCATTTTCTCGTCGTCGCGATTTTCTCGGCCGCGATCGTCGTCGGTCTCGCCACGCGCCGCCTCGCAACGGACGGGCTCCTCTATCCGCAGGCGACGGCCTATGCCTTCGCGGCGGCGGCGACGCCGCTGGCCGTGGCCGCGACCCTCTATCTGCGCCTCGCTGACGGACCATCGAGCCTCTCCTTCGCCCTGGTCGCCGCGGCGATCGGCGCCGGCTTCGTCGGCCTCGCCCATTTTTTCCGCGCGGCCGGCAGCAATGCGACCGCGACATTGGCGCAAGGCGTTTTCGCGACGGGCGCGCTCGCGGCTCTCGCCCTCGCCCTCGTCTTCTTCCTCGATCGTGGAATGCTGACCGTCGCGCTCGCTCTCTCGGCGACGGCCGCGGCCTTCGTCTCGGCGCGGCTCGACATTCCCGCCCTGCGCGCGCCCACCGCGGCGCTCGGACTTCTGGTGCTGGCGCGGCTGCTGCTGGAACCGCGCATCGTCGGCCCCACGCTCGGGACGACGCCGATCTTCAACTGGCTGCTGCTCGGCTATGGCGCGCCGGCGCTCGCCTTCGCCGCGGCCGCGCGGCTGCTGCGCCGTCCGGGCAAAGCCGACGCGCCGACGTCGATCGCCGAAGCGCTCGCCACGCTGTTTGCCGCACTGCTCGTCTATTTCGAGATACGCCACGCCCTCAACGGCGGCGATATTTTTGCCCGCGGGACGGGTCTCGTAGAGCTGGGGTTGCTCGCGACCACGTCCCTCTTGTTCACGCTGGCGCTGGTCGAGATCGACCCCCGCCGGCGAAGCCCGATCTTCGATATCGGCGCGCTCCTGTTCGGCGCGGCGGCCTGCTTCTTCTCGGTCGGCGTCGCGACGATCGCCGATCCGCTGCTGAGCTGTCGTCCGCTCGAGGGAGGCGCCGATCTGCTGCTCGGCTATGCAGCGCCGGCCGCAGCGGCCGCGCTGCTCATGCGCCGCGCCCACGGCCTGCGCCCCATCTGGTTCACGCGAGCCGCCGGCGCGCTGTCGGTCGCGCTGCTCTTTCTCTACGCCAGCCTCGAGACGCGACGCTGGTTCAATGGCGCTGAACTCTGCGCACAACGCGGCGCCGGGGAGATGGAAGTCTGGGCCTATTCGGCGGCATGGCTCGCGCTCGGCGTGCTACTGCTCGTCTATGGCCTCGTCCGCGGCTTCGCCGGCGCGCGCTTCGCCTCGGCGCTGTTCATCGTCGCGGCGACGCTGAAAATCTTCCTCTACGATCTCGCCGGCCTCGAGGGGTTGTGGCGCGCCTTTTCCTTCATCGGCCTCGGCTTCGTGCTGATCGGCGTCGGCCTCGCGTATCAGAAGCTCGTCTTCCGAACCGCGACGCGCTCAACGCTGCGCTGAGAAAGTGTTGCAGGCGTCGATTTTGCCGGTCTGCAGACCGCGCTGGAACCATTCGACGCGCTGCGCCGAGGAGCCATGGGTAAAGCTGTCCGGCACCGCATAGCCCTGCGCGGAACGCTGGAGACGGTCGTCGCCGATCGCCTGCGCGGTGTTGATCGCTTTTTCTATGTCGCCCTTCTCGAGAATCTTCCAATTCTGATCGGCGTGCGCCGCCCAGACGCCGGAAAGGCAATCGGCCATCAGCTCGACGCGGACCGAGAGATTATTGGACTCGGAGCGGCTCGACGCCATCTGCTGCGCGCGCTGCACCTTGGGCAGAATGCCGAGCAGATTCTCGATGTGATGGCCCATCTCATGGGAAATCACATAGGCATAGGCGAAATCGCCGCCGCCGCCGAAGCGGCGGTCCATGTCGCGGAAAAACGACGTGTCGAGATAGATTTTTCGGTCGACCGGACAGTAGAACGGCCCCATCGCCGATTGCGCGCGGCCGCAGGCCGAGCCGGTGACGCCGTTGAACAGCACGAGCCGCGCCGGGTCGAAGCGAATGCCCTTCTGCTCGGGCAAAATCTTCGACCAGACGCGCTCATTGCCGGCGAGCACGGCGGAGATGAATTGGCCCTGTCGATCCGCCGGCGCGCCGGTCGGCGCCTGACGGGTCGGGCGATCGAGCCGCTGCTGCGCCACCTGTCCGCCGCCGCGCATATTGCTGAGCACTTCCGCGCCGCCGATCAGCAGCGCCGGATTTATGCCGAACGCATAGGCGAGGACGCCGAGAATGACGATCGTGCCCAGCCCGAGCCCGCCGCCACCGCCGAAGCTCGGCCCCGCGCCGGCGTCGGCGTAATCCTGGCCGCGACGATCCTCTATATTGTCGGACTGGCCGAGCTGATCCCATCTCATCGTCTTGGCGCTCCGATCGCTTCGACGAGCCGCCCTGCCCGGGCCTCGTCCTCCTCCTGCCAGAAGTCCGGCCTCGCCTGCGCCAGCCGGCCGCCGATCCGCACCGGGGCGATGCGCCGCGCGAGGCCGTCGGCCGAAAGCTCCACCGCGACCCCGCAGAGCGTCGCCTCGCCCTGAGCGGGCTCGAAACGGGCGCCCGGGGTTTTGCGGGTGAAGCGGCGCAGCGGCTCCTCCTTCTCCATGCCGATGACCGAATCATAGTCTCCGGTCATGCCGGCGTCGGTCATATAGGCCGTGCCATGCGGCAAGATCTGCCCGTCCGCCGTCGGCACATGGGTGTGCGTCCCCACCACCAGAGAGGCGCGTCCGTCGACGAAATGGCCCATGGCCATTTTCTCGCTGGACGTTTCGGCATGTATGTCGACGATGAGCGCGTCGCAAGCCACGCCCAGCGGACAGGCGCCCACTTCCCGCTCAATGGCGGCGAAAGGGTCGTCCAGCGCATCCATGAAGACGCGGCCCTGCACATTGACCACAAGCACCTGACGCCCGTTCTCCGCCGTGTAGAGATTGGCGCCGCGTCCGGGCGTGCCGGGCGGATAATTGACCGGGCGCAGCAGGCGCGGCTGACGCTCGATGAACACCAGCGCCTCACGCTGATCGAAGACATGATTGCCGGTCGTCACGCAATCGGCGCCGGCGGCGAGGATCTCGTCGCATATGGCCTCGGTTATGCCGAAGCCGCCGGCGGCGTTCTCGCCATTGACGGTGATGAAATCGAGCGCCCAGCGCCGGCGCAGCTCCGGCAGCCGCTCCTGTATCGCCTTGCGCCCCGCCCGCCCCACCACATCGCCGATGAAGAGGAGGCGCATGCCGCGCTCGCTCGGCGAATGATCGGGGGAATGGGGCATGAGAACGCTCGCGGGACGGGGGGAAAGCTCCCGCATTCCATATAGCGCATTGGGGCAGGGAGCAATTTTCCGCGACGGCGAGAGAAGCTTCGCCGCCATTGCCCTCCTTACGCCGCATTGGCCTTCGCGTCGAAGCCGGCGCAAGCGAGACGAACGGTTTTGGGCAGCAGATGTTCTCCCGCCTCGTAATAGCGCCACATGCGTGGGCTGACGCCCAAGGCCGACGCCGCTTCGGCTTGCGTCATCCCATGCGCCTCGCGCCATCCCCGAAGCCGAGCGCTCCCTTGTTCGAGCGCGAGACGCCAGAGCGTGTCGGAGGCGATTTCCATCTCGTCGCTCCAATGGGCGCACCAGCCCCATTCGCCGACGGACACCGCCTGGAATGCGGCGTCGTCTCGGCGCAAAGGAGCGAAGATCGCGTAACGCCCAATATGCGCGCCGACATCCACCGGGCTCTCGGCGCCGCCCTTCCAAGTCACCAGCAGCTCGCGGCCGTCGCCCGCGCGGATCGCGCGGATATTGGGGCCATGGTCTTCCATGCTCAGTCCCTCCGAACGATCCGATTCCATTCGGCTCGCAGCAGGTCTCTGTTCGACGCCGCCCATTCGAGCGCCTCAGCGGCTCTGCGAATGTCGCCCGCCCGAACTTCCAAAGTCTCGATCTCGACCAAGGCTCGAAAGCCTCGACCTTCGATATGGAAATGCGGCGGAAGATGATCGTCCGCATAGATCGCGATCTTGCAATTGGCGAAACGGCGGATCGTCGGCATCGAGCCTCCCGCCTCCCATTTATAGGCAACCATTGCCTATTCGCCAAGAGCCGCCCGGCTCGTAAATCAGACGATCGCCGGGAAGCGCGCCGCGCGCCCAAACTCGCGGCTTCATCCGCAGGCCCGGCTGATATAAGATGGGCTTTCCGAACCGGAGCGCCGCGTCCCTCATGTTCCATATCGCCGAGCTTCGCGGGCGCGAGCCTTTCGACCCCAATAAGGCGCCCGATGGCCCCTTCGTCGTCTTCGAGGACGGACGAAACGGCGCCGCCCTGCTCTTCGACGAGCCGGAGGAGATCATCCGCGCCGATACGGCGGCGGAGGTTCCGGCGGCTTTCGCGCGCATGGAGGCGGCGACGCGGCGCGGTCTCTTTCTCGCGGGCTACGCCGGCTATGAGCTGGGCTATGCGCTGGAGGCGAAATTCGCGGGGCGCCCCCTGCCCCAGGCGCGAACGCCGCTGCTGCTCTTCGGCGCTTTTCGCACGCCGCGCCAATATGAGTGGCGCAACGCCGCCTCGCTGGCGACCGAGACCGCGCCGGTCGAGATCGCGCTGACCCCGGCCTGGAGCCTCGCCGAATACACCGAGCGCTTCGACGCCTGCCGCGAGTTCATCTATGCGGGCGACGTCTATCAGATCAATCTGACCTTCCCGATGCACGGCCGCTACGAGGGCGAGGCGACGGCGCTCTATCGCGCGCTGCGCAAGCGCCAGCCGGTCGCCTATGGCGGCGTCGTCGCGCTCGGCGAGGAGAAAATCGTCTCGCTCTCGCCGGAGGTTTTTTTCGACGCTTGCGAAGGCGTGATCCGCGCCCGGCCGATGAAGGGAACAGCGCGCCGCGGCTTTCTGCCGACCGAAGATATGGCGCGCGCCGCGCTGCTGACGCAGGACGAGAAATCGCGCGCCGAAAATCTGATGATCGTCGATCTTCTGCGCAACGATCTCTCGCGCCTCTCCGAGGTCGGCTCGGTGCGCGTGACCGATCTCTTCACCGTCGAGACCTATCCGACGCTGCATCAGATGACCTCCGGCATAGAGGCGAAGCTGCGTGAGGGCGTGACGCTCGCCGATCTCTTCGCCGGGCTCTTCCCCTGCGGCTCCGTGACCGGCGCGCCGAAAATCCGCGCTATGGAGATCATCCGCGATCTCGAATGCGCGCCGCGCGGCGTCTATTGCGGCTCGCTCGGCCTCATCGCGCCCGACGGGGCGATCCGTTTCAATGTGGCGATCCGCACGCTCACACTTTTCCCCGATGGGGAGCTCGTCTGCAACGTCGGCTCTGCGGTCGTCGCCGATTCGCGGGCGCGCGAGGAATATGAGGAATGTCTGATCAAGGCGAAATTCCTGACCGGAGCGAAGACTTCGGCCTGATCGAAACGCTGCTGTGGACGCAGGACGGCGGCTTTCTCTATCTCGACGAGCATGTCGCGCGGCTTTCCGCCTCGGCGCGCGCGCTCGGCTTTCTCCATAGCGACGAGGCCTTTCTCGCGGCGCTGAAGGAGGAAGTCGCCGATCCGCTCGATGATCGTCTGCGCGTGCGCTATGCGCTCGGCCGCGACGGACGATACGAAGCGAGCTCGCTGCCGATCGACGCGATCACGCCGGACACGATCTGGCGTGTCGCCGTGGCCGAGGCGCGCTTCGAATCCGATGATCCGATGCTGCGCCACAAGACGACGCGGCGCGAGCTCTATGAGCGCGAGCTGGCCGAAGCGGCGATGCGCTGCCGCGCCGATGAAGTGCTGTTTCGCAATGAGCGCGATGAAGTCTGCGAGGGCGCGCGCACCAATGTCTTTCTCGCACGCGATGGCGTGCTGCTGACGCCGCCTCTCTCCAGCGGGCTTCTGCCGGGAACATTGCGCGCGCATCTTCTCGCCATCGGCAAGGCGCGCGAGAGCCTGCTGCGGCTCGAGGATTTTGCTGGCGACGCGGAATTTTATTTCGGCAACTCCGTGCGCGGGCTCGTTCGTGCGGCTCTGATCGTCGAGGAAGAGACTGTCGACGACGAGACCGCCGAGGACGAGGAGGCGTGATCCACATCCGCCCCGCCGCACGTGCGGATAGTGCGCTGGTCGCCGCTTTCGTGCGCGAGCTCGCGGAATATGAAAAGCCTTCGCATGAGGTCGAAGCGTCCGAGGAAATGCTCGCCGAGGCGCTGTTCGGCCCAACTCCGCGCGTCTTTTGCGACATCGCCGAATGGGACGGCGCGCCGGCGGGCTTCGCGCTCTGGTTCTATACGTTCTCGTCGTTTCGCGGCCGGCACGGAATCTGGCTCGAGGATATTTTCGTGCGCCCGCAATTTCGCGGCGCCGGCATAGGCAAGGCGCTGCTCGCCCATCTCGCGCGCCGCTGCATCGCGGAAGGGCTCGGCCGTTTCGAATGGTCGGTGCTGGATTGGAATGCGCCCTCTATCGCCTTCTACGAAGGGCAAGGCGCAAAGCTCATGCATGAATGGAAAATCTGCCGCATGACCGGCGCCGCGCTGGAAAATCTCGCGGAAAAATGACGCCGCCCCCTTCCTTCTCCCACTTGTGGGAGGAGGTGGCCCCGCGCGGCGGGGTCGGATGAGGGTCCGTCGGCGTTGGGCGAAATAACAAATCCATGCGCGGATTTTCATCGCGATCCGACATGGAGATAAATTTCATGAGAGCCGCCTACCGCAGCGGCCCTCATCCGACCTCGCTTCGCGAGGCCACCTTCTCCCACGAGTGGGAGAAGGAGCGCGGTTGCGAGATTCAGCCCTTCTCAGGGAGGTTCAGGCGGATGTGCAGCTCGCGCAGCTGCTTGGCCGTCGCCTCGGAGGGCGCGCCCATCAGCAGATCTTCGGCGCGCTGATTCATCGGGAACAGCACCACCTCGCGCAAATTCTCCTCGCCCGCCAGCAGCATCACGATGCGATCGACGCCCGGCGCGATGCCGCCATGCGGCGGGGCGCCATATTGGAAGGCGCGATACATGCCGCCGAATTTCTCGATCAGCACATCCTCGCCATAGCCGGCGATCTCGAAGGCCTTCTTCATAATGTCCGGGCGATGGTTTCGGATCGCGCCCGAGGACAATTCGATGCCGTTGCAGACGATGTCGTATTGATAGGCGAGAAGATCGAGCGGGTCCTTGCCCTCCAACGCCTCCAGGCCGCCCTGCGGCATGGAGAAGGGATTGTGCGAGAAGTCGATCTTCTTGTCGTCCTCATTGTATTCATACATCGGGAAGTCGACGATCCAGCAGAACTCGAAGACATCGGTCTTCGAAAGCCCTAGTTCCGTGCCGACGCGCAGACGCGCGGCGCCGGCGAGCTTGGCCGCCTTCAGTTCCTCGCCGGCCGAGAAGAACAGCGCATCGCCGGCCTTCACGCCGCCCTTGGCGGCGAGCGCGGCCAGCGCCTCCGGCGGAATGAATTTCGCGATCGGCCCCTTGCCGATCAGCGCGCCATTCTCCTCGTCGAAGATAATGTAGCCGAGGCCCGGCGCGCCTTCGGACCGCGCCCAATCATTGAGCTTGTCGAAGAAGCTGCGCGGCTGCGACGCCGCGCCCGGCGCCGGAATGGCGCGCACCACTTTGCCCTTGAATGCCTTGAAGCTCACATCGTCGCGCGCGAATTCTTCGCTCACATCGGCGATGATGAGCGGATTGCGCAGATCCGGCTTGTCGGAGCCATATTTCAGCATGGCGTCGCGGAAGGCGATCTTGGGGAAGACCGGCGTGACGGGCTTGCCGCCGCCGAATTCCTCGAACACGCCGCGCAGCACGGGCTCGACCGAGGCGAACACGTCTTCCTGCGTCACGAAGCTCATTTCGATATCGAGCTGGTAGAACTCGCCGGGGCTGCGGTCGGCGCGGGCGTCCTCGTCGCGGAAGCAGGGCGCGATCTGGAAATAGCGATCGAAGCCCGCCACCATCAGCAGCTGCTTGAACTGCTGCGGCGCCTGCGGCAACGCATAGAATTTGCCGGGATGAATACGCGAAGGCACCAGAAAGTCGCGCGCGCCCTCGGGCGAGGAGGCGGTGAGGATCGGAGTCTGGAACTCGAAGAAGCCTTGGGATTTCATCCGCTGGCGCAGCGAATCGATCACCTGGCCGCGCAGCATGATATTGGCGTGCAGCTTCTCGCGGCGCAGATCCAGGAAGCGGTATTTGAGCCGCGTCTCCTCGGGATAGGGAAGATCGCCGAAGACCGGCAGCGGCAGCTCGGCGGCGGGGCCGAGCACCTCGATCTCGGTGACATAGACCTCGACGAGGCCGGTCGGCATGTCGGGATTTTCTGTGCCGGCGGGGCGCTTGCGCACCTCGCCGTCGAGCCGCGCGACCCATTCGGAGCGCAGCTTCTCCGCGGCCTTGAAGGCCGGCGAATCGGGGTCGACCACGCATTGGGTGAGGCCGTAATGGTCGCGCAGATCGATGAACAGAACCCCGCCGTGGTCGCGAATGCGGTGGCACCAGCCGGAGAGACGGATTTTCTCGCCGGCATGGGCCTCGCGCGGCTCTCCACAATTATGCGAACGATAGCGATGCATTTTGCGTGTCTTTTGTCTCGTAGGGAGGGACGTTTCTAGCCGCGGAGAAGCGCAGGGGGAAGGGCCGGTGTCAAGCCGGAGCGTCGCGCTGCGGGCGCGACCGCCGCGCCATGGCGGACGAACGGAAGCGCAGCCTCAGCCGGACGCGCCCATACGGGCGGCGGGGCGCGAGCGCGGCCGACGCTCGCCGCCGACGATGGCGAAAGCGGAAGGCGTCGCCAGCAGCGTCTCGACCAGAGCGAGATTGAGGCGATGGCCGCCGCGATAGGAGCGGAAAGCGCCGACGATCGGCGCGCCGGCGAGAGCGAGATCGCCGAGCACATCCAGCATTTTGTGACGGACGAACTCGTCGGCGAAGCGCAGTCCCTGCGGATTGAGCGCGCGGCCGTCCGAGAGAACGATGGTGTTGTCCAGCGAGGCGCCGAGCGCCCTGCCCTCGCGCCACAAACGCTCGGCGTCCGACAGAAAGCCGAAGGTGCGGGCGCGGGCGATCTCGGCGCGAAAGCTCGCCGGCGTCAGCCGCATCCGCCGCCGCATGCGGCCGATGGGCGCGGCGGCGTAGGAAATCTCGACATCCATGGAGAAGCCGCCGGCGGGCGCGGGCGAAAGCTCCGCCCAGGCGGCGCCGTCGGCGACGCGCACCGGCGCGCGAATCACAATGGCGCGGCGCGGCGCGGCGAGCGCCACGATTCCGGCCTCGTCGATCGCCGCGACGAAGGCCGCCGCCGAGCCGTCCATCGCCGGAACCTCCGGCCCGTCGACCTCGATGGCGACATTGTCGACCCGAAGGCCGCGCAGCGTCGCCATCAAATGCTCGATCGTCGAGATGGACGCGGCGCCGGAGCCGAGCCGCACGCAAAGATCGGTGGAGGAGACATTGCGCGCCTCGGCGCGCAGCGAATCCACGCCGCCGAGCCGCGTGAAGACGATTCCCGAGCCCGCCTCGGCGGGCGCGAGGAGGAGCCGCGAGGCGAGGCCGCTGTGCGCGCCGACGCCGTCCAGCGCCACGGCGGCGCCGAGCGTCGTCTGCATCCTCGTCGGTCGATGCGACGTCATCGATTTCGTCTCACTCCGGGAAAGCGGATCGGCCCGCCGCACGCGCGCGATGATGCGCGACTGTGGCGGAGCGGCGCCGGGCAGAATAATCCGCGCTGCAGCGGGGCTCCAGTCACGGTTTTTTACAAAATGTTACAGCCGACACGAATGAGAAAAGGCCCGCCGGAGCGGGCCTTTCACAGATTTCGCGATCACGCGGCGCAGGATCGACGAAAGATCAGCTGTTGATCTGACGGCGCAGGAAGGCCGGGATCTCGAGCTGCTCCTCCTCGATCGAGCGGGCCTGCGCGACGCGGCGGCCGTGCGGATCGAGCCCGGCGTGTCCCGCCGGCTGCTGCGGCGCCTGGGGAACCGGGCGCTTTGCATATTCTGCATGCCCCTGGGAGGGCGCGGGAGCCTGGGGGCGCATCTGCGGACGCGGCGCCGCGGCGGCGGCCGGCCCCTGCAGCGCCTCTTCCTGGCGGCTCGCGCCGAAGGAGGCGAGACGCTCCAGCAGCGTGCGGCGGCGCGCGGCCTCCGGCGCCTGGGCGGCGGCGTCGCCGCGCGCCTGGCGATATTGCTCCTGGACCGGACGCGGGAAGTCCTCGATCTGCGGCATGCGCATGCGCGGCAGCTCGGCGGCCGGCGGGATGTAGGGCTCATGCGCCTCCATCATCGGGGCCGGCTGCGGAGCGGGCTCCGGCGCATAGACCGGACGCGCCGCGACCTGCTCCAGATAGACATCGCGCGAAGCGGCGGGCGCCTGCTGCTGCGGCTCGCCGTAATAGGGCGAGGGCTGGCGCTGCTCGATCGGGGCCGGGACGGGCTCGGGCGCATAGGCCTGAGGCGCCGGCTGCGGAGCGGGCTCGGCGATGGTCTGGACAAAGGAGACGCGGCCCTGCGCCGCCACCTGGGCGCGCAGACGCTCGGCCGCCTCCAGCACGCGGGCTTCCGCCGCGGCGGCGTCCTCGGCGGCGGTGGAGGGCAGATCGATGCCCGTCGCCACCACGGACACGCGCACGACGCCCTCGAGCGAGGAGTCGAAGGTCGCGCCGAGGATGATGTTGGCGTCCTCGTCCACCTCCTGGCGGATGCGGCTCGCCGCCTCGTCCACCTCATAGAGGGTGAGGTCGTTGCCGCCGGTGATCGAGATCAAGAGGCCGCGGGCGCCCTTCATCGACACTTCGTCGAGCAGCGGATTGGCGATGGCGGCCTCCGCCGCGAGGCTCGCGCGGCGCTCGCCGGTGGCCTCGCCCGTGCCCATCATCGCCTTGCCCATGCCGCGCATGATCGAGCGCACATCGGCGAAGTCGAGATTGATGAGGCCTTCCTTGACCATGAGATCGGTGACCGAGGCGACGCCCGAATAGAGCACCTGATCGGCCATGGCGAAAGCGTCGGCGAAGGTCGTCTTCTCCGTGGCGATGCGGAAAAGATTCTGATTCGGGATGATGATCAGAGTGTCGACCGACTTCTGCAACTCGGCGATGCCGCCCTCGGCGATGCGCAGGCGGCGCTGGCCCTCGAAATGGAAGGGCTTGGTCACGACGCCGACGGTAAGAATGCCCATCTCGCGCGCGGTGGCGGCGATGACCGGCGCAGCGCCCGTGCCCGTGCCGCCGCCCATGCCGGCGGTGACGAACACCATATGCGCGCCATTGAGGTGCTCGCGGATCTCGTCCTTGGCCTCTTCCGCAGCGGCGCGGCCGACTTCCGGCTGCGCGCCGGCGCCGAGGCCTTCCGTCACCTGCAGGCCCATCTGAATGATGCGCTCGGCGCGCGCCGAGGCGAGCGCCTGCGCGTCGGTGTTGGCGATCAGAAAGTCCACCCCGGAGAGGCCCGACATGATCATATTGTTGACGGCGTTGCCCCCGCCGCCGCCGACGCCGCACACCAAAATGCGGGGCTTCAATTCCCGGAGCTCGGGCGCCTTGAGATTGATCGTCATCGCCAGACCTTTCGACTGATTTTCATGCGACTGCGCGTCGGTTGCCATCCCCGGAGCGTTTCGCCGACGCGCGCCTCGCTCTCCATGCTCGAAATGCTCAGAAACTGTCTCTCAACCACTGTCCGACCCGAGAGATGTACCCATTGGTCCCGGTCCCGCGCGCCTCTGCCTCGCGGCGCGGCTCGAAATATTCGCGCCCCGCGAATTGCGGATAGACGAGCAGGCCGACGGCCGCGGCGAAAGCCGGGCTCCTGGCCGATTCGGGCAGGCCGTCTATGCCGGCCGGCCGGCCGACGCGAACCTGTCCGCCCAGAATGCGGCGCGCCGCCTCCGGCAGGCCCGTGAGCATGCAGGCGCCGCCGGTGAGCACCACGCGCCGCCCCGCATGCGCCGAGAAGCCGGACGCCGCCAGACGGTCGCGCAGGAACTCCAAAGTCTCCTCGACGCGCGGACGAATGATGCGCACGAGATGCGATTTCGGCGCATGCGCCGGATGCTCGCCGCTATCGCCCACATGATCGAAGGCGATCGTCTCGCGATCGTCGGAGGGAGAGGAGATCGCCGCGCCATAGAGCGTCTTCAGACGCTCGGCGTCGCTCAGGCGACAGTCGAGGCCGCGGGCGATATCCATGGTGATGTGATTGCCGCCGAGCGTCACCGCATCGACATGCGCCAGCGCGCCGCCGGCGAAGACGGCGAGCGAGGTGACGCCCGCGCCCATGTCGATGACGATGGCGCCGAGCTCGGCCTCATCGGCCTCCAGCACGGCGAGGCCGGCGACATAAGGCGCCGCGGCGGCGGCTTCTATGCCGAGATGGCAGCGCTCGACGGCGACGAGAAGATTGCGCATCGCCGCCTGATCGCAGCTGGCGACATGGAGATCGACGCCGAGCTCGCCGCCGACCATTCCGGCCGGCTCGCGAATGCCGGGCGTTCCATCCAGCGAGAAGCCGGTGGGCAGCGAATGCATGACCACGCGGCCGCGCTCCATCACATGGGCGGCGGAAGCCTCGAGCACACGATGCACGTCAGAGGGCGCGACGGCGCCCGAGACGACGCGCGTCTTGGCGGCGAAATGCTGCGAAGCGAGGCGCCCGCCGGAAGCGGTGACGACGATGGCGTCGATCTGCGAGCGCGCCATGCGCTCGGCCGCGTCCACCGTGCGGCGCAGCGCGCTCTCGACTTCCTCCATATCGACGATCTGGCCGGCCTTCACGCCGCGCGAGCGCTGATGGCCGATGCCGAGCACGCGCGCGCGATGCGTGCGCCCGCGCGGCGAGCCGTCGCCGACCGGCGTCAGCCGCGCGATGATGCAGGCGATTTTCGACGTGCCGACGTCGAGCACCGCCATGGTCGCGCTGCGGCGGGCGCCGAGCTGCTTCATTCGCGGCGGGAAGAGATGTGGCTTCATGTCTGGCCGCCCTTGTGTGAACCACGCGAACTCGCGGCCGCGCGCGCGGCGGCCGCCTCCTCGGAAAGGCGCGCCGCTACGCGTCCCGGCGCGCGCAAATCTATCGAGATCACATCCTTATCGAGGATCCTGGCCTCACGCTGGAGTCGCTGCAGGACGGCGAGCGCCGCTTCCGGATCCTGCTCGGGGAGCTTGACCTCGACGCCATTGGTCATGTCGAGCGACCAGCGCCGCCCGGAGACGAGAACGCCGGCGCGCACGCGCGATTTGAGATCGCCGGCGGCCTCCAGCAGCCGCATATATTCGTCGAGCCGCTTCTCCGCGCCCTCGCCGACGACGAAGGGCAGGCCCAGAAATCGCTCGTCGCGCATCTCGTCGATGACGACGCCATCCGCGGCGACGACAGAGAGCTTGCCGTCGCGCTGCCAGAGCGCGAAGGGCCGGCGCCCTTCGAGCGCGATGATGAGCCGATCGGGATAGAGCTTCAGCACGCGCGCGCTCTCCACCAGCGGCAGCGCGGTCAGCCGCTCGCGAATCGTCTCGGCGTCGAGAAAGAGAAGCGAATGCGTCGGCTTCACGCCCGAAGCGGCGAGCACGTCGCCCTCGGAGAGCTCGCCGAGCCCGCTGATGGTGACGACCTCGATGGAAAAGCCGAGCGCGCGCGCCACGATATCGCGCGGCGCGCCATTGCGGGCAACAAATTCCGCATAGCCGCCATTATGCGCGACGCCGACGAAGCCGACGCCGCCGAACAGCAGAGCGAGCGCCGCCGTGCCAATTCCCGGCAGAGCGGCGAGCCGCGAGAGACGCCCGCGCTCCGCGTGCGGGGCCGACGCGGGGCGGGAGCGCCGCTCGGCCGGTTGCGAAGAGACAGGGCTTACGTAAGGAGCGGAATAGGCGCCGGGCTGAAGCGAGCCGGCCTGATACGAGCCGGCTTGGATGGGATGCGGATGCGCGACATCGAAGAGAGCCTCGACAGGCTCTCTCAACGATCGCAGGACGCGTCTTCCACCATCCATCTTACGAGCTCGCCAAACGAATATCCGGCATACGCCGCCATTTCGGGAACCAGCGAGGTCTCGGTCATGCCCGGCTGCGTGTTGACCTCCAGCACGACGAGCTCGCCCGTGCCGCCGGGGCGATCGTCGTATCGAAAGTCCGCACGGCTGACGCCACGACAGCCGAGAGCCCGATGAGCCTCGAGGGCCAACTGTTGGACCTCTTGGTAAATATTTTGTTTAAGATTCGCCGGAAGCACGTGTTTCGAGCCGCCTTTCGCGTATTTCGCGTCGAAACCGTAGAACTCCTCCGACACGGGGAGGATTTCGATCACGTCGAGAGCGCGGTCGCCCATCACCGCGCAGGTGAGCTCGCGGCCGTCGACGAAATTCTCCGCCAGCATGAAATCGCCATGGCGCCAATCGGCGGCGGCCAGCTCCTGCGGCGGATGCGAGCGCCCCTCCTTGACGATGAAGACGCCGAAGGACGACCCCTCGCTCACCGGCTTCAGCACGTAAGGCGGCGGCAGCGCGTGTGCCTTGGCCGCTTCGAGACGATGCACAACCCGGCCCCGCGGCACCGGCACGCCGGCCGCCGCCATGACGCTCTTGGCCACATCCTTCTTCATCGCCAGAGAGGAGGCGAGCACGCCGGAATGCGTGTAGGGGATGCGCAAAATCTCCAGCACGCCCTGAATGGCGCCATCCTCGCCGAAGCGTCCATGCAACGCGTTGAAGGCCACATCCGGCGCGAGCTTGGCGAGAACCTCGGCGACGTCGCGGCCGACATCGACGCGGGTGACGCGATAGCCGACGCTCTCCAGCGCCTTTGCGCTCGCCTCGCCCGAGCGCAGCGAGACCTCTCGCTCCGATGAGAATCCGCCCATGAGCACGGCGACGTGAACGGCGACGGGAGCAGTCATGACGCACCTTCGAGTTGTGCGAGGGCTTAGACCCTCGGTTGGATTTGCGAATGAGCCCACGGGGGCGCGGGCGCGCTCCGCCGCCCATCACGACATGCCCAGAGCAGGCCTTCACCGAAATCGGCAGGACTCCGGCCGGAAGAGCGCGCCAGCCCGTGACGACGCCGCCGACGATCGACTCACGCATTGGAGTGGCAGCGCGAAATTAATGCTTCGCTACCATTCCGGCGGTGAAGGCGACTATCTCCTGCCAGCGGAGAATGATTGCGACCATGGCGCCGATGATCGAGACGATCGACGCGATCTTGGCCGTGGTCGGAAGGGCGTTCACACGCCCTTTCAGCTCGCCGAACTCGACCGCGGAAGGAAGGCCAGACACGCGCCCCTTCAGTTCGCCGATATCCGCAGCCAACATCGCCTTCAGATCCTTGAAGTCGGAGGACGTCGGCATTGCGCGGAGAAGCCCCTTGATCTCCGCGGTGTCCTGAAGAACCTTCTTCATATCCGACTCGAGTGTGGTGACACGACGCTCGAGATCGCTCATCCCCTCTCCTCCGCCGCCGCCTCCAGGTCCAGCGCTCGCAGGTCCAGCGCTTGCCTGGGCGATGTTTCTATCATGGGGAGCCGTCGAGCCGCCGACGACGTGCAGACGAGGCTTTTCAGTCATTTTTGTCGACCACCGACACGTTATGTAAGCGCACGAAGCCGCAATGACTACATGTGAGCATATAGCAGTCGTGTCGGACCATCTCCACCGAATACGGGCGGCCAGAATCGTCTGAATGCGCTTTTCCGCGAGAAACGACCGACACCTTCACCAATTGCCGCTCGTTCTCAGCGTCGGATTCGCCGATCCAATTGTTCGTTCCGCAAAAGGGACAGGCGCCGAGGGCGCCCTTCTCCTCGAGCCAATTTTGAAAATCATCTGCTCTCATGGCTCGTCCCCCGTCGAACGCAGTCTGCCAGCACCGCGATCAATTCGCAAATGGGGCTCGGCAACCTCGAGAGGTCCCCGAGCGACAGGGAATTGGTCGGGCGGCGCCTCCCCCGCTCTCACTCCGCCCGCCGCCAAATCTCTATATCCGCCGCCTGTTTCGCGAGCCTGTAACCATCGAGCGCGCCGGCCATTTCTGGGCGCTTCAGCACCCATTCCCGCGTCGCCCGATCTTCGGCGACGATAATGTCCGGCCGCCCCACGCGAATATCCTCGGCCAGCGCGGCGAGATCGGCGCTGCGCCGCGCCTCCAGCCGCTGGCGACGTTCCGGCCCCGCCGTCTCGAGCAGCCGGCCCACGGCCGCTGTGACGAAGAGCGCATTCTGCCGTCCCACCCACTCGCCCGCGAGCCGCCGCGTCAAAGGATGGCCGAAATCGAGCTGGCTGGCGATGGTCGCGATGCGCGGATGCGGCGGCGCGACCGCGGCCACGGCGGCCAGAAGGCCCTCGTGCTCCTCGCGATCGGTCAGCTGCTCGACGATTCCGAAATAGGCCGGCGCGGCGAGCAGCGCCGGCGCGAACAGGAATTTCGTCAGCGCCGCGCGCAGGCCGGCGACCGGGGCCGCGCGGTCGCGCAGAACGAGAAATATCCAGGCGAACAGCAGCAGAACCATCGCCGGATAGGCGTGATTCATCCAGCCCTTCCCCTGCAGCAGAAAGGCCGCGAAGAAGCCGAGAGAGGCGGCGAGCGCGACGACCGACGCCCGGCCGAGGGCGGCCCCGCGCGCCGCGACGAGAAAGCCCGCCAGCAGCGCCAGATAGGCGAGCGCGAGCGAATGCGCGAGAAAATGGGCGAGATCGTCGCGCGCCGGCCCATAGACCTCGAGCGCGAGCGGCAGCGCCTCGCCGACATAGGCCGGAAAAGCGATCAGCGTCGCGCCGGTCACGACGACGGAGGCGAGCGCCGCGGCGCCCAGCTCCGCTCGCAGCAAGGCGCGCACGCTGCGCTCCCGGAGAGCGAGCGCCAGCGCCGGCAGCGCGATGGCGAGGATGAAATGCGGCTTCATCGCCACTGCGAGGCCGCCGCAAATTCCCGCGACGATGCGCGCGAGGCGCGGCGCCGACGCGCGCTCCTCCGCCAGCGCGGCCAGCAGGGGCAGCAGAGCGAGCAGAGCGATATGCTCGCGCTCGGCGAAGACGATCTCCGGCGCGACCAGCAGCAGAAAGATCGCGGCGTTGAGAAGCTGCATCCATTCGCGCCGGTCGCGCGCCGCGCCATGCCGCAGCAGCAGGAACGAAAAGCCGATGGAGCCCACGGCGGCGAGAAAGACCAGCGCCGCGACCAGCGCCTCTGTCGGAAGATGCAGCGCGCGGGCCAGCAGCACGGCCGGCATGAGCGAGAGAAACGCCGCCGGCGGATTGGGATCGCTCACCTCGACATAGGCGACGCGCCCATCGAGCACCTTCTCCGCGAAGGTCGAGAACCAGGAGACGTCGCAATCGATATGGCCGATGAGCTGCTGCGCGACGGCGACAACAGCGAGCGCCGCGCCGAGCAGCGGGCTGGACGAAAGCTGCGCGAGCCCGTCGCTCTCGATGCTCACGCGCGCGCTCTTCTCGAGGACCGTCATGCGAGGGCGAGGCCGATGCGCTTGATCTCCCAGCGCAGCACGACGCCGCTTTTCTCTCGCACGCGCCGCCGCACCTCCTCGCCCAGCGCCTCGACGTCGGCGGCCGTCGCCTGGCCGCGATTGACGAGGAAATTGCAATGCATCTCGCTGACCTGCGCATCGCCGATCACGAGCCCGCGGCAGCCGGCCTCGTCGATCAATTGCCACGCTTTATGGCCCGGCGGATTGGCGAAAGTGGAGCCGCCCGTCTTCTCGCGGATCGGCTGCGAGGCTTCGCGCGCCTGCGTGATGCGCTCCATCTCCGCGAGGATCGTCGCGGGATCGCCCTTGCGGCCCTGATACAGCGCCTGCGTGAAGATCACATCGTCCGGCGCATCGCTATGGCGATAGGAGAAGCCGAGATCGGCGTTGGCGTAGACGCGCGCATTGCCGGAACGATCGACGCCGCGCGCCTCGAGCAGCGTATCCTTGGTCTCGCCGCCATGCGCGCCCGCATTCATGCGCAGCGCGCCGCCGACGCCGCCCGGAATGCCGCGATAGAAAGCGAGACCGTCTATGCCGGCCTCCGCCGCCGCGCGCGCGAGCTTCACGTCGGGAACCGCGGCGCCGACGCGAATGCGCTCGCCTTCTTCCACGGCGATGGCGCCGAAGCCCTTGGCCGTCAGCCGCACCGCCACGCCCGCGACGCCGCCGTCGCGCACGATGAGATTGGAGCCGAGGCCGATGACCGTGACCGAAATCTCGCGCGGCAAACGCGCGAGAAAGTAAGCGAGATCATCCTCGTCCGCCGGCGAGAAGAGAAGCTGCGCCGGTCCGCCGACGCGAAACCAGGTGAGCGGCGCGAGCGGCTCATTGGCGGCGAGACGCCCGCGCAGCTCTGGCATGAGCGCGGCGATCTCGGCCGAGATATCCGGAAAGCTCATCCGCAATCTCCGTGCGCGTCTCCTTCTCCCGCGCGCGGGAGAAGGTGGCCTCGCGAAGCGAGGTCGGATGAGGGTCCGTGCAAATTGCGCGCAACGTGAGAGCAGAGCGAAGCGACGAGACCGGCACTTCTGCGCGGACCCTCATCCGACCCGACTGCGTCGGGCCACCTTCTCCCGCGCGCAGGAGAAGGAGCGCACGTTCTGCATGTCTGCGCTAGCGTCATGGCGCGATCTCCGCGAGCTGTCCCGGCAGCGCATAGGCCCATTTCGTAATGTCGCCGGCGCCGAGAAACACGACATAATCCCCCGGCGCGGCGATCTCGCGGATCAATCCCGGCAGCTCCTGCGGCGAAGCGAAGGCGCTCGCGCGCTCATGCCCTTGCGCAGCGGCGGCGCGCGCCAGCGCGGGGCCGTCGACGCCATCAATCTTGCTCTCGCCGGCCGGATAGACATCGGCGATCAGCGCCACATCGGCGTCGCTGAAACAGCCGGCGAATTGATCGAACAGCGACTGCAAGCGCGTGTAGCGATGCGGCTGCATGATGGCGATCACCTTGCCCTTGGTGGAGGCGCGCGCGGCGCGCAGCACGGCGGCGATCTCGACCGGGTGATGACCGTAATCGTCGAAGATCGAAACGCCCTTCCACTCGCCCGTCTTGGTGAAGCGTCGCTTCACGCCTGCAAAGCGCGCGAGCCCGTCGCGAATCTTGTCTGCGGGAACGCCGAGCCGATGCGCCACCGCAATGGCCGCTGTGGCGTTGAGCGCATTGTGCCGTCCAGCCGCCGGCAGGAGAAGATCATCGAGCCGCGTCTCTGCGCCCGTATCGCGATCGCGCAGCAGCACGGAAAAACGTCCGACGCCGCCGGAAAGATTGAGATCCAGCAGACGCGCCTCGGCCTCCGCGCTCTCGCCATAGGAAATGACGCGGCGATCCTCGACTTGGCCGATGATCTCGCGCGCGGTCGGATGATCGAGGCAGATGGCCGCGAAGCCATAGAATGGCAGATTTTCGATGAAGCTACGAAAGCCCTTCTTCACGCCGTCGAAATCGCCGAAATGATCCAAATGCTCGGGATCGACATTGGTGACGATGGCGACTTCCGCCGGCAGCTTCAAGAATGTGCCGTCGCTCTCGTCGGCTTCCACCACCATCCATTCGCCGGCGCCCGGCCGCGCATTGGTGCCATAGGCGTTGATGATGCCGCCATTCACGACCGTCGGATCGAGACCGCCGGCGTCGAGCAGAGTGGCGACCAGCGAGGTGGTCGTCGTCTTGCCATGCGTGCCGGCGACGGCGACGCAACGCTTGTCGCGCATCAGCTCCGCGAGCATCTCCGCGCGCTTCACCACGGGCAGGCGCTGCGCGCGCGCCGCAACGAGCTCGGGATTGTCGCGCTTGATCGCGCTCGACACGACGACGACGGCGGCTTCGCCCAGCCATTTGGCGTCATGCCCGACATGGACGCGCGCGCCCTTGCCGGCGAGCCGTTGCAGATTGGCGCTGTCGGCGGCGTCCGTGCCCTGCACCTCATAGCCTTGCGCGAGCAGAATTTCGGCGACGCCGGACATTCCGATTCCACCGATGCCGACGAAATGAATGGGGCCGAGACGGCGCGGCATTCTCATATCTGGCTCCCTTGCGCCGGCGCGGCGCGCTCTCTCTTCTGCGCGACGGCGAGCACCAGATCGGCGAGCCGCTCGGCCGCGTCGGTCACGCCGACGCTTTTCGCCGCCTGCGCGCGCCGCTGCAATTCGCCGCTGTCCGCGGCGAGCGCGGCGATGCGTTCGGCGAGCCATTGCGACGTGAAATCGGCCTGGCGCACGACCTCCGCCGCGCCGGATTTCGCCAGCACTGCGGCGTTGGCCGCCTGATCCTGGTCCAACGCATGCGGCAGCGGCACGAGAATGCTGGGCCGCCCGATCGCCGCCAGCTCGGTGACGGTGGAGGCGCCGGCGCGCGCGATCACGAGATGCGCATGCGCGATACGCTCCGGCAGATCGGCGAAGAAAGGCGCGATCTGCGCGACGATTCCGGCGCGCGCATAGGCCATTGTGACGCGCGCGAGATCTTCCTCGCGCGCCTGCTGCGTCAGCTCCATGCGCTCGCGCAATTCCTTCGGCAGAGATTCGAGCGCTGCGGGCACGATATCGGACATCACGCGCGCGCCCTGCGAGCCGCCGGTGACGAGCAGGCGGAGTCTGCCGTCATCGAACCGCGGATAGGGCAGCGAAGCGGCCGTGAGCGCGGCGGGCCGGAGCGGATTGCCGGTGACGACGATCTTTTCCGCGAGCGGATCCGAAACGCCGGAGAGCGGAAAGCCCGACGCGACGCGATCGACGCGGCCGGCGAGAAAAGAATTGGCGCGCCCCATCACCGCATTCGCTTCATGCAGCACTGTGGGAATGCGCAGAAGCGACGCGGCGAAGAGCGGCGGCACGCTGGGATAGCCGCCGAAGCCGACGACCGCGAGCGGGCGAATGCGCCGCAAAAGAAGCAGCGCCTGCGCGGCGCCGACGCCGAGCGTCGCAATCGCCTTCGCCCTGGCGAAGACAGAGCCGCCGCGCGGCGTCGCGGAAGCAATCGTGTGCATGGCGCGCGCGGGAAATTCGCCGCCATAGCGCAAGGCGCGCTCATCGGTGACGAGCTCCACCGCGAGCCCTCGCGCGCGCAGCGCATGCGCCAGCGCCTCGGCCGGAAAGAGATGGCCGCCGGTGCCGCCGGCGGCCAGCAGAACAGGCGCGCTCATGCCGGCGCTCCCATCGGCGCATGGCTCGCATGCTCCGTCTCGACGACGGGCTCTATATGCGGGCGCCGACGCGTGACGGCGAGCAGAAAGCCGAAGCCGAGCGCCAGCGAGATGAGCGACGAGCCGCCATAGGAGATGAAGGGAAGCGTCATGCCCTTCGACGGCATCAGCTGCAGATTGACCGCCATGTTGATGCAGGCCTGCAGGCCGAACAGCATGACGAGGCCGGCGGTGGCGAATCCGCAGAAGGCGTCGTCGTTGCGCGAGGCGGAATAGAGCCCGCGCAGCACGATGAAGCCATAGATCGCGGCGACGCCCATGCAGACGAAGAGGCCGAACTCCTCGCCGATGACGGCGAAGATCGTATCCGTATGCGCATCCGGCAAGATGCGCTTCAGCGTGCCTTCGCCCGGCCCTTTGCCGAACCAGGAGCCGCTGATGAAGCTGTAGAGCGCGGTGTCTGCCTGGAATGTGTCGGCGACGCCCTGCCCCGCCGCTTGCGGATCGAGAAAGCGCGTCACGCGCGCATGGACATGCGGCAGGAATTTATAGGCCGCCACCGCGCCCACGGCGCCCGCGCCGCCGACGCCGAAAATCCAGAACCAGTGAATGCCGGCCATGAACAAGAGCCCCGCCCAGACGAGCGAGATCAGCATGGTCTGGCCGATGTCCGGCTGCAGCACCAGCGGCGCGACAGTGACGGGAAGCAGCGCGATGGCGAGAAGATTGCCGGGAACATCCTTGCGCCTGGCGCCTTCCGAAAACGCCCAGGCCGCCATGATGACGAAGGCCGGCTTCAAAAATTCGGAGGGCTGAATGCCGAAGATCCAGCGCTTGGCGCCCTTCACCTCCTGGCCGAAGAACAGCGTGCCGACGACGAGCGCGAGCGAGACGATCCACAGCACGATCGCCGCGCGGCGCACATGACGCGGCGTGAGAAAGGAGACGCCGATCATCACGAGGATCGCTGGACCGAGATACAGCACCTGCCGATGCACGAAATAGAAGGTGGAGAGATGCAGCCGCTCGGCGACGGGCGGGCTGCCGGCCATGGCGAAGACGAGGCCGCAGACGATGAGCAGCGCGACGCCGGCGAGGAGCCAGCGGTCGATCGTCCAGGCCCAATCCGAGAAGGTGGAACGCTCCGCGCGCGAGATCATGGGGTTTCTCCGGCAATGGGCGCATGCGCATGCAGCTCGCGCGCGAGCAGGCGAAAAGCGTCGCCGCGCGCTTCGAAATTGGCGAATTGATCGTAAGAGGCGCAGGCCGGCGACAGCAGCACCACGGGCTCGCGCGCCGCGCTCAACGCGGCCTCCTCGGCCGCGCGCGCGATCGCCACATCGAGCGTTCCGCATTGCTCATAAGTCACCGCGCCCTCGAGCGTGCGCGCGAAATCCTGCGCCGCCGCGCCGATGAGATAGGCTTTGGCGATGCGCGGGAAGAGCGGACGCAGCGGCTCTATGCCGCCGTCCTTCGCCTTGCCGCCGGCGATCCAGAAAATATCGTCATAGGAGAGCAGAGCCTTCTCCGCGGCGTCGGCGTTGGTGGCTTTCGAGTCGTTGACGAAGACGACGCGTCCGCGACGCCCCACTTCTTCCATGCGATGCGGCAGGCCGGGATAGGTGAGCAGCCCGCGCGCGATTTCCGCGCAGGAGAGTCCGCAGTGCCAAGCGGCGCCGGCGGCGAAGGCGGCGTTCTGCGCATTATGCGCGCCGCGCAATGTGCGTGCGCCCTCGAGATCGCCGAGCGTCTCTGTCTCCTCCGGCGCATGGCCGGCCTCGCGATAGAGCGCCTTGCGATCCTCGATGAAAAAGCCCCAATCGAGCGCGCGCGCGGCGGAGACGGGATAGATGCGCTGGCCTTCGCGGCGCCGCTCGGTCAGCCGCGCGCCGATCGCGTGAGAGAAAGCGTCGTCGACGCCGATCAGCGCGACATCGGCGCCGGCGACGAGACGCTCCTTCACCGCCGCGTAATTCTCCATCGTACCGTGACGGTCGATATGATCCGGCGTCAGATTGATGAGAATGCCGATGGACGGCGCGAGCGAAGGCGTGAGATCGATCTGAAAGGACGAGCATTCGATGACGTGAATGCGCGCCTCGGAGGGCGGCTCGAGATCGAGGATCGGCGTGCCGATATTGCCGCCGAGCTGCACATCCTTACCGGCGCTGCGCAGAAGATGCGCGATCAGCGCCGTCGTCGTCGATTTGCCATTGGTGCCGGTGATGGCGATGAAGGGCGCGCCCGGCGCCTTCGCCTGCCGCTCACGGCAGAAGAGCTCGATGTCGCCGATCACCTCGACGCCCGCCTCGCGCGCGCGCGCGACGGTCCAATGCGGCTCTGGATGCGTCAGCGGCACGCCGGGCGAAAGAATGAGCGCGGAGAACTCGCGCCAATCCGCGCTCGTCAGATCGACGATCTCCACGCCCTGCGCCTGCGCCTTGGCGCGGCCAGGCTCGCCATCGTCCCAGGCGGCGACGCTGGCGCCGCCGGCGATCAATGCGCGCGCCGTCGACAGGCCGGAGCCGCCGAGACCAAAGAGCGCGACCTTGCGCCCTGCGAATGTCGTCGCCGGAGTCATGCGCTCACCTCAGCTTCAGCGAGGAGAGCCCGAGAAGGGCGAGAACGAAGGAGATGATCCAGAAGCGAATGACGATCTGCGGCTCGGTCCAGCCCATCTGCTCGAAGTGATGGTGGATCGGCGCCATGCGGAACACGCGCTTGCCGGTGAGCTTGAAGCTCGCCACCTGCACGATGACGGAGGCGCCCTCGAGCACGAAGAGGCCGCCGATGATGACGAGCACGAACTCCTGCTTGATGGCGACCGATATGGTTCCGAGCAATCCGCCGAGCGCGAGCGAGCCGGTGTCGCCCATGAAGATCTGCGCCGGCGGCGCGTTGAACCACAGAAAGCCGAGGCCGGAGCCGATCAGCGCCGCGCAGACGATGGTCAGCTCGCCCGTGCCGGCGACGTGATTGATTCCGAGATAATCGGAGAAGATCGAATTGCCGACGAGATAGGCGATGATCGCGAAGGCGCCGGCCGCGATCATCGACGGCACGATGGCGAGGCCGTCGAGACCATCGGTGAGATTGACGCAATTGCCCGCCGCCACGATGACGAAGGCGCCGAAGGGAATGAACAGCCAGCCGAGCGAGAAGGCGTAGCCTTTGAGCAGCGGCAGAGCGAGCTTGGACATATTGTCGCCGCCGACCGTCGTGAACGCATAGCAGGCGAGGCCGGCGACCGCGAACTCGAGCGCGAGCCGCGCCTTGCCGGAAAAGCCTTTGTGCGATTGCTTCGTCACCTTCAGATAATCGTCGTAGAAGCCGATCGCGCCGAAGGAGGCCGTCACCAATATGACGATCCACACGTAAGAGTTTTTCAGATTCGCCCAGAGGAGAGTGGCGACGAGCAGACCCGAGAGGATCATCAGCCCGCCCATGGTCGGCGTGCCTTTTTTGGTGAGCAGATGCGAGGCCGGTCCGTCCTCGCGAATGGGCTGGCCCTTGCCCTGCTTGATGCGCAGCGCATCGATGATGGCGGGGCCGAAGAAGAAGACGAAGAACAGCGCCGTCGCCGCCGCGCCGGCGGCGCGGAAGGTGATGTAGCGGAAGAGGTTCAGCGGACCGAAGAGATGCGAGAAGTCCGCGAGCAGCGTCAGCATTCGTCTTTTCCTTTACGAGGCCGCTTCGGTTTCGGCCGGGAATTTCGTTCTGATCGCCTCGACGATGCGCGCCATGCGCGAGCCGTTCGAGCCCTTGATCATGACCACATCGCCGGGCTCCAGCGCGGAGAGAACCGCGTCCTCGAGCTCGGCGGCGTTGGCGCGATGCGCGCCGCGCATATGCTCGGGCGCCGCGTAGAAGAGCCGCGCCATCAGCGGGCCGGCGGTGAAGAGAAGATCGACGCCGGCCGCCTCCAGGTCTTTGGCGAGGCCGGCGTGCAATTCGCCGGCGCTCGGCCCGAGCTCCAGCATGTCGCCGAGCACGGCGACGCGTCGCCGCGCGCTTCTCTCCGCGCCGAGGAGATCGAAAGCCGCGCGCATGGAGGTGGGATTGGCGTTGTAGCTCTCGTCGATGAGCGTGAGAACGCCGCCGCCGATCGCGAACGTCTCGCGACGGCCGCGTCCCCTGGGCGGCGCGAAATCGGCCAGCGTCTCCGCCGCCTCGGCGAGATCTATGCCGAAGACATGGGCGATGGTCAGCACGGCGAGCGAGTTGACCGCGAAATGCTTGCCCGGCGCGCCGATGCGATAACGCAGGCGGCGGCCGAAAATCACCGCCTCCGCGACTTGGCTCTCGCCATCGTAGGAGAGCAGCCGCGCCTGCGCGGTCTCGCTCTCGCCGAAGGAGAAGACATGCGCGGCTCTGGAGGCGGCGGCGCCTTCCAGCAGCGTCTCATAAGTCTCGTCATCGCGATTGATGATGGCGACGCCGCCTTCGACGAGGCCGGAAAAAACCTCGGACTTCGCCGCCGCTATGGCCTCGAGCGAGTCGAAATGCTCGAGATGCACGGGCGCGACGCGCGTCACCACGGCGACATGCGGCTCGACGAAGCGCACGAGCGACGCGATCTCGCCCGCGTGATTCATGCCGATCTCGAAAAGGCCGTAGCGCGCCGACGCCGGCATTCGCGCGAGCGACAGCGGCACGCCCCATTGGTTGTTGTAGGAGGCGGCCGAGGCGTGCGTCTCGCCGAAGCGCGAGAACAGCGTCTTCGCCATGTCTTTGGTCGATGTCTTGCCGACCGAGCCGGTGATCGCCGCGACATAGGCGGGCGAGCGCTCGCGCGCGCGGGCGCCGAGATATTCCAGCGACTCCTGCACATCGCGCACGACATAGAGCGGCGAGAGATCGCGAAATTCGCCGGCGTGCGCGTCGTCGATCACCGCGCCCGCGGCGCCGCGCTCGAACGCCATGCGCACGAAATCATGACCGTCGCGCGCCTCGCCCTTTATGGCGAAGAAGAGATCGCCCGGCGCCAGCGTGCGCGTGTCGATGGAGACGCCATCGACGTCGCGCGGCAAGCCGCCGCTGATGCGCGCGCGCAAGGCGCCGATCAGCCCCAGTCCGGTCCATAGCGCTTGCTGTTTCATTCAAATCCCACCCTGCAAGGCCGCCTCGACCGCCGCCCGGTCGGAGAATGGCAGGACCTGATCGCCGACGATCTGGCCCGTTTCATGGCCCTTTCCGGCGACCACCAGCGCGTCGCCCTCGCGCAGCCAGGAGACCGCCGCGCGGATCGCCGCGGCGCGGTCGCCGATCTCGTGAATCTCCGCGCCCTTCGCGCCGCGCGCCGCCTCCAATATAGCGGCGCGGATCGAGGCCGGCTCCTCGCTGCGCGGATTATCGTCGGTGACGACGACGACATCCGCCGCGCGCGCCGCGATCTCGCCCATCAAGGGACGCTTGCCTCGGTCGCGATCGCCGCCGGCGCCGAAGACGACGACGAGCCGTCCTTTCGCCAGAGGGCGCACCGCCGCCAGCACCTTGTCCAGCGCATCGGGCTTATGCGCGTAATCGACGAAGACGGGCGCGCCGTCGCGCGCGCCGATGAGCTCCAGCCGTCCGGGCGCGCCGCGCAATGTCTCGAGCGCCCAGAAAACCTGCGCCGGCGCCGCGCCGCAGGCGATCGCCATGCCGGCGGCGACCAGCGCATTGGAAATTTGAAACGCGCCGGCGAGCGGCAGAGCGACGGCGAAAGTCTCGTCGCCGCAGCGCAACCGCAAGCGCGAGCCGAGTGACTGCGCATCCGCCTCGAGCAGCGCTATGCCGCGGCCCTTCTCGCCGACATCGAAGATCGTCAGCCCGCGCTTCTCACAAATATCCATCACGCGCGCCGCCACCGAACTGTCCGCGTCGATCACCGCTGTCTGGCCGGGCGCCAGCAGCGTGTCGAAGAGGCGCATCTTCGCCTCGAAATACTCTTCGAGATCGCGATGGTGATCGAGATGGTCGCGCGAGAAATTGGTGAAGGCGCCCACCGTCAGCCGCACGCCGTCGAGGCGGCGCTGATCAATGCCGAGCGAGGACGCCTCCATGGCGAGATGCGTGACGCCGCGCGCGGCCAGCTCGTCGAGCGACTGATGCAGCGCCACAGGCCCTGGCGTCGTCAGCGAGCCATAATGCGCGCCGTTTTTGTCGACGATTCCGATCGTGCCGAGCGAGGCGGCGTCGCGTCCGAGCGTGAGCCAGATCTGGCGCAGGAAATCGACGACCGAGCTCTTGCCGCTGGTGCCGGTCACCGCGGCGACGATCCGCGGCTGGCGCGCGAAAAACCGCGCCGCCGCATGGGCGAGCGCAGCGCGCACATCCGCGACCACCAGCAGCGGCAGCCCGACCTCCGCCGTGCGCGGCGCGACGATGACCCGCGCGCCACGTGCGCGCGCATCGGCAACATAAGCGAGACCGTCGCCGGCATGGCCCGGCACGGCGAAGAAAGCATAGCCTTCGCGCACGTCGCGGCTGTCGGCGGTGACGCCGGCGATATCGAGATCGCCGAGGTTCGCCGCCGTCGCTTCGTCGAGAAGGTCGGAAAATCGCATCAATGCCCTCCCCCGCCGGGAACAGCGGGACTATTGGCCATGCCATAGCCGAGCTTGGCGAGCAGCGGGAAAGGCTGCGTCGGCAATTCGAAGCGCGGCGGCAGATTCAGCAGCGGGCCGACGCGCTCGATGATCTGCCCCGTCACCTGGCCCGAGTTATAGGCGGCCGTGGCGTAGCCTCCGGTCTCCGGCAGGCCCTGCGGCTCGTCCATTATGGTGAGGAACAGATACTTCGGTTTGTCCGCCGGCGCCACCGCCATGAAAGTGGTGAAGAGGCGGGTCTTGGAATAATGGCCGCCGATCACCTTTTCCGCCGTTCCGGTCTTGCCGCCGACGAAATAGCCGTTGACGTTGACCTTCCTGGCGGAGCCGATCTCGGCGTTGAGCCGCATGAGATAGCGCATGGATTCGCTGGTCTCCGGCCTGATCACCTGCACGGCGCTCTTCTTGGCCTCCTCCTCGCTGCGCTTGAGGAAAGTGGGCGTCATCAGATAGCCGCCATTCATCAGCGCGCCGACCGCCATCATCGCCTGCAGCGGCGCGACGGCGAGACCATGGCCGAAGGCGATGGTCATTGTATTCAGCTCGCCCCAATTCTTCGGCACGATCGGCTCGGCGCTCTCCGGCAGCTCGGTGCGCATGCGCGAGAGCTGGCCCATCTTGCGCAGAAACGCCTTGTGCCGCTCGACGCCCTGGCCGAGCGCCATGCGCGCCGTGCCGATGTTGGAAGAATGCGTGAACACTTCCGGCAGGGTGAGCACGCGATTGGTCGCGTGATAATCATGGATGCGGAAGCGGCCGAAATTGAGCGTGCCGCGCGCGTCGAGCCGCGAGCCGAGATTGACCTTGCCGGAGTCGAGCGCCATTGCGATGGTCAGCGCCTTGAAGGTGGAGCCCATCTCATAGACGCCGACATTCATGCGATTGATGATCGTCGGATCGCGCATGTCGCCGGGCTTGTTGGGATCATAATCCGGCAGCGAGGCGAGCGCGATGATCTCGCCCGTGTTGACGTCCATGATCGCCGCGGCGCCGGCCTTGGCCTTGAAATGCGCAATGCCCTTTTCCAGCTCGTCGCGAATGGCGTGCGTCGCCTTTATGTCGATCGACAGCGAGATGGGCTTCAGCTCCTCCGGCGTCAGGCTGAAGCCGGCGTCATGCAGATCGGCGAGGCCTTGTCCGTCGATATATTTCTCGATTCCGGCGATGCCGGCGTTGTCGATATTGACATAGCCGAGCACATGCGCGCCCGCCGGCCCATTGGGATAGACGCGCTTGTTCTCCGGCGCGAGGCCGACGCCCGGCAGGCCGAGATGAAACACTTCGTCGCGCTGCTTGGGCGTCACCTCGCGCTTCACCCAGACGAAGCCCTTGCGCGAGGCGAGACGCTCGCGCAATTCGCGAGAGTCGACATTGGGCAGCACAGCGGTCAGCAGCTCCGTCGCCTCGTCCTTGTCGATGAGCCGGCGCGGCTCGGCGAAGACCGACATGGTCTTCACATCGGTCGCGAGTATCTCGCCATTGCGATCGAGCACATCGGGGCGCGAGGCGGCGATGGGCTCGCCGGAGGCGCGGCGCATCGTCGTCGGATCGGGCTTGAAGCCGATGGCGACGAGACGCGCGCCTATGCCGACATAGAGGCAGCAAAAGCCCACGGCGACAATGCGCATGCGCGTCCCCGTCTTGCCGAGCGAGGTGGCGAACAGCCCGTCGAGCTGGCCGCGCAGGCTCTTGCGCGCGGCTTTCGTCAAAGTTTCGGCTGTCGTCATCGCGGCTTTCCTTTCGGCGTCGTCGGCGCCTCGCTCGCGGCCGGCGTCGTCGCGGAGCCGCCGAGGCCGAGCGCGTCCAGCTTGCGGCCGATCGAGTCGATGCGCTCGGGCTTTTCCGGCAGCGATTGCGCCGTGGCGATCTGCGTGACCGCGACCGGCTTCAGATCGAGATATTTGTCGGCGAGATCCTGCACGCGCTCGGGCCGCGTCATGAAGGCCCATTCGGCGCGCAGCACGGCGATGGCGTCGCGCTCGCTCTTGGCCTCGCGCTTCATCTTGTTGATCTGCTCGGCGCGCAGCATCGTCTGATATTTGATCGAATAGGCGTAGAAGCCGGAGCCGATCAGCGCGAGAATGGCGACGACATTGAGAATGCGCAGCATTAGCGTCTTCCTTTCGCGCGTTCCGGCAGGCGGGCGAGACGCGCCAGAGACTCGTCGATCGCGCGCGCCGGCGCGTCCGTTCGCGTCGCGAAGCGCAGCTTGGCGGAGCGCGCGCGCGGATTTGCGGCGATTTCGCGGTCCGAAGGCGTCACCGGCTGGCGCCCTTCGCTGATGAAGGTAGGCGGCGGCGGGATCGGCTCGCCCGGCAGGCGGCGCGAGCGCGTCTCGCCGCGGCCCGAGCGCTCGCCCAAGAATTGCTTGACGATGCGATCCTCGAGCGAATGAAACGTCACCACGGCGAGCCGACCGCCCGGCTTCAGCGCGCGCTCGGCGGCGCCCAGCGCGGCGACCAATTCGCCGAGCTCGTCATTGACGGCGATGCGCAGCGCCTGGAAGCTCTTCGTCGCCGGGTGAATATCGCCCGGCTTTCCAGGCGCCGCGCGCTCGATGATCTGCGCCAGCGCGCGCGTCGTCTCTATGCGGCCGGCCTCGCGCGCCTTGACGATGGCGCGGGCGATGCGGCGCGAGGCCCGCTCCTCGCCATAGTGATACAGTATATCGGCGAGCGCCTCTTCCTCGGCTTCCGCGATAATGTCGGCGGCGCTCGGTCCGCGGCCTTCCATGCGCATGTCGAGCGGGCCGTCATTGCGGAAGGAGAAGCCGCGCGCCGCCTCGTCGAACTGCATGGAGGAAACGCCTATGTCGGCGACGATTCCATCGAGCGGCGCCAGCCCCGCGCGCTCGGCGACCTGGGCCAGCTCGGAGAAACGCGCCTCCACGAGAGTCAGCCGTCCGCCCGCCTCCTCCACCAGCGCATAGCCGTTGCGGATGGCGGTCGGATCGCGGTCGAGCGCCAGCACGCGCGTATCCTCATGCGCCAGCAAGGCGCGCGTGTAGCCGCCGGCGCCGAAGGTGGCGTCCAGATAGACGCCGCCCGCCTGTGGCGCGAGGGCGGCGACCGCCTCCTCGAGCAGCACGGGAACATGCCGCTCACCGCCGCTCGCCGTCATTTCTCCTCCGATCCGAAAATGTCGCCGCAGGGCCGGTCCGCGCCCGTCGGACGCGCCCTCCAGGGCGGATATTTGGCGTCGACGCGGCCGTCCGCCGAGCCCGCGCGCAGGCGCGAAAGCGCCGACGCGCGCGAGGCGCGGGCGCGACTTCTCCCGGAGAGACGTGTCATCGCTCTGAACAACAACGCATATCATGAAGAACCACGGGCGACGGAGCGGCGCGGGCGGCGCGGCGCTTGCGATTATTAGCCGTCGTCAGGGTTAAGGGAGCGTTGACGCGGGCGCGGGCCGCGCATTTCGCGTTAGGCAAGGCGGGGGCTGGCGAGCCGGGAATAGACGACCTGCTCCCTGCCCGCTCCTCCCCTCGCTCGGTAAAACCGCCAGTCGGCCTATAAGCCGGGTTCTGTATGGCGCGGTCGGGTCGCCCCTTCCACGCGCGATGGCCATTCCTCTGGGACGACGCTTGCGCGCCGCCTCTAGCAACCAACCCGGGCGACGGCCCGGAGACGGGCCAGGAAATATCGCTATTTCCAGTCGCCCCTATTCGGTCTTGCTCCCGGCGGGGCTTGCCATGCCTCGAACGTCGCCGCCCGAGCGGTGCGCTCTTACCGCACCCTTTCACCCTTACCGCGAGCCCGAAGGTCGCGGCGGTTTGCTTTCTGTGGCGCTTTCCCTGGGGTCGCCCCCGCCGGACATTATCCGGCGCCGTGTCTCCGTGGAGCCCGGACTTTCCTCTATCCCGAAGGACAGCGGCCATCCAGCCGACTGGCTGATGTGCCAATAGGCAGCCCGGCGCGGAAGGTCAAGACGCCGCAAAAACCGGCGGCCGCGGCTGCGCAGAGCCGCACGTCTCAGTAGAATCACATATGAATCAGCCGAGTAGAGACCGCTGCGGCGCCACGCCACGCGCCTTTTCGGGGAAAAGCGGGGACCTCTGCTTGCGCGTGAGGCGACCGTGACGGCAAAAAGGATTAACGTCTGGTCCCGTCGGACTGGAGACGGCGGCAACGGAGCGAATTTCCACTTTGGCGACAGCGGTGAAATCGAACGGAAGACGTGTGGTGATCTCGGGCATGGGCGCGGTTTCGGCCGCCGGCGTCGGGGCGCAGCCACTTTGGGAGGCGGCGCGCGACGGCCGATGTCAGGTCCGCCCGCTGAAGCTCGAGCGCCCCTATGGCGGCCGCATCAAGATCGCCGCGCAGCCGCAGAACTTCGATCCGCTGGCCCATCTCGAGCCCGAGATTCTCCCCTATTGCGACCCTTTCACCCAATACGCCATCGTCGCCGCCGACGAGGCCATGGCGCAGGCGGGCTTCGCGCGCAAGGATATCGCCGGGCCGCGCACGGCGGTCGTCATCGGCTCCGGCATAGGCGGCTCCAAGACCATCGATGACGAGGCGCATAAGGAATACAACACGCGCGAGCGCGCCGATCCGCTGACCGTGCCGCGCCTCATCCCCAGCGCCGCGCCCACCATGCTGGGCATGCGCTTTTCCTGCAATGGGCCGACATTCGCCATCGCCAGCGCCTGCTCCTCGGCGAGCCAGGCGATCGGCGTCGGGCTGGAGATGATCCGCTCCGGCGCGGCCGATCGCGCCATCGTCGGCGGGGCGGAGGCGGCCGTCATCAATGGCTCGCTGCGCTCCTGGGAGGCGCTGCGCGTGCTGACGCCGGATTTCTGCCGGCCCTTCTCGGCCGGCCGCAACGGCATAGTGCTCGGCGAGGGCGCGGCGATCTTCGTGCTGGAGACGGAGGAGCTCGCGCATTCGCGCGGCCATGCGCCGCTCTGCGAGCTCGCAGGCTATGGCACGACGAGCGACGCTTTCGATCCGCTGCGGCCCAATGTCGAAGGCCCCTCCTCCGCCATGCGGCAAGCGTTGGAGAGCGCCGGCCTCACGCCCGACAATATCGATTATCTCAACGCCCATGGCACTGGCACTTACGCCAATGACATCACCGAGTCGGAAGCGATCCTGCGCGTTTTCGGCGAGCGCGGCGCGCGGCTGCCGGTCTCCTCGACCAAGCCGATCCACGGCCATGCGCTGGGCTCCTCCGGCGCGCTCGAGCTCGCCATCACGATCAACGCCCTGCGCGAGCAGCTCGCCCCGCCGACGATCCATTTCAAGGCGCCAGACCCCAAATGCCCGGTGGACCCCGTGCCGCACGAGGCGCGCCGCGTGCCGATGCGCGCGGCAATGTCCAATTCCTTCGCCTTCGGGGGCATCAACGCCGTGCTGGTGGTGCGGCGGGCGCGGTAGAGACGGCGTCTCGGCCATCTCACGTCACGCGAGAAATCGCTCGACCTCGCGAAAGAACGTCTCCGGCGCCTCGTCGGGAACGAAATGGCCGCTCTCCTCGACGATGATAGAGGAAAGCGCGCGCGTCCGCGGCGCCAGCGCTTCGGCGAGTCGCGGCCCGACTCCATGTCGCCCGGCGATAGTGAGAACCGGCATGTCGAGCCTGCGATCCGAAAGGCTCTCCGCCAGACGCGCATCCTCGGGAAGCGCGCGATAATAGTCGAAGCCCGCGGTCATGCCGCCCGGCCTCGCATAATGGCGCGCGAATTCGTCGATCGCCGCCACGCCGACCGCGTCCTTGCGATGCGACCAAGCACGAATCTGCGCAGCGATATAATCCCTCTCGCGTCCGCGCGTCAGCAGCTCGGGAATGTCGCGCGCCATGTGAAAACCGTAGTGCCAGGCGCCGCCGCGTCGCGCGTCCATATTCTCGGTTCCCGGAACGAGGCAGTCGACGAGGACGAGCCGCTCCACTTTCTCGGCATGGAGCAGCGCGAGCATGAAGGCCGCCTTGCCGCCCATGTCATGACCAATCACATGCGCCCTCCCGCCCGCCACGCGATCGATGAGCGCGGCGATATCCCCGGCGACAGCGCGCTTGTCATAGGACTGCGCAGGCGCGGAGAGGCCGAGGCCGCGAAGATCCGGCGCGACGACGGTGAAGCGGGGCGCCAGTCGCTCCATCGTCGCGCGCCAGGCGAACCATGTCTGCGGCCAGCCATGCAGCAGCACGACCGTGGGTCCCGCGCCCATTGTGACGAAATGCAGCCGCGCGCCGTCGAGCGTGAGCGAACGGCTCTCCGCCCCCTGCGGCAAAAGCCGCGCCTCTTCGGCCTGCGTCCCCGCGAATCCCTGCGTCGCGACGGCTCCGGCGGCGGCCAGAAACGCCCGCCTGTCGATCGTCATCCTCGCCTCCCTCGAAAGCTTCGCGAGAGTTGCCGATCGTCTCCCATGCGTCTATCGAATGGAAAGATCGAATTATTATAACCAAAAGTTATGCATGGACCTCGCCGCCGCCCTTCGCGCTTTCATCCGCATCGTCGAGCGCGGCTCGATGACCGCCGCGGCCGCCGACCTCGGCGTGTCGCAGCCTGCCGTCAGCAAGATGCTGCGCAATCTCGAAGCGCATGCCGGCGCGCGCCTGCTGGAGCGCGGCCCGCGCGCGCTACGTCCCACGGCGCGAGGCCTCGCGCTCTATGAGGCCGCTGGCGGCCCGCTCGCAGCGATAGACGCCGCACTCGAAAGTCTTCGCGGCGACGGCGCGGCGATCGCCGGCGAGTTGCGCCTGCACGGCCCGAGCTGTATCGGCGAAAGACATTTGTTTCGCATCGCGATGGCGTTTCAGGACGCGCATCCTTCCGTCGCCGTGGCTCTGTCGCTCGAAAATCGTCCGGTCGATCTCATTTTCGAGAATATCGACCTCGCGCTGCGCATGGGCCGGCCGAGAGAGCAATCGCTGATCCAAAAGCGCATCGGCTTCAGCCGGCGCATTCTCGTCGCCGCGCCCGGCTATCTCTCGCGCGCAGCGCCTCTGCGCACGCCCGCCGATCTCGCTGCGCATGATCTTCTCGTCACCGATGCGTCGCTGCGCAATGGCGCGCTGCGTCTGCGCAAGGGCGACAGCGCGGAGGACATCGCCGTTCGGCCGAAGCTCACGACCAATAGCGCGCGGGTTCTCCTCGAGGCGCTGCGCGCCGGCCGCGGCGTCGCCACCACGCAGCTCCTGCTCGTCGCCGAAGAGCTGCGCAGCGGCGCATTGATCCGCGCATTGCCCGATCACGAAATCGAGCCGAGCGAATTCTTCCTGGTCTATCCTTCGACGAAATTCCTGCGGCCCGCAGTGCGCGCTTTCGTGGATTTCGCCACGCCGGCGCTGCGCCGCATCGAAGGGATATTCTGATTACGGGACATATCGGTGACGGCGGAAGCGGCGCAGGAGAGCGCCGCGCGCGCTCAGTTTTTCTTGCAGGCCTCGACGAATTTACCGATCTTCTGCGCTGCGCCTTTCAGCGGCGCGGATTGTTTCGAGCCGCCGATCGTCACGACGAGCGTCTCGCCGCGCGCCATGGCGGCGAAGATCGGATCATCGGCGGCGATCCGCCCTTCGAAGCTCGGAACGCCCGCCTCCTCATTCGGCACGAGCTTTCCCGCGACCTTCGTCTGCGCGTCGCCGACCGCCAAAATCGCCGTCGCGGCTTTGCCGGCCTTCTGCTTGCCGTCGGTCTCGGAGATGAACAGCGTCGTCGCGCCGCTATGGGCGTCGCAATGAAAGCCGCCGAAGGAATCATCGGTTTCAGGAACGCCATAGTTGAGAAAGGCCATCGGCGGCTTCGCCTCGTCGAGAGAGAAGCTCCATATGCGCCCTTGCTGCGCCGCCGCCGGCGACGCGATCGCCAAAAGCGCGACGATGAGCGCCATGTGAGCCCCGCGAGCCAATGCGCCGATCGACATCTTCCTCTCCATCCCGAGACATGCGCGCCGCGCGCGCCGCCGCTATGATAGGCCGAAGACGAATGCGAGAGGAAGCGAGGAGACGATGGCCACTGTGAAGCTGCTCGGCGACGACGAGCTCTCGGACGAAGCCCGCGCGGTCTTCGACGATATTCGCGCGACGCGCAAAAGCGATTTCGTCAATAATTTCTGGCGCGCCCTCGCGCATGATCCGGTGACGCTGAAACGCACATGGGAGAGCATAAAGGCGGTGATGGGACCGGGCGTCCTGGACCCGAAGGTGAAGGAGATGATCTATATCGCCGTCTCCGTCGCGCATGGCTGCAGCTATTGCATCCACTCCCACACGGCGAGCGCGCGCGCCAAGGGCATGACCGAGGCGGAGTTCAACGAGCTGCTCGCCATCGTCGGCATGGCCTCGGAAACCAACCGCCTCGTCACCGCGCTGGGCGTGGAGGTGGATGCGGAATACGACATTCGCTGAACGGCGCGCGGGCGTGAATGGTCGCGCCCTCGACGTCTCTTACGCAAATCGGCGCGAACTTAACCGCGCCTTAACTGCGATCGCATAAACCAGGAGCCGGCGCGGTGAGGCGAATGAGCGTCCCCGCGCGAGGCGTGCCCCCGATGTTCTCCACCGAATTTCAGCGTCTTGTTCTCCCGCGTCTCGCCATTCCGCTGCTGGGCGGATTGCTGCTCGCGGCGGCCCAGGGCGGAGCCCGCGCCGTCGAGGCGCCGAAGAACGTCTATTTGATTTCCGGCCACGAAGGCTATGGCGTCGTCGAATGCATCACGCAGAAGAAAGATTGCGGAAAGATCGTCGCCGACAGCTGGTGCGAGTCGCATGGCCACGGCCCCGCGGTGGCCTTCGGCCGCGCCGACGATGTGACCTCGGCGATCGGCCCGGCCTCGGCGCGCCGGCCCTTGACGGCGGAAGCCGCCGTCGTCTCCTGCGGCGAATGAGCGTGGGCGGGCGCAGGCCCGCCGCCGCGTCATTTTTTCAAGAACTCGCCACATTGCGCGACATCGCCGACGCCCCAGGGCTGGATCGGCACGCCCGAGGTGGAGTTCTCCGGCGAGCCTTCGATCAGCCTGTCGGAATAGGCCATATAGACCAGCGCATTATGTTTGGCGTCGCAGCCGCGGACGATATGCAGGCGCTTCCACAGCGCCGAGCGGCGCTCGCTGAATACTTCGTCGCCCTGACCGAATTTCTCCTTGAATTTCACCGGCCCATATTGACGGCAGGACAGCGACACATCGGAGGTCTGCTCCGCGACGCCGAACATTCCCGCGACGCCGCCCTTCTCATGCACGGTGTAATAGCAGGCCACCCCGTCCACATCGGGATCGTCGAGCACATAGGTCGCCAATTTGTCGTTGGGCGTCAGCAGCTTGAAGTCGGTAGACTTGCGAAAGATCAGATCCGGCCCGTCGGCCCGGGCGGGCGCTGCGCCCAGAGCGGCGGCGAGCCCCGAGGCGATGAAAGCGGACAGGACGAATTTGGACGGCTTCATAACTGCGTTCCTCCAGAGCGCCAGGAAATTCCCTCGACAAATGTCGTGATGCGCCTTGTTCGCGACAAGAAGCTCGCGACAATCGCACGCCGATTGATCGGACGGATGATATGGCCGATATGGTCTCGAGCTCGACGGTTTCGGATTCGCCGGCCCGCGGCGCCTCGCCTTTCGAATCGCGAAATATAGGACCAATGTCGGCGAAACATATCATTCGGAAGACGCTTTCCCGAAAGGGGCCGTTGCGGCGCCTCGTGGGCGCGCTCGCTCTCGCCGCCGCCGGTCTGCTCTCCGCGCAGGCTATGGCGCAATCGGCCTATTGTGACAATCTGCGGGCGCAGATCGCCGCCGCCGGCAATAATAGCGGCTCCGCCCGCTATCGCGCCGCCGCCGCCACCCAGCAGAAGGAGATCGACCGCACGGTCGCCTATGGGCGTTCCATCGGCTGCGACCGGCAGCAGTTCCTCTTCTTCGGCAATGCGCCGCCGCCGCAATGCGGCGCGATCAACGGCCGCATCGCGCAGATGCGCTCCAATCTCGCCTCGCTCCAGCAAAATTCCGGCGACGGCCAGCGGCAGGCGCTGCAGGCGCGCTTCGATCAGCAGTGCCGGCAGCCGCAGCAGCCGACGCGCGTCGCCTCCCGCCAGCGCAATATTTTCGAGGAGCTGTTCGGCACTCAGGAGGAGGAGCCGACGCCGGTCCGCGAGCTGCCTCTCGATGGGCAGCAGGATCGCGGCGAGGACGACAATGGCGGGCCTGTCGCGCGCGGCGGCTCGCTGGCCGTTTGCGTGCGCGCCTGCGACGGCGGCTTCTTCCCCATCAGCTATTCGGCGCGCCGCGCCAATCTCGCCGATCTCCAGGAATTGTGCAGGGCGCAATGCCCCAATGTGGAAGTGACGCTCTACACGCGCTCGCCCTCGCGCGACATAGAGACCGCAGTGTCGATAGATGGCGAAGCCTATGGCGACCATCCCAATGCGCTGAAATTCACCAAAAGCTATGATCCGACCTGCTCCTGCCGGCCGCCCGGCCGCAGCTGGGCGGAGACTCTCGCCGAAGCGGAGCGGCTTCTGGCCGAGCGCAACAAGGGCGATCTCGTCGTCTCGGCGGAGAAGGCGGAGGAGATGTCGCGGCCGATCAGCGTGCGTGCGGCGCGCGGCGCGGTCTCGCTCGATCTTCCCGCCACGGAGGCGACGCAGCCGGAGAAGCGCCCTGTCGACGCGCATGAGACGACGCGCGAGATCGTCGGCGCCGACGGCGTCAAGAAGCGCGTGCGCGTCATCGCGCCGACTTTGTGATCTCCTCACGCTCATAGAGCGTCCAGGCGAAGCCCGAGAGGCCAGAGGCCGGGAAATATCCGCGGCGCAGAAAGGCCGAGCGGCAGTCCTGCGGGCCGGCGGAGCGCCGCTCCGCATGTTCAGCCTGTGAATCGGGCAGATCGACTGCCAGCAGAAAGGCCGGCGGCGTCGCGCACCATTCGGCCAGCGAGACCATCGTCGCGACGACGCCCAGCTTGCGGGCGTGATAGGCGACGACCGCCTTGGTCTCGCCGCGCGCGAAATCGACGGCGTAGGGCGCCTCCTCGCGCTCGGCCATGATCTTCACCGCATCGGCGTAATGGCCGCGGCCGTCGCGGTAGAAATCGGCGAGCCGCCCGGCGTCGCCTATGGCGAAGGCGCAGAGCAGGACCGCCGCTGCGCCGCGCCGTAATGCGCCAGCATGATAGAGGGCGGCGCAGCCCTCGGCGGCGAGCAGCGCCAGGCCGATCGCGGCGGTGGCGTGAAAGCGCGGATATTGCTGGCTCGGCAGGCCGGCGGCGATATGCAGCAGCGGCAGGCCGAAGACGGCGATGGCCGGGAAAGCCCGCCGCTCCGCCGGCAGAACCGCCAGCAGGCCGAGGGCGAGCAGGCCGGCGACGCCGAGAAGGACGAAATCATCGACCCCGCGCGGAAAGCCCAAGGTCGCCCGCGCCATTCCGCCGACGCCCTCGGCGAAGATCGCCGGGCTCAGCGGAACCATGGCTCCGACCTGAAAATCCGGGGCCAGCGCGCCATAGGCGAAGCAGGCGAGCGCCGGAAGGCTGGCGAGCCCGGCGACAGCCCCTATGGCGACCGCCCGGCCGAGAGTGCTGCGGCGAAACCGCAGCATCGCCGTGAGCGCCAGCGCGCCGCTCGCCTCGATCATGGTGAGATGGGAGAAGGTCCCGAAGCCGATCGCCGCCGCCAGCGCCAGCAGGCGTCGCCGAGAGGCGCCCTCGACCAGAATGGCGTCCACGAGACCATAAGCCAGCAGCACGGCGAGCGTCATGCCGGCATAGCCACGCGCCTCCGAGCCGTAATGGACGAAGAAATAGGAGGTCGCGAAGACGAAAGCCGCGAGGAGCCCGGCGGCCGCGCAATAGCGGCGGCTGGCGGCCGCGGCGGCGGGAATGGCCAGCGTCCCGAATGCGACCGCGGCGAGGCGCATCAGCGGAACCGGCGCATTCGGTCCGATGAGATAGAGCCAGGCGGAATTGGCGACGTGATTATTGTCGTGATGCAGGCCGATGAAGACGTCGCCGAAGGAATGCGCCCGCTCGAGCAGGTTCAGCGTCCAGATTTCATCGAGCCAGAGATCGCCCTGCGCGGCGTAGAGGCGCAGGGCGGCGCCGATGAGGGTGATGGCGATGAGAGCAGAACGATAGGCGCCGAGGCCCCCTCCCTCACCCTGCCCCGCTTCGCGGGGCGAAACCTCGATGACGCGCGCAATCTGCTCCCTCTCCCGCAAAGCGGGGGAGGGCTGGGGAGGGGGCGCGACTTTCTGCTCGTTTCGCATCGGCGAGAAGATCGCATCGAGCCGTCAACGAAAGCTCAAGCCTCCGCCCGCAGCGGCCGCATCAGCAGCGCCTCTATCGCCTGATCGACGCCGATCGCGCCCGATAGAATGGCGTCCACCGCCTCGGCGATCGGCATTTCGACGCCGCGCTCCTTGGCCATGGCGACGAGAGCGGAGGCGGTGAAGGCGCCCTCGGCGAGCTTGCCATGGGCGGCCTCGAGCGGCGCCTCGCCGCGCCCCAGCGCCGCGCCCAGGGCGAAATTGCGCGATTGCGCCGAGCCGCAGGTGAGCACCAGATCGCCGAGGCCGGAGAGGCCCATCAAAGTCTCTTGATTGACGCCATAGGCGCGGCCGAGGCGGGTCAGCTCGGCGAAGCCGCGCGCGATCAGCGCAGCGCCGGCGCTGGCGCCGAGCGCCCTGCCCGCCGCCATGCCGCTGGCGATGGCGAGAACATTCTTCGCCGCGCCGCCGATCTCGACGCCCAGCACATCGGTGGAGCGATAGAGCCGGAAGGCGCGTGTCGACAATGTTTCGCTGAGGCGCTTGGCCAGCGCCTCATCGCGCGCGGCGAGCGTCACCGCCGTCGGCAGGCCGCGGCAGACATCGGCGGCGAAGCTCGGGCCGGAGAGAATGGCGATCTCGACCTGCGGCAATTCCTGCGCCGCCACCTCGCTCATGAAGCAGCGCGTGCCGCGCTCTATGCCCTTGGAGCAGATGACGAAAGCCGCTCCCGGCGCGAGAATGTCGCGAAAGCGCCGCGCCACCTCGCGCATCGCCTGCGCCGGAACCACCGAGAGCACGACCCCTGCCCCCGCCACCGCCGAAAGATCGGCGGAAGGCGCGACGCCCTCGGCCAGCGGCAGGCCCGGTAAATAGGCGCGGTTCTCGCGGTCGCGCGAGAGAGCGGTGATATGGGCGGGCTCATGGCCCCAGAGCACGACGCCGGAACGCCCGGTCGCGGCCACATTGGCGAGCGCAGTGCCCCAGGCGCCGGCGCCCAGCACGGCGATCTTCTCCTCGCTGCTCATCGCATCCCGATCTTCTGATTGTCCGAACGCGCCCATAGCCGCTCGAAAGTCTCCTCGAATTGCGCGACCGCGGCCTGGCTCTCGATCAATATGAGGTCATTGTCCTGGAATTCTTCGCCCGAGACCGAAAAATTGGCCGAGCCGCTGCGCAGCGCCCGGCCATCGATCTGATAGGACTTCAAATGCATCAGATCGCGCGAGCGGCCCTTGCGCTTGATCTGCATGTTGCGCGCCGCGGCTATCGCCTCAATGGCCGGGCTGAGGCCGCCGCGCTCCTCGCCATCGATATAGATGCGCACGCGCACGCCGCGCATGGCGGCGGCGCCGAGCGCCGAGATCACCGCGCGATCGGTGAGGATATAGGCGGCCATGTCGATGGATTTTTTGGCGCCGCCGATGAGACGCAGATCGAGATCCTCGAAGCCGGGGCGCGGTCCGTAGAAGACGCGCACGCCGACGGCGAGCGGTTCCTGCGACAGCAGGCCGCCGGGCTGCGGCGGAACCGAGAAGGTCGCCGCCGCGGCCAGCAAGAGCCGCTTCATCTCATCCGCCCCGCCGAAGGCATCGAGCGCTCACGCCTTGCCGTGATGCAGCGCGCCGGCGTTGGCGTCCAGCGGCCAGCGCGGACGGGCGGCGAAGGTCAGATCATCGGTCATGCCGCGCGCAAAGCGCTCGAGCCCGGCCCAGGCCACCACGGCGCCATTGTCCGAGCACAGGCCCGGCGGCGGCGAGACGAAGCGAAGGCCGGTCTCGGCGCAAAGACGCGTGAGCGCGCGGCGGATCGCGCCATTGGCGCCGACGCCGCCGCCGATGACGAGGCCATTGGGCTGGCCGCCATTCTGCGTGAAGATGCGCAGGCCGGAGCGCACGCGATCCACCAGAACGTCGACGATCGCCGCCTGGAAGGAGGCAGCGAGATCGGCGACGTCGCGCTCGGTCGGCGTCCCGATCCGGGCGATCTCCTGGCGCACCGCGGTCTTGAGGCCGGAGAGCGAGAAATCCGCCCCCTCGCGGCCGAACATGGGCCGCGGAAAATCGAAGCGGGCCGGATCGCCCTCCTCCGCCAGACGCTCGATATGCGGGCCGCCGGGATAGGGAAGCCCGAGCATTTTGGCGACCTTGTCGAAGGCCTCGCCGGCCGCGTCATCGACGGTCGAGCCCAGCCGCTTATAATCGCCGACGCCCATTACGGCGACGAGCTGCGTATGCCCGCCGGAAACCAGCAGAGCGAGATAGGGGAAATCCAGCCGCTCTGTCAGGCGGCCGGTGAGCGCATGCGCCTCGAGGTGATTGACGGCGATGAAAGGCTTGTCGGCGGCGAGCGCCAGCGCCTTGGCCGCGGTGAGGCCGACGAGAATGCCGCCGATGAGGCCCGGCCCGGCGGAAGCCGCTATGGCGTCGACGCCGGCGATATCGGTTCCCGCCGCGTCCAACGCACGGACGATCAGGCGCTCCAGCACATCGATATGGGCGCGCGCCGCGATCTCCGGCACCACGCCGCCATAGGCGGCATGCTGGGCGATCTGGCTCATCACCTCATTGGAGAGAATGTCGCCGCCATCGCCGCCGATGCGCGAGGCCACGACGGCGACCGCCGTCTCGTCGCAGGTGGTTTCAATGCCGAGAACGCGCATGGACGGGTCCTTGAGCGCCGACGGACGAATCGCCCTGCCGGCGGGAGCCAAAACAGGCGCCAACCTATAGGCGCGCGGCCCGGCAAAGCAAATCGCCGATCTATTTCTTGAAAAACGCGTCGGCGGCGGCGAGCGAGGCCGCCTTGGCGGCGCGCGCCTGCTCGAGCCGCGCGATCTCGGCGCGCAGCAGCGCGAGGCGCTCGTCGAATTCGGCGACCGAGAGCGCGTCCAGCGGCTGGCCGATCTCATGCGAAACGGTCCTGCTGCTTCCAGGCCCCGAGCGCGGGCGGTCTTCGTCGTCTCGCATGGCGCCCCCTCGTCGGCTCTGCGTTCACCAACGCTCGAGACGTGGTGCGGCAATATGATAGCTTCGTCCCTGCGATACGCAAATGCGAGGCTTCTGAATGACCGACGTCTTTCGTCTCGACTCTCGGATAAGGATTGCGAGTTCGTCAAAGACACGCTCGACGGCTTTTGCCAGGGGGGCGTCGAAATATGGTCGAAAGCTCGTCGAAATTCGAGGTCGACGCGCCATGATCGACAGACTCGCTTCGCAGCCGAAGGAAGGGCGACCTTACGAGGACGTCGAGATCGTCGTCGCGGATACGGGGTTCGATGAAACGCTGGAGGTCGTCCTCGCCCCTACTTGCTGAACTGTGTTCAGGCGCCCGGGATAAGACGAAACATCGAGCTGTTCACGGAATATTCGTCTCGGCCGACCTATTTTGCGACAAGGACCGGCCATTCGCCGGCCATTCCCGACGCCGCCGGTTGCGAGCGTGAGCTCGAATATGCGAAACCTTCGTGGGAAGCTCTCGGCGGTCCGGTTCTTGTATGTTGCGCCGCAGCGTGGCGCCCGGAAAATGATGCTATGACCAAATGGGTCTATAATTTCGGCGGCGGCGCGGCCGAAGGCGCGGCCGCGATGAAGAACCTGCTCGGCGGCAAGGGAGCCAACCTCGCCGAAATGGCCGGGCTCGGCCTGCCGGTCCCCCCTGGCTTCACCATAACGACCGAGGTTTGCTCGCATTTCTATGCGAATGGCAAGACCTACCCGGCCGAGCTCGGCGCGCAGATCGACACTGCGCTGGAGCGTCTCGGCAAGCTCGCGGGCCATAGCTTCGGCGAGTCGAAATGGCCGCTGCTGGTCTCGGTGCGCTCCGGCGCCCGCGCCTCCATGCCCGGCATGATGGATACGGTGCTGAACCTCGGCCTCAACGACAAGACCGTCGGGGCGCTGGCGGCGATCGCCGGCAATGAGCGCTTCGCCTATGATTCCTACCGTCGCTTCATCGAAATGTACGCGACCGTGGTGCTCGGACTCGAGCATCACGAGTTCGAGGACGCGCTCGAGCATTATAAGGAGAAGAAGAGCCTCTCGCTCGACACCGATCTCTCGGCCGATGATTGGCGCTTTATCGTCGACACATTCAAGACGATTGTCGAGAAAGCGACCGCCCGCCCCTTTCCACAGGAGCCGCGCGAGCAATTATGGGGTGCGATCGGCGCGGTTTTCTCTTCCTGGATGAATCATCGCGCCGTCATCTACCGGCAGCTGCACAATATTCCCGAGGATTGGGGCACGGCCGTCAATGTGCAGGCAATGGTCTTCGGCAATATGGACGATAATTCCGCGACCGGCGTCGCTTTCACCCGCAATCCCTCGACCGGCGTGCGCGAGCTCTATGGCGAGTTCCTCATCAACGCCCAGGGCGAGGATGTCGTCGCCGGCATTCGCACGCCGCAATCGATCACCGAGGCGGCGCGCCGCGCCGGCGGCTCCGCCCGCCCCTCCATGGAGGCGGCGCTGCCGGATGTGTTCGAGGAGTTCCGCCACGTCTCGGCTCTGCTCGAGAAGCATTATCGCGACATGCAGGACATGGAGTTCACCGTCGAGCGCGGGAAGCTCTGGATGCTGCAGACGCGCACCGGCAAGCGCACCGCGCCGGCCGCGCTGAAAATCGCCGTGGATATGGCCAATGAGGGGCTCATCACCCGCGACGAAGCGATATTGCGCATCGATCCTCTGTCGCTCGACCAATTGCTGCATCCGACCATCGACCCGGATGTTAAGCCGACGATCTTGGCCAGCGGTCTACCCGCCTCGCCCGGCGCCGCCGTCGGCGAGATCGTCTTCGACGCCGCGGAGGCGGAGGCGCTCTCCGCGCAGGGCCGCAAGATCATTCTGGTGCGCGTCGAGACGAGCCCGGAGGATATCGGCGGAATGCACGCCGCCGAGGGCATATTGACGACGCGCGGCGGCATGACCTCGCACGCGGCCGTGGTGGCGCGCGGCATGGGCAAGCCCTGCGTCTCCGGCGTCGGCGCGATCCGCGTCAATTACGAGGATCAGAGCTTTTCCATCGCCGGGCGGCGCTTTTCCAAGGGCGATCTCGTCACCATAGACGGCTCGGCCGGGCGCGTGATCGCCGGCGCGGTGAAGATGCGCCAGCCGGAGCTCACCGGCGAATTCGCCGTGCTGATGGAATGGGCGGACAAGGCCCGCCGCATGCGCGTGCGCGCCAACGCCGAGACTCCGGCCGACGCGCGCGCGGCGCGGCGCTTCGGGGCCGAGGGCGTCGGCCTCGCCCGCACCGAGCATATGTTCTTCGAGGACGATCGCATCGTCGCCGTGCGCGAGATGATCCTCGCCGATGATGTCGAGGGCCGCCGCGCCGCGCTCGCCAAGCTGCTGCCGATCCAGCGCGGCGATTTTCAGGAGCTGTTCGAGATCATGGCCGGCCTGCCGGTGACGATCCGCCTGCTCGACCCGCCGCTGCATGAATTTTTGCCGCATACGGAATCCGAGATCGCCGAGGTGGCGCAGGCCATGGGCGCCGATCCGGCCAAGCTGCGCCAGCGCGCCAAGGAGCTCTCCGAGTTCAACCCCATGCTCGGCTTTCGCGGCGTGCGCCTCGCCGTGGCCTTCCCCGAGATCGCCGAGATGCAGGCGCGCGCGATCTTCGAGGCGGCGATCGCCTCCGCCGCGCAGACCGGCGTTCCGGCGATGGTCGAGATCATGGTGCCTCTGGTCTTCTCGAGGGCGGAGCTCGATTTCGTCGCCGAGCGCATAAGGGCGATGGCCAAAGCGGTGGAGGACGAAACCGGCCTCTCGCCCAAATATCACATCGGCACGATGATCGAGCTGCCGCGCGCCTGTCTGCGCGCCGCCGAGATCGCCGAGACGGCGGAGTTCTTCTCCTTCGGCACCAATGATCTCACCCAGACGGCGCTCGGCGTATCACGCGACGACGCCGGCTCTTTTCTCGGCGCCTATGCGCAAAAGGGAATATTGCCGGCCGATCCTTTCGTGACCATAGACCAGCAAGGCGTCGGCGAGCTGGTGCGCATCGCCGCCGAGCGCGCCCGCGCTGTTCGCCCTTCGATCAAGCTCGGCATATGCGGCGAGCATGGCGGCGACCCCGCCTCCATCGCCTTTTTCGAGAGCGTCGGCCTCGATTACGTGTCCTGCTCGCCCTATCGCGTCCCGATCGCTCGCCTCGCCGCGGCGCAGGCGGCGCTGGGCAAGGAGGCGGTGAGCACGGCGTGAGCACAACCTTTCGTTAAGAACTCTCGCCGAGACTACTTACGGGATTGTCGCAGACGGCTCCCGTAATATTTCGAGGCGTTTCAATGATGAATTCGAGAGCGGCCGCTCTGGACGGCCTGCGCGGCCTCGCCGTGCTTTTCGTGATCCTGTTTCATTACTGGCACAATCTGCCGACGGGCGGCTTTGTCGGCGTCGACATTTTCTTCGTGCTGAGTGGCTATCTCATCACGACGCTCCTGCTCGACGAGCTGGAGGCGGGAAGCTATCGCTTCTCCTCCTTTTTCCTGCGCCGCACCATTCGTCTCGCGCCGGCCCTCTGGGCGATGGCGCTGGGAACGACGGTCATCGTCGCCGCTCTCTCCATCCCGCCCCATGAGCTGCCGGGCGACCTCGCCTTCGTCCTCACCTACACGAGCAATTGGAAGCGCGCCTTCATCGAGCGTTTCGGCGACTCTTTCTATTTCTGCCACACCTGGTCGCTGGCGGTCGAACAGCAATTCTATCTGAGCTGGCCCCTGCTGTTCGCCGCAGGCGCCACGCGCTTGTCGCGCTCCGACCTTCTGAAGGCGATCCTCATGGGCGTCGCGGTCGTGACGCTCTGGCGCTGGCTCGTCCTCTATGACGGCGCACGGATGTTTCGCATCTATCACGGCTTCGACACGCGCATAGACGAGCTGCTGGTCGGCTGCGCTCTGGCCGTGGCGCTGTCTATGCCTCGCCTGCGCGCCGCTCTCGTCGAATGGCTGAGGACCCGGCCGACGCTGTCGGCGACGCTGCTCGCCGCAATGCCGATATTGGGCGCCTATACGGACATAGACGGCGTCGCGCTGGCGATCTTCGGCTACACTCTGCTCGCCGTCATCTCGGCGATCGTCGTCATCGACTGCCGATTCAATCCAGCGTCGCTTTCCGCCCGCATCCTCTCGAACCGGCCGCTCGCCTATCTCGGCGCCATCTCCTATGGCGTCTATCTTTGGCATCTGCCGATTCTCGCGCTCTTCATCGCCAGCGGCTCCGAATTCGGTCTCGCGCAAAAGGGCGTCGCTTTTCTCCTCACGGTCGCGATCGCTTCCGCGAGCCATCGCCTTCTCGAGCAGCCGCTGCTGCGCTGGAACGCGGAGAGACGCAGCCGAGAAAGAGCCGCCGCGCCACGCCATCCGCATCCCGCATCCGGCGCGCTCGCCTGAACGCTGGACTTCGCGGCGCGTCGGCCGCACATTTCCCCCATGCGCCAATCGCTCCACCATTTCCACGTCGAAACCCGCGGCAAGGGCTTTTACGACGTCACCCGCGTCGTTTCCGCCTGGGCGCGCGGCGAGGGGCTGACGACCGGTCTGCTGACGCTGTTCTGCCGGCATACATCAGCCTCGCTCACCATTCAGGAGAACGCCGATCCGGCCGTGCTGCGCGATCTCGAGCGCGCCTTCGCAGGGCTCGCGCCCGAGGGCGACGGGCTCTACGAGCACGACACCGAAGGCCCGGACGATATGCCCGCCCACATCCGCACGGCGCTGACACAGACGCAGCTCTCCATCCCGCTGTCGCGCGGCGCATTGGTTCTGGGCACATGGCAGGCGATCTATCTCTTCGAGCATCGCCATGGCGCGCAGACGCGCGAACTCGTCGCGCATCTTCTCGGCGAATGATCCAAAGCGGGACATGCGAGGAGCGCCGCCTTAACCGACCCGCAAGCCTAATGCGCGATAAGTTTTCCCCGTGAGCTTTTCTGCGTTTGCGTGTGGCGTTTCGGCCACGCTTCGCGAGTCGAGACGGGGCGTCAGCGTATGGGTCGTCGGTCGGGAGTGAGCTGGGCCATAGGCGTCATCGCGCCCTGGTGGCTGGGCGCTGGCCTGTTGGTGTCCTTCACCGCGGCCGCCGGCCAGGACCCTTCGCAAGGCTGGAACATAGCGCCGCATCTGGCGCGCCTGCAGACGGCGCGCCTCGCCATCGGCTCGCAGGAGGACGTTCATGCGCAGCCCGACGAGCGCGAGCCGCATGCCGCGCTGAAGCCCCACGCCGAGGCGTTCCCCGAGGTGGATCGCACCAAAAAGGGCGATCCCGTCATCGCCATGCGCCCCTCCTTCGACACGCGGCGCAATGACGGCGAGACAGTGGAGGTTTCGCTGGGCGCGGACAGCGAGACGACGACCATCTCGCTCGCCGAGCCGGAAGCCGCCGATCTCCCCGCCGATTCCGGCGGCGCGCCGACGACGCAGCGCGGCAATGGCCAGGCCTCGCCCTCGCAGCGAGGGTCGGCGACGACGCAGCGCATCTCCGAAGCGATGCGCGAGCGCGCCGCCCATGGCGCGACGCCGCAGGTCGCGCGCGCCGCGGCGCTCGCCTCCTCGACGCCGGCGCAGCCCGACGCCGTGCCGATCGCCGTCGCCTCCTTCGCGCCCTCGCACGCGCTGAAAGACATGAAGACGCCGCCCGATTACGCCTCGCTCATCGACCCCGACAAGCTGGCGCGCGAGAAGCGCTGCCTCGCCGAGGCGGTCTATTTCGAATCGCGCAGCGAGCCGGAGGCGGGCCAGGCGGCGGTGGCGCAAGTGGTGCTGAACCGCGTGTCCTCGGGCCTCTATCCGACCAGCGTCTGCGGCGTCGTCTATCAGAACCGCAGCCATTACAAGGCCTGCCAATTCTCCTTCGCCTGCGAGGGCCGCAAGCTGCGCGTCACCGAGCCCGACTCATGGGCCACAGCGCAGCGCGTCGCCGACGAGGTGATGAACGGGCACACCTATATTTCGGACGTCGGCCGCTCGACGCATTACCATGCCAATTACGTGAAGCCGCGCTGGGCCAAGCAGCTGAAGAAGATGGACAAGATCGGCCATCACATCTTCTATCGGCTGCGGCCGGGACAGACGTGAGACGAGCGCCTCAGCGACGCTCCGCGAAGCTCAGCCGCAAATCGGCCATGCGAATAATCATCGCGCGGCGAGGATCATGGGGCAGCTCGCAAAACCCCCATCGCGCGTAAAAGCTCCGCGCATTGTCGTCGAGCGGATGCGTGATGAGGCCGGCGCCGCCGATGCTCTCGGAAACACGCAGGGCCGTCTCGAAAGCAAAGAAGAGAAGGTCGGCGGCGTATCCCCTTCCCTGACAGGCCTTGTCCACCGCGAGCTGTCCGAGCAGTAGGACGGGCACGGGATCGGGGCGATTGCGTTGCTGCGGCTTCGGCAGATAGGCGCGCTCGATCTGCGCCGCGCTCATCGCCACATAGGCGACAATGAGGCCCATGTCGCCGGCCGTCATCACATTGACGCGCGATACGTCATTGAGCTGGTTGATCCACGCGCGGCGGCAAAACCAGTCATTGAGCGACGCTCGCCCGCAATCGAACCGGCTGCGGTCGTCGCTTGCCCGGAGCGGCCGCGGCGGCGACGGCGCCGCGATCTTCATTTTTTCCAAGAAGGCGCTCGCCGCGCCAATGCTGAAAGCGCAGCTATCGGCTCAGCGGGACGTTCGAGCCACGCCTCGAACGCCTCCCAATCTTTCGCCGCTATGGTGACGACGCCCCGCTCGAGCACCTCGGCCTCCGCCGCCTCCACGGCTTTGCGACGCATGAATTCGCTCAACGTCGTGCGCGACTGAGCCGCCGCCTCCTCGAGCAGAGCGCGCTCGGCGGGCGAGACCCTCACGCTCAGGACGGAGGTTGCTGCGGATTGCTCTTTCATGCGTATGACAATAGCATACAAAATCGAAATTTCAATTCGCGGGGAGCGGGACGAGGGTTCCGCCACGACGATGTCGGAACAAGAACCGCCGACGATTCGAGAGCGGATATTCGCCTGGAATGGCTGGCTGGAGACATTCGAGTCTCTGGTCGATCTGTTCGGTTGGTTCAACATCTTCAAATAATGCGGCGAGCCGCCGCCCCTCAATACAGCCGCGCCCCATTCGGCACGGCCCGTTCCGGCGCGACCAGCACCACATCGCCATTTTCATCGGGAAAGCCGAGCGTCAGCACCTCGGACATGAATTTGCCGATCTGGCGCGGCGGGAAATTCACCACCGCCGCCACCTGACGCCCGACCAGCGTCGAAACATCGTAATGCGTCGTGATCTGCGCGCTTGAGCGCTTCACGCCGAGGCCGGGGCCGAAATCGATCTCGAGCTTGTAGGCGGGCTTGCGCGCCTCGGGAAAGGCATGGGCGGCGACGATCGTGCCGATGCGAATGTCGACGGCCAAAAAATGCGTGAAATCGATCCGTTCGGCCGCAGGCGCGGCGGGGTCGAAGCTCATGCGTAAAATCCGTGGCGCGGCTGCGCGCCGCTTTTCGTCGAGAAGCCGCACGAGGCGGCCTCTCGACAAAGAATACTCGCCGCCGGCCCACGCTCGCGGCGGGCCGGCGCCGCCTCAGTGCGTGGCCCAATCGTCGCGGGTGGGGAGCACGTCGCGCTGCGTCTTCATCTCGACCCAGGCGAAGGCTCCGTCCGGATCGGCGACGGCGATGCTGTTCTCGATGATGAGCTTGTCACACAGCATCACGCAGATGGCGTCGATCGGCGCGCTGGTGTCGTTCTCCTCGGTCATGCGATCGATGGAGATCTCGCCCTCTTCCTCGCCGTCGACGAGGTGCATGATGAACACCTCCTCGTGACCGGCGACGCCATGCGCGTTGACCCTGAAAGTTTCGCCACGATATTGGAATTCGCGGATCATGCGTTTCCTTCCCCCAGTTCCCACGGCGCGAGCGCCGCAATCCTCGATGTCCGCCACGCGCGCGAGATTCCGTCCACGCGCGCGCGGGATGGCGGCGAGGCGCCATCGGGGAAAATGCTATAGCGCAACCGAGGCGCTTCGAAAACCTCGCGCGCGAGCGGATCGGCGCGGCATTTCGCTCGCCGGACCGGCGGGCGGCGCCACGCATATGGGCGCGCCGCGTCGCGAAACTTTCGCTATGATCGGCAAAGAGTGATTTCGGCCGGACGGGCTCCGGCGCGCCGACGTGGCGATTTTATGAAAAAATGCCGCTCGGGGCGCTCCCGCTCCGGGCCGCCGTCTAGCGATCGGGCCGAAAGAATGATGCGACGTCTCATCCTGCTGCGCCACGCCAAAGCCGACGCCCATTCCGCGGGGGGCGATCGCCAGCGCCCGCTGACGAAGCGCGGCGAGGAGGACGCCCGCTCCGTCGGCCGCTATCTGGCCGAGGCCGGGCTGGCGCCGGATCTCGCCGTCGCCTCCGACGCGCGCCGCGCCAAGCGCACGCTGGATCTGACGCTCGAGGCCTTTCCCAAGGAGGTCGAGCACAGGCTGGACGATGAATTCTACCTCGCGACGCCCGATCGGCTGCTGGACGCCGTGCGTCAGACGCCGGCCGAGATCTCCACTCTCCTTGCCATCGGGCATAATCCCGGCTTCGCCGAGCTCGCCTCCGCCCTCGCCTCCGACGGCGAGCCCGAGGCGCTCACCCGCATGCGCTCCAAATATCCGACCGCGGCGCTGGCAGTGCTGGATTTCGACGCCGAGGATTGGGCGATGGTCGGCGAAGGCGCCGGCCATCTCGAGCGATTCGTGACGCCGGGCGATCTGCGCGGCGGAATCGCCGACGAGCCGGACTGAGCCCTTCAAAAGCGAAAAGGCCGCGGATGACCGCGGCCTCTACGAACCCTCACTCGTCGCCGCCGTGGACGCCGGGCGGATCGGGCTGCGGATTGAAGGCCTGCGCGCCGGCGGCGCTGAAGACGAAGCCGGCGATCAGGCCGAGGGTCAGGAAAAGCTTCTTCATTGATGTTCTCCGTTTCGTGTTTCGCGTCGTTTGCGATGTGTGGAGACTAGCCGCCGCTCTCCCTGGCGTTTGTGCGCTGGCGAACATTGCGCGCCCTACCCAAATCGCCGGCCGCTTGTTACACGAGAGGCGACCCGCACACCCGAGCCGCCACCTTGTCGCAGATTTCCGATCTTCTCTTCGACACCACCGTCGCCGCCGCCAGCCTCAAGGATTTTCTGGCGGGCGGGCGCTTGCGGCTCGGCGTCACCGGCCTGTCGCGCTCGGGCAAGACGGTGTTCATCACCTCACTAGTGCATCATCTGACCCGCGCCGTCGCCGCGCGGGACGCCGCGCATGGCCGCAAGAATCAGCTGCCCGTCTTCCGCGTCGCCGCCGAAAATCGCCTGCGCAGCGCCCATCTCGATCCGCAGCCGGACGACGCCGTGCCGCGCTTCTCCTATGAGGAGCACCTCTCCGCGCTGACCGGCGCCGATCGCCATTGGCCACAATCGACGCGCCGCATCTCCGAGCTGCGCGTGACGCTGGAATATGACCGCAAATCCGCCGGTCTGCTGTCGAGCTTCCGCCCCGGTCCGGCGCGGCTGGACATAGACATCGTCGATTATCCCGGCGAATGGCTGCTCGACCTGCCGCTCCTGGAAAAATCCTATGCGCAATGGTCGCGCGAGACGCTGGAGGCCGCCTCCGCGGCGGCGCGCGCGACCATCGCCGCCGATTGGCGCGGCGCGACGGCGGGCGTCGAGCCGCAGGAGCCCGCCTCCGAGGATGTGGCGCGCAAGCTCGCGGCGCTGTTCACCAATTATCTGCGCGCCGCCAAGACGGAGCGCTTCGCCCTCTCCACTCTGCCGCCGGGACGCTTTCTGATGCCGGGCGAGCTCGAGGGCTCGCCCGCGCTGACCTTCGCGCCGCTGCCGGCGGAGGAGAGTTCGGCGCCCCCGTCCGGCAGCCTAGCGGCGATGATGGAGCGCCGCTACGAAGCCTATAAGACCCATGTGGTGCGACCCTTCTTCCGCGATCATTTCGCGCGGCTCGATCGGCAGATCGTGCTGGTGGACGCGCTCGCCGCGCTGAACTCCGGCCCCGCCGCCGTGCGCGATCTCGAGACGGCGCTCGCCGATGTGCTGACGGCCTTTCGCACCGGCCGCTCCAATCTGCTCTCGACCATCTTCCGCCCGAAGATCGACCGCATTCTCTTCGCGGCCACCAAGGCCGACCATCTCCACCATACGAGTCACGATCGCCTCGAGGCCGTGCTGCGGCACCTCACCTCGCGCGCGATCGAGCGGGCCGAGGGCGTCGGCGCGACCATAGACGTGATCGCGCTCGCCGCCGTGCGCGCGACGCGCGAGGCCATCGTCAAGCATGACGGCGAATCGCTCGCCGCCATCGTCGGCACGCCGATCGAGGGCGAGCGCATCGGCGACGACGTGTTCGACGGCGTGGCGGAGGGCGCGATCTTCCCCGGCGAATTGCCGGCCGATCCGCGCCATGTCTTCCGCGGCGACGCTCTGGCGCTGGCCGAGGAGGACGCCGATTTCCGTTTTTTAAAATTCCGCCCGCCGATCGCCTCGCTCGGCCGCGACAAGGAGCCTCTCCCGCTGCCGCATATCAGGCTGGATCGGGCGATGGAGTTTTTGTTCGGGGATAGGTTGGGGTGAAACAACGCAATCGTGCGGGGTCGACGAGACGGCCGGACTGTTCTATATTCGTTCTTTAATGCCGTCTCGACGGCGGCGACGAAACATATTGTCAATTCGCTCCATGGTAGTACGGGAGGCAAGAAGGCGTAACGAAATGAGCGGCGAATACCAATTCCGCATCGCGGATAGTTACACGCCTGCAACGCTCCCGATGGAGCGTCTTGCGGAATACATGACCGCGCTCGCTAGGCTGCTCGGCGAGGGTGCGCACGTTCATTTCCAAGCAATCATCCCGGGATCAGTCAGGCTGAAGGCCCGGGTGGACGAGCCCGCTCAACTCAAAGTTCGCGAGCGCGTTTATGCGGTTCGAGATGGTGGCGGCCCGAAGGATGCGCGTAAGGCATACGACGCGCTCGACGAATTACTCCGCAAGGACAACGCCAGTGGCGCACTCGCGGGCGATGACGGCGCAATCATAATTCCCTTCCCTGGCCGCACGCGCTCGGAACCGCTTGTCTTTGGCCCGTTTCGTCAAGACAGCACATTGGATGGGCAAATTTTCCGAATCGGCGGCAAGGACGATACCAAGCACGTCCACATTCGCGACGGCGCGATGGAGTTCACCGACCTTGTGGCTAGCGAGTCGATCGCTCTACGGCTACGGCACCATTTGTTCGGCGCGACTCTTCGTTTTCATGGCGAGGGTACATGGTTCCGTCATGGCGACGGCACATGGGAATTGAAAAGTTTCAGGATCAATGATTTCGAGGAACTCGAAGACAGGCCGTTGTCGGAGGTCGTCGCGAGTTTGCGCAAGGTGAAGGGCAGCACATGGCGTGAGGTTCCAGATCCTATTCGCGAGCTTCTCGAGGATCGTCACGGCAACGGAGACGCCAATTGATCGTCGCCTTCGATACGAACATTCTCGTCTATTTCTTCGACGAACAGGCCAAAGCTCCGATTGACTCCACTACGGGCGCACCTGTCTCCAACTGCAAGGATCGCCTAGATTTCTTGATCGCGACGCTACAGCGGGACAAAGCCAAGATCGTCATCCCGACGCCCGCTCTCGGCGAACTCCTCGTCAAGGGGCGGGAAGCCGCGCCGGAGTGGCTCACGATTCTCCACAAATCGCGGTACTTCCGCATTGCAGGATTTGATGAGCGGGCGGCGATCGAGTTTGCAGCAACCCAGGCGCAACGTGTCGCCTCGGGTCAGAAAAATGAGGGCGCTACCCGCGCGAAGGCGAAATTCGACGATCAGATCGTTGCGATAGCCGCAGTCGCAGGCGCGACAGTCATCTACTCGGATGACCCTCATATTAAGAAAATGGCGGGGGGCCGCTTCGAAGTCATCGGCATTGCCGACCTTCCACTCCCGCCGAGCGAGGCTCAAAGCCGCTTCGAGTTTGATCGGCAGGATGAGCCGACGACCCCGAACGACGATACAAGCGACTCATGATCACCTGAACGAAAATCATCATTATCTGGCGAGTTTCGCATAAAGCAGCCCATAACGCTCCAGACTCGACTGATAAGCGGACATGACATGCGCCCGCCGTCGCGCCTTATTATGCTTTTCGCTATAGGCGCCGAGAGCGTCCTTGACGATCGACGGAAGCTGCCGCCCCTCTCGCTTGGCAAGCTTTCGGATCGCCGCCGGCACGTCCCGATCTAGTTGTATGGCGAATTTCTCGCGGACGATGGTCATGACGCCTCACTCAAACCTCGAAAATGGAACATCGGCGCATATCAAGAGGCGTCAAGATGCATCAAGAATGTGTCCACGCCACGAAAAAAGGCGGGGTCTCCCCCGCCTCTCTTCGCAACTCGCTATTCGCCCGCGCTCACCGCGCCAAGATCGCCAGCAGCAGCAGCGCCACAATATTGGTGATCTTGATCGCCGGATTCACGGCCGGGCCGGCGGTGTCCTTATAGGGGTCGCCGACCGTATCGCCCGTCACCGAGGCTTTGTGCGCGTCGCCGCCCTTGTAATGGGTGACGCCGTCCTTATCGACAAAGCCGTCCTCGAAGCTCTTCTTGGCGTTGTCCCAGGCGCCGCCGCCGGAGGTCATCGAGACGGCAACGAAGAGGCCGTTGACGATGACGCCGAGCAGCGCCGCGCCCAGCGCCGCAAAGCCATTGGCCTTGGAGCCGGAGATGATGGTCACGCCGAAATAGACGACGATCGGCGCCAGCACCGGCAGCAGCGAGGGGATGATCATCTCCTTGATCGCCGCCTGCGTCAGCATATCGACGGCGCGGCCATAATCCGGGCGCTCCGTGCCGTCCATTATGCCGGGCTTCTCCTTGAACTGCCGGCGCACCTCCTCCACCACGGAGCCCGCTGCGCGGCCGACCGCCGTCATGGCGATGCCGCCGAAGAGGTAAGGAATGAGGCCGCCGAGGATGAGGCCGGCGACGACATAAGGATTGGCGAGATCGAAATCGACCTTGCCGATATCCTTGAAGTAGGGAACGCCGCTCTCGGTGAAGTGCCGCAGATCATTGGAATAGGCGGCGAACAGAACCAGCGCGCCGAGACCGGCGGAGCCGATGGCGTAGCCCTTGGTGACGGCCTTGGTGGTGTTGCCGACCGCGTCCAGCGCATCGGTATTGTGGCGCACTTCCTTGGGCAGGCCCGCCATTTCGGCGATGCCGCCGGCGTTGTCGGTCACTGGGCCGAAGGCGTCGAGCGCGACGATGATGCCGGCGAGGCCGAGCATGGTCGTCACGGCGATGGCGACGCCATAGAGCCCGCCCGCCTGATAGGCGAAGATGATGCCGAGCGCGATGACGATCGCCGGCGCCGCCGTGGCCTCGAGCGAGACGGCGAGGCCCTGGATGACATTGGTGCCATGGCCCGTAACAGAGGCCTGGGCGATCGACGTCACCGGGCGCTTGCCCGTGCCGGTGTAATATTCGGTGATGTAGACGATGAGGCCCGTCACCGCGAGGCCGATGAGGCCGGCGAAGAACAGGCCATAGCCGTGGATCGCCTCGCCATTGGCCTTGCCGATCTCGCCCCAGCCGACCGTGAAGGTGGTGGCGAGGAAGAGGCCGCCGATCGACAGCACGCCGGCGGCGATGAGGCCCTTGTAGAGCGCGCCCATGATCGTGTCCGGCACGCCGATCTTGTCGAACAGCGGGCTGGCGATCTTGCCGATCTCGGACTCATCGGCGCCGAGCTTCACGAAATAGGTGCCGGCGATGGAGGTGACGATGGAAAGGCCGCCGATCGCCAGCGGATAAACGATCGCAGAGGCGAGGCCCGCCTGCCCGGCGAAGAAGATCGACGCCAGCACCATGGTCGCGACAATGGTCACGACATAGGTTTCGAAGAGATCGGCCGCCATGCCGGCGCAATCGCCGACATTGTCGCCGACATTGTCGGCGATGGTGGCGGGGTTGCGCGGATCATCCTCGGGAATGCCGACCTCGACCTTGCCGACGAGATCGGCGCCGACATCGGCGCCCTTGGTGAAGATGCCGCCGCCGAGGCGCGCGAAGATGGAGATCAGCGAGCCGCCGAAGCCGAGCGCCACCAGCGCATCGACCACGACGCGATCGGAAGGCGCATAGCCCGCGAAGACGGTGAGGATGAAGTAATAGATCGCGACGCCGAGCAGGGCGAGGCCGGCGACCAGCAGGCCGGTGATCGCGCCCGCCTTGAAGGCGATGTCGAGGCCGCCGGCGAGCGATTTCGTCGCCGCCTGCGCGGTGCGGACATTGGCGCGCACGGAGACATTCATTCCGATGAAGCCGGCGGCGCCGGAGAGCACAGCGCCGATGAGGAAGCCGAAGGCCACCGCCCAGCCGAGCAGAATGACGAGCAGCACGAAGATGACGCCGCCGACATAGGCGATCGTCGTATATTGGCGTTTCAGATAGGCTTGCGCGCCTTCCGCGACCGCGCCGGATATTTCCTGCATGCGCGCAGAGCCGGCGTCCGCCTTCTCGAGTTCTTGCCAAGTCTTGACGCCATAGGCGACAGACAATAGTCCGAAGACGATGCTGAGAAACAATACCATGACAATTGCGCCCTCTCCGTTCCTCGGCCGCGCGCGCTGATTTGTTCTCGTGGCCCGCGCTTGCGGCAATTTCGTCCCCGCGACAACGATAGTCCGACCGCAGTCGAATCGTACGGCTGCGGCGCCGGGGGAAAAGCGCGTCAGTCATGCCAGAAACGCCGGTTTTCGGCAATGGCGGCAAAGGTCGCGCACCGCCGCGCGATTAGAAGTGACTGAAGGATAGATGGTTGAATTTTATAATCGTTCCAGAAGAATTTAAGAATTGTGGCGGCTCGGCGCCGGCTGTGACGACGCCGATCTCGACGAGAGCGACCCCCGCCTCCCCCGAAGCGAGCGCCAGCGCGCCGGCGGCCTCGGCGGAGGTGCAGCAGAGGATCTCGTAGTCGTCCCCGCCAGTCACCGCGCGGGAGAGCAGCTCCGGCTCCAGCGCGATCGCCTCGCGCGCCGCCGCCGAGAGCGGAACTTTCTCGAGCTCCACCCGCGCGCTCGCGCCGCTCGCCCGCAGCAGCTTGGCGAGATCGCCCGCGAGCCCGTCGGAGACGTCCATGGCGGCGCTCGCGTGCGCGCGCAGCGCCGCGATCAGCGGCAGACGCGGCCGCGGCAAACGATAGCGCTCCAGCAGCGCCGCCCGCGCCCCCTCACCGAGCCGCGAGGCGAAAGCCTCGCCGTGGGCGACGCCGAGGCCGAGCGCGGCGTCGCCTATGGTCCCGGAAACGAAAATGTGATCCCCCGGCCGCGCGCCAGAACGCGAGACGAAGCGGGTCGCGCGGCCGAAGGCGGTGATGGAGATGGTCAAAGGTCCAGGCGTCGCCGTCGTGTCGCCGCCGAGCAGCGGACAGGCGAATTCGCGCGCATCCTCGGCAAGGCCGGCGGCGAAGCTGCGCGCCCACTCATTGGTCCAGTCCAACGGCAGCGCCAGAGTGAGCAGAAAGCCCAGAGGCTCCGCCGCCTTGGCCGCGAGATCGGAGAGGTTTACGCGCAAAGCCTTTTTGGCGACGAGGCCGGGCGGATCGTCGGGGAAGAAATGCACGCCGGAAACGAGCGCATCGGTGGTGACGACGATCTCCTGCGCCCCGCGTAGCGGCAGCAGAGCGGCGTCGTCGCGCAGGCCGAAGGCGCCGTCCCCGGCCAAGGGCGCGAAGATTTCGGCGATGAGCTCGTCCTCGCTGAAGCGGCGCTCGCTCATCGCCTCACCTCACTTCACTTCTCGGAAAAATGCTCCGGCCGCGCCTGTCGCGCCAGGCGATCCAGCACGGCGTTGATCATGCCGGACTCGGTCGCGCCGAAAAATGCGCCGGCGACGTCCACATATTCCTTGATGACCACTTTGACAGGTATGTCGCGCCGAAACCCAAGCTCGAAGCCGCCGGCGCGCAATATGGCGCGCATCACCGATTCGATGCGCTGCAGCGGCCAGCCGCCCTGCAGCGCCTGATCGAGCGCGCGGTCGATGGTCGCCTGATTGTCGAGCACGCCCTTCACAATGTCGCGGAAGAACTGCAGCTCGGCCGGCTTATATTGGACGCCCTCGATCTCGCGGCCGATCCAATGGACCTCGAATTCGGCGTAGATCTCGTTGAGGCCCTTGCCGGCGACCTCCATCTGATAGAGCGCCTGCACGATGGCGAGCCGCGCCGCCGATCTCTCCTCGACGCTCACGAGCGGCCCCCGAGCTTGCGTTTCAAACGCACCAGCGCCAGCGCGGCGAGCGCGGCGTCGCCGCCCTTGTCGGCCCCGCCCTGCTTGGGATCGGCGCGCACGGTCGCCTGCACCTCATTGTCCACGGTCAGGACGCCATTGCCGAGCGGCAGGCGCCGCGCGACCGAAAGCTCGGTGAGAGCGCGCGCGCTCTCATTGGCGACGATCTCGAAATGATAGGTGTCGCCGCGAATGACGCAGCCGAGCGCCACCACGCCCTCATATGGCGCGCCGGCGGCCTCCGCCGCGTCCAGCGCTATGGCCGCGCCGGCCGCCAGCTCGAGCGCGCCGGGGACGGTGATGGTGGTGACGTCGCAGCCGAGCTCTTCCAGCGCGCGAACGGCGCCCTCGTGCAGAAGCTCGACGATATCTTCGTTGAAATGCGATTCGACGACGAGAATGCGCGCGCCTTCGACAGGCGCGAGATCATCGTCATCGGCGCGGTAGGACCCTGCCATTCACGACTCCATGGGCGGAGGAGCGCACCCCTCCATCACCCTCCCCGCTCTGCGGGAGAGGGATGCGGCGAGCGTCCCGCGACCTCTCTATGAAGCGCGCAACCTGCTCCCTCTCCCGCTTCGGCGGGGGAGGGTTGGGGAGGGGCGCGCGACGCTCTATGAAACGAAGCGGCGATGGATACACATTTTTTCGGGGAAAGCCTACAGCTCGCGAATGTCAGCGGACACATATTTGCGCCGATCGCTATCGGCCCGTAATCCGTTATTTTTCGACCGACGAGGAGGGGCGAATGTCTATCTCGAGTCCGTCTGAGACGGGAGCGCAGCACATCTCTTTGTCCGCTAAAGAGAGAGCCGACAACTCTATCGAGTTGGCGATACGAGCGTTCCGAGAGGGTTTTTGTGCGCGCGGAGCGGCATTTTTCAGCGTCGCGGAGCTCAAAATTTTTGTGTCTGCGCTTCGCGATTTTCCATTGATCGGAGTGCCATTTATATCTGGAGGATATTTTGATGACGCTGGCGATAAAATCGTTAGCGAGAATCTCTATATTTCTGTCTCTCAATTAAAGACATCAGGACTTTTGGTTATGAATGTCAGAGCGTTCACGCCACACCCTGAATATTGGAAAAAAGGACTAGGTTTTGGGGGTCACTGCAGCTATTTTCTCTATTATGAAGAATTGAAGAATTTTGCTGACGAGCTGGAGCGTCTCGTCGAAGAGGAATCCTCATACTTTAAATTCAGCAATTTCACCAACATTTGAAAATTACTGATCCACAGATCATCCACGTTTGAGCGCCGCTCGACGGTCTGCCCGATACGAAAAGACAATACAAATAAACTCAATAGCTTGTGATGTCTCAGGATGGACAAGCCCTGCCAGGACGGCGTTTGCAAGACGACGAAAACACCGTCGTCGCCAGCCGAGCGATGACGCCCTACTTCCCGGCCTCCGCCAGCCGCGCGGCGTATCTCGCCATCAGATCGACCTCGAGGTTGAGGCGGTCCCCTGCCCTGTAGCCGCCCCAGCTCGTCACCGCCAGCGTGTGCGGGATGATGAGAACGGAGAAGCGGTCGCCCTCCACCGCATTCACGGTGAGCGAGGTTCCATCCAGCGCCACGGAGCCCTTCTCGGCGATGAAGCGGGCGTAGTCATGCGGCGCCTCGATAGAGAAGCGCGACATGCCGTCGAAATCATCGCGCGAGACGATCGTCGCCACCCCGTCGACATGGCCGGTGACGATATGGCCGCCCAATTCGTCGCCGACCTTCAGCGAGCGCTCGAGATTTATGCGCCGCCCGACCGCCCATTCGCCGGCCGTGGTGCGCGCCAGGGTCTCGGCCGCGGCGTCCACCTCGAAGACAGTGCGGTCGCCCTCGCGGCGCAGCCCGACCGCCGTCAGGCAAGGGCCGGAACAAGCAATGGAAGCGCCGAGGGCGATGCTCTCCAGCGGATAGGCGCAGGCGATGGCGATGCGGCGCAATTCGCCGCGCGTCTCCACGGAGAGAATTTCGCCGACGTCGGTGACGAGGCCCGTGAACATCTATGCGATCCTCTCGTAGCGTGTCATGCGATCGACGCCGAGCATGGCCGTATCGGCGAGGCGATAGCGGCTCTCATCCTCGAGAATGGCGCGCGCCGTCGCCGTGAGCGCGAGCCGGCCCTGACGGCCCAGTGGCTTCAGCCCGGTATGGAGGACGACATCATCGGCGAGCGAAGCGACGAGCAGGCTTTCGGCGACGCGTGGGCCGCCCTCGCTGAAGACCCGCGTGATTCCGCGCCGCGCCAGCTCGCCCAGCGCCTCGCTCAGAGCGAGACGGCCGGCGGCGTCCACGCCGGCGCGCGCGACCTCCATTCCGGTGGCGGCGGCGAAATCCTGCGCCTCGGATTCGGCGACGCCCTCCCCGACGATGACCAAAGTCGGCGTCTCGCGCGCTGTGGCGGCGAGGCGGGAGCTGCGCGACAGGCGCAGCCGCGAGTCCAGCACCACGCGCAGCGGCTTGAAGGCCTCGAGGCCGGGAAGGCGCACGGTGAGCAGCGGATCATCGACCGAGGCGGTGCCATAGCCGATCATGATCGCGCTGTGCAGCGCGCGCTCGATATGGGTGACGCTATCGGCGAGCGCGCCGGTGATGAAGAGGCGCGGATCATGCTCCGCCCCGGCGGCGTAGCCGTCCGCCGTCTGCGCGAGCTTCAGAGTGACCATGGGCCGGCTCTGCGTCACGCGCAATATATGGCCGAGATGATCGGCCCGGGCCTCACGCGCGCGCACGCCGGTCGTCACTTCCACGCCGGCCTCGCGCAGCCGGGCGTGGCCGCGACCGGCGACGCGATCGTCCGGGTCCTCGAGCGCGGAGACGACGCGGGCGATTCCAGAGGCGATGATCGTGTCCACGCAGGGCGGCGTCGCGCCGTGATGGGAGCATGGCTCCAGAGTGGCGTAGAGCGTCGCGCCCCGCGCGGCCTCGCCGGCGGCGGCCACGGCGACCGCCTCGGCGTGCGGGCGCCCGCCCAGCGCGGTATAGCCGCGCGCGATGACGACGCCGTCCTTGACGATGATCGCGCCAACGGCGGGATTAGGCCCGGTGCGACCGAGATTGCGCCGGCCGATCGCCAGCGCCGCCGCCATGAAGGCGTCGTCCAAAAGCTCCAGAGACTCGGATTGCGGCTTCGTCGCGGTCATCTCCCGCCCGGCGCGGTTTCGGGGTCCACCACCGTATCCGCGCGCTGCTCCCCCTCGCTATGCGACAATTCGTCGATCAGCGCGTGAAAATCGCCGACCTCGCGAAAATCGCGATAGACGGAGGCGAAACGCACATAGGCCACGTCATCGAGCGTTTTGAGGCCCTGAATCACCAATTCGCCGATCTGCGTGCTCTCGACCTCCGTATCGCCGGAGCTCTCGAGCTGGCGCACGACGCCATTGACCATGCGCTCGACGCGCTCGGGATCGATGGGCCGCTTGCGCAGCGCGATTTCCAACGAGCGCATCAGCTTATCGCGATCGAAAGGCACGCGGCGGCCCGATTTCTTCACCACGATCAGCTCGCGCAGTTGCACGCGCTCGAAAGTGGTGAAACGGCCGCCGCAGCCGGGACAGACGCGCCGACGCCGGATCGAGGAGGAATCCTCGGCCGGCCGGGAGTCTTTCACCTGCGTGTCGGGCGAGCCGCAATAGGGACAGCGCATGGACTCACCTTACCGCCGATGCTGCCGCGAAGGACGCTCTTCCCTCTCCCCGCTTGCGGGGAAAGGGTCAGTGTGAGGGGCTCGGGGCGTGAGCCAAAACGGGAAAAGCCCCCCCCCCCCCCGGCCCTCATCCTAGCCTTCTCCCCGCGAGCGGGGAGAAGGGACGGCGGCGCCCAGCGGGAAGCCCCGATCAATAGATCGGGAACTTCGCCGTCAGCGCGTGGACCTTCTCCTTCACCGCGGCTTCGGTCGCGGCGTTGTCCGCCTCGCCCTTGGCGGCGAGACCGTCCAGCACCTCGACGATATAGCCGCCGACCAGCTTGAACTCAGCCGTGCCGAAGCCGCGCGAGGTGGCGGCCGGCGAGCCGAGACGGATGCCGGAGGTGACGAAGGGCTTCTCCGGATCGAAGGGGATGCCGTTCTTGTTGCAGGTGATGTGCGAGCGGCCGAGCGCGGCTTCCGCGGCCTTGCCGGTCAGCTTCTTCGGACGCAGATCGACCAGCATCAGATGATTGTCGGTGCCGCCGGAGACGATGGCGAGGCCGGCGTCGACCAGCGTCTGCGCCAGCGTCTGGGCGTTGTCCTTCACCTGCTGCTGATAGGCCTTGAACTCGGGCTTCAGCGCCTCGCCGAAGGCGGCCGCCTTGCCGGCGATGACATGCATCAGCGGGCCGCCCTGCAGGCCCGGGAAGACCGCCGAATTGATCTTCTTGGCGATCTCTTCGTCATTGGTCAGCACCATGCCGCCGCGCGGGCCGCGCAGCGTCTTATGCGTGGTGGTGGTGACGACATGGGCGTGCGGGAAGGGCGAGGGATGCAGGCCCGCCGCCACCAGACCGGCAAAATGCGCCATATCGACCATGAAATAGGCGCCGACGCTATCCGCGATCTTGCGGAAGGCCTCGAAGTCCCAGATGCGCGAATAGCCGGAGCCGCCCGCGATGATGATCTTCGGCTTGTGCTCGGCGGCGAGCGCCGCGACCTGCTCCATGTCGATGCGCTGATCGTCCTTGCGCACCGTATAGGGAACCGGCTTGAACCATTTGCCGGAGAGATTGACCGGCGAGCCATGGGTCAGATGGCCGCCGGCGGCGAGATCGAGGCCCATGAAGGAATCGCCCGGCGTCGCCAGAGCGAGGAAGACCGACTGATTGGCCTGGCTGCCGGAATTGGGCTGGACATTGGCGAATCCGCAGCCGAACAGCTGCTTGGCGCGCTCGATCGCCAGATTCTCGGCGATGTCGACGAACTGGCAGCCGCCATAATAGCGCTTGCCCGGATAGCCTTCGGCATATTTGTTGGTGAGGACGGAGCCCTGCGCTTCCAGAACCGCCTTGGACACGATGTTCTCGGAGGCGATGAGCTCGATCTCGTCGCGCTGACGGCCGAGCTCGAGGCCGATGGCCTTGGCGAGATCAGGGTCCGAATCGGCGAGCGAGGCAGTGAAGAAAGCGGATTGGCTCATTTAGCATCCTCTATCGAGACAAGGCGCGGCAAGTGACGGCGGCTCCCGGCTCGCCCGCGCCTTCGGGCGGAGCCGTTCGCGGGAAGCGAGGTTTCGCTCGGGGACGCCGGAAACGGCGATCCCGAAACGGCCTCGAGCTCCCGTTTTCAGCGCAAGATTCTCTCGGCCGTCCGAAATCCGGCCGCAGAAGGCGCGCTCGCGCATCGGTGTGAGGGTTCGCTTATCACGCTCTCGCAGGGACGAAAAGAGGCGCAGCAGACGCGGGGACGGAGATTGTCGCGGCGCCGGCCAATTCGCTCCCGTTTCCGGCGCGTCGCGGGCGCTCGAAGCGTCGCCGCGACCGTCATCGACCGGATATGTCGCCTCGCTAGCATCCGCCCCGCCAAATTAGGAGGCTACAAAATGTTTCTGAAAAACTCGATCGGCGGCCTCGCGGCCCTCGCCTGCGCGGCGTCGGCTACTCCCGCCAGCTCAGAATCTCTGCACGAATTCAAACATATCGTTGTCGTTTATCAGGAGAACCACAGCTTCGACAATCTGTTCGGCCTGTGGGGCGCTGTGAATGGAGAGCCGGTGCAGGGACTGCCCTTCGCCGACGCCGCGCACACCGAGCAGGTCCGCGCCGACGGAACCACCGCCTATAGCTGCCTGCTGCAGAACGATGTGAATCTCGCCTCGCCCTCGCCGCTGGCGACGAGCTGCACGGATGCGACCGGCGCGACCTCCTTCGTCAGCGCCTTCCAGAACAAGCCCTTCGAGATCGACGATTATATCGCCGCGAGCGACAAGACCTGTCCGGCGCCGGGCGTCTCCGCCTCGAATGGCGTGCTGAAGAATGCCGCCGGCGCCCTCACCGGCGGCTGCACGCGCGATCTCGTGCATCGCTATTACAGCGAGCAGTTCCAGATCAATGGCGGCAAGCAGAATCGCTATGTGACGGGCAGCGACGCCGCCGGCCTGTCGATGGGCTATTACGACACCACCAAGCTGCCGATCTATGCCGCGCTCCACAAGCATGGCGCGCCGCATTACGTCATCGCCGATCATTTCTTCCAATCGGCCTTCGGCGGCTCCTTCCTCAATCACCAATGGCTCGTCGCCGCGGCGACTCCGGTCTTCGCCAATGCGCTCAATGACGCCAGCGCGAACGACCTCCATTCCGTGGTCGACGCCAACGGCATGCCCGCGAGCACAGCGCTCTACGCGAATCTGCTCGGCTCTTCCGCCAAGGACTCATCGCTCACCGCCTCCTGCAACCCGCCCGCGGGACGTCCGGCGACGCCGGCGAATGTCGTCTGCGGAGATTTCGCGGTCAACACGACCCAGCCCTATTATCAGCCTTACGCGCCCGGGACCGTGGATGCGAAGCGCCTGCCGCCGCTCGAGAATCCGACGATCGGCGAGCGCCTCTCCGCGCGCGGGGTCGACTGGGCCTGGTATTCGGGCGGCTGGTCCAACGCCAATGGCGACATAGGCGCGCCCGGCTGGACCAATGGAAACGGGACAAGCTGCGCCGATCCGAATGCGATGGCGACGGCGACCTTTCCGAACTGCCCGGACAAGCTGTTCCAGTTCCACCATCAGCCGTTCAACTATTTCAAGGCCTATGCTCCGGGAACGGCGGCGCGCCGCGATCATTTGCGCGACGAGGCCGAGTTCGTTCAGCTCGCCCAGACCGGCCGGCTCAAGCCCGTCAGCTTCGTGAAGCTGATCGGCGCGGAGAACGAGCATCCCGGCTACGCCAGCGAGGCGGACGGCAGCTCGCATCTCGTCGATCTGATCGCCTCCATCGTCAACGGCCCGGACGGCCGCGAGACGCTCATCATCGTCACCTATGACGAGTTCGGCGGCTCCTGGGACCATGTGCCGCCGCCGCCCTATCAGAGCGAGCATGTGGCCGAAAGAGAGCACCATCACGGCCACAGCCATCACGCCGGCGGCGGCGCGCATGATCGCTGGGGTCCCGGCACGCGCATTCCGGCGCTGCTGATTTCCAAGCGCTTCGATCGCTCCGGGGTGGACCACGCGAATTACGACACGACCTCGATCCTGAAGCTGATCGAGGAGCGCTACCATCTCGCCCCGCTCGGCTCGCGCGACGCCGAAGTTCGCAGCCTAACGCGGGCGTTGGACGCCGCCGAGCGCTGAGCGCCGCGCCCGACGAAACGGCCCCGCGCGAGCGGGGCCGCTTTCGTTGCGGGCCTCGCATTCTGTCGCGAAAGTCGCGTCGAACTTTTCAGAGCCGCGCGATCATGCGATGAAGCCTGCGGCGCCGGCCCGTTCGCCCGCGCCGCAGAAGGGGCTCGCCAAGATGAATTCCTCCAGCTCCGGTCGGCGCGCGACGCTCGCCTGCATCGGCTCGCTTCTCACGCTCCTGTCGGGAGCGGCGGTCGCGCAGGACGCCGATTTCTCGCAATTGCCGATCTATCGGGAGTTTCGCGACCAGCTCGCCGCCCAAGGATGGAGGCCGGACGCCGGCTTCGGCCTCAAGCTCCCCTCCGGCAAGCCGCTCTATCGCTTTCCCGAGGTGCTGTGCGGGCCGAAAATCTGCCACGCGCGCTGGGTCCGCTCGGGAACGGAAAAGATCGTCACGCTGATCCGCGGCGATCTCACCGAGGAATATCGGGTCTCGCCCTGACGCGCCGGCTCACTGCCGCGCCGGCGCGGCGGTCTGCGTCGCGAGAACGCCCACCAGCCGCTCCACGAGATCGCCCGCGACCGCCGAGGGAAGCGCGAAGGCGAGCCGATTGCCGTCCGGCGAGACGAGCGTCAGCAGAAGATTGTCGCCGAGCATCTCCCGATGCACCGCGATCGACTCGACCGGCGTCGCCAACACCGCCTCGACTTCGCCGCTGGCCGGCTGGCGCTCGGCGAGGCCCTTCTCGCGCAGCGCCAGGGCGGAGCGGGTCAAGTCGAGAATATCGGCGGCGGTGAGGACGATTTTGGCCGTCACGCCATCGTCGCCTTTCCGGCTGAGAATGAAATCCTCGCCGATCGGATCGAGAATGAGGCCGGACGACGCCTCGGACATGGGTCGATGCTCCTTTGCTCTTGCGATCGGGCAGCATAGGCGAAGGCGAAGGGATTGTCTCGCTTGGCCGTGGCGAGGGTCGTCAGGCCAGAGCGGCCTCCCAGTCCTTACCGCCGTAGAACAGGGATAGTGACGCTCTCTTCCTCGACGAAAAAGGCGATCGTCACGCGCCGCTCGAAACCGACCACACGAAGTCCAGGCCGCAGATCATCTCTGCGACGCCCTCTTTCGGACGCCATGTCGAAACCTCGGCAATAGGTTTCGAGCCGGCCAATATAAGCGAGCGCGACGTCCGAGCCCGCCCTTTCTTCTATCCAATCATAAATCTGCAGAATGTCGTCGCGCGCTTCTGGCGAGAAAACGATCCCTCGCCGTCTCAACCGCGATCCTTCGATCGAAGCGCATGACGCGCCCGCACCTCGTCGAATACCGAGTCGATGGCGATGGCGCGGTCCGGCTCGGCGCGCATGGCGTCATAAACGGGCGCGACGTCTTCCCGTAGCCATCGCTCGACGGCGGCGTCCCGCTCCTGCAAGGCGGAAAGCGCCGCGCGGATCACATCGCTCTCCGAAGCATAGTCTCCGGCGGAGACCTTCGCCTCGATGAAGGCCAAATTCTCGGTCGGCAGGCTGAAGCTCCGCTTTTCGACATTCGCCATCCGCGCTCTCCTCGCGAAAACTGTAACACGATCGCGTCACAGGCGACAGGGAGCCGCTCACCCCTTCCCCGCCCCGCCCTTCTGATAATCCTTCACATCCGAGAACACGATGGACGAATGCCGCTCCGCGTCATAGCGCAGCTGGAACTCGCTCGACGACATGAACACCGGCGCGCCGTCTATATCCTCCGCCATGGAGGAGCCGTGCGATTCGATGAAGCTCTTCAGCGCGATCGGATCATTCGAGGTTATCCAGCGGCATATGCCGAAGCGCGAGGTCTCGTATTTCGTCTCCAGCCCATATTCGGCCTCGAGCCGCGTCGCCAGCACATCGAGCTGCAGCGCGCCGACGACGCCGACCAGCGCGCCGGAGCCGTCATTGGGCAGGAAGAGCTGCACCACGCCCTCCTCGGCGAGCTGGCGCAGCGCCTCGCGCAGCTTCTTGGCCTTCATCGCGTCGGAGATGACGATGCGGCGCAGAATTTCCGGCGCGAAGCTCGGCACGCCGCGGAAGGAAATCTCCTCGCCCTCGGTGAGCGTGTCGCCGATGCGCAATATGCCGTGATTGGGGATGCCCACCACATCTCCCGCAAAGGCTTCATCGGCGATGGAGCGGTCGCGCGCGAAGAAGAATTGCGGCGCATTGAGCGAGATGGTCTTGCCCGTGCGCACGATCTTCGCTTTCATGCCGCGCGAGAGCTTGCCCGAGCAGACGCGCATGAAGGCGATGCGGTCGCGATGGTTCGGGTCCATATTCGCCTGGATCTTGAACACGAAGCCGGCCATCTTCGGCTCCTTGGCCTCGACATGGCGCTTGTCGGCGTCCTGCCCGCGCGGCGAGGGCGCATATTCGGCCATTGCGTCGATGAGATCGCGCACGCCGAAATTACGCAGCGCGCTGCCGAAGAACACCGGCGTCAAATGCCCCTCGCGAAACGCCGCGAGCTCGAATGTCTTGCAGCCTTCCTCGGCGAGCATCGCTTCCTCGAGCCACGCATCCGCCTCATGCGCCGGCAGCAGCGCGAGCAGCGCCGGATCGTCGAGGCCGGAGACCACCATCGGCTCGGTGTCGGCGTCGATCTTGCGCACCGACTTCGTGGCGAAGCAGTAGGTGCCGGCGAAGCTCCGGCCGGAGCCGATCGGCCAAGTCACCGGCGCCGTGTCGAGCGCCAACGTCTTCTCGATCTCGTCGAGCAGCGAGAAAGGATCGCGCCCCTCGCGATCGAGCTTGTTGATGAAGGTGACGATGGGAATATCGCGCAGCCGGCACACTTCGAACAGCTTGCGCGTGCGCGCCTCTATGCCCTTGGCGGCGTCGATCACCATCACCGCCGCATCCACGGCGGAGAGCGTGCGATAGGTGTCTTCCGAAAAGTCCTCATGGCCCGGCGTGTCGAGCAGGTTGAAGACGCAATCGCCATATTCGAAGGTCATCACCGAGGTGACGACGGAAATGCCGCGCTCGCGTTCTATGCTCATCCAATCGGAGCGCGTCTGCTGGGCGTTGCGCTTGGCCTTCACCGCGCCGGCGAGCTGAATCGCGCCGCCGAACAGCAGAAGCTTTTCGGTCAGCGTGGTCTTGCCCGCGTCCGGGTGGGAGATGATGGCGAAGGTGCGCCGTCGCGAGACGGGGTCGCTCGGCTGTGGGCTGGTCAAGGCTGAGGCTCGCTGGAAAGTGGCGGGTTCGCCACGCCCTTTAAGGGCAATCGGCGGATAAGGCCAGCTTTCCGTGCCGCCTCACGCCGCCAGCTCGCGCAAGACCTCCGGCCGCCGCTCGGCGATCTTGTAGAGCGTCACCGCAGCCGCGGAAGGCTTACGCCGGCCCTGCTCCCAATCCTGCAAGGTCCGCACGGACACGCCCAAAAGAGCGGCGAAGGCCGCCTGCGACAGGCCGGAGGCGAGCCTCGCGTGTGCGAATTGCAGGATTTCGCGATTGTGGACCCGCGCCTTAGCGCCAGCCTTCATTTCTCGCACCGATGCGAGCAACTCCGCGCCGATGTCGATCGCCTTCGCGCGCTCGGCGGATTTCGGAGCGTCAGCCATCGTCGAGTTCCTTCTTGATCTCACGGAGGACATTCGCGGGAATATTGTCCCGCACCGATTTGGGATAGACCAGCAGCAGCCAAACCTCTCCATTCGCCAGCCGATTGAAATAAATCACCCGAACGCCGCCGCGCTTGCCGCGTCCGACACTACCCCAGCGAATTTTTCTCAGGCCTCCAGAACCAGGAACGACATCGCCGGCCTCGGGGTTCGACGCGATGAAGTCGATGAACGCGGTCCGATCGCCATCTTCCCAGCACTGAGCGGCGAGCCGTGCAAAAGTGGGGGTTTCAATGACGGTCAACACGGGGACGATATACGGCGAAGCCGTATAGGCGTCAAGGCCCGGACATCACGCGAAATCCCCCGCGAGCTCCGCCCGCACCGCCTCTGGCATCACCGCGATATGCCCATAATTTTGATGGGTGAAGCCGATCAGCGCGCGCGCTCCCGGCTCGCGAAAAGCCGCGACCTGCGCGTCGGTGAAGGGAAAATGCACGAATTGCACGGCGGAGGCCTTGCCGTCCTCTCTGGTGCGGTCCTGGTCCGCTTCGGCCATGCCGGCGATGCGCTCGCCGCCCAATTCGATGAAGGCGGTCTCCTCGATCGCGCCCAGCGTGTCCAGCACGCGCTTTCTGCGCAGCGGGTCGTCGATCTCGATCATGAAGGTGGCGACCAATTCGCGGCCTTTGGGGATCAGCGGCGCATAGGCGGCGATCTCGCTCGGCGCCTGCTCGAGCGTCCCCTTCTCTATGTGGATCATCTCCTGGATCTGCAGCCAGATCGTCTCGAAATCCTCGAAATAAAAGGTCACGAAAGGCCCGACCTCGACGCGGCGATTGCGCTTGCGCGCGGCGATGCGGCGGCGGCTCTCGACGCGGATCTTCGCATATTCGTCCGGTGGAAGAAGATCGGCGACGGTGATGTGGTGCTTCTGCGCCATTGATCGCTCCAGCTGTGGGGACGCCCGCGTCACTTCACCCCATAGGCCCGCGCGAGAATCTCGATCGGATGGGCGAGAAGCTCGGGCTTTTTCGCCTCCGCGTCCAGCCGCTCCATGCCCTGCACGATATGCGGGCCGGAGAGCGGACATTCGGAGACGATATAGGCTTTGCCGGAGGATTGCGCCTGCCGCGCCACCGGCTTGCCGACCTTCAGCGCCGTCTCGAAATTCGCCGTCTTATAGCCCCAGGCGCCGCCATGGCCGGAACAGCGCTCGATGACCGCGACATCCGCCTGCGGGATGAGACCGAGCAGCTCGGCGCCCTTCCGCCCGATATTCTGCGCGCGCGAATGGCAGGAAACATGAAAAGCGACGCCGCCCTCGATCGGCGACAGCCCTTGGGCCAGCCCCTCCTTGCGAGCGATTCCGACGACATATTCGCTGAGATCATAGGTGGAGGCGGCGAGGCGCTTCACTTTTGGATCATCGGTGACGATCAACGGCCATTCGAATTTCAGCATCAGCGCGCAGGAGGGAACCAGCGCGATAATGTCATAGCCCTTGTCGATCCAAGGCTCGAAGGCGGCGGCCACTTGCTTCGCGGAGGCCGCGACCTCGCCGATGAGCCCCTGCTCCAGCAGCGGCATTCCACAGCAATGCGGATGGAGAATCTCCGTCTCGACGCCATTTTTGGCGAGCACGGCGCGCGCCGCGAGTCCGACGCCGGGATCATTATATTCGCCGAAGCAGGTGGCGTAGATCACCGCCTTGCGGCCGAAGCCCGGCGCCTCGCTGTTCACCTCGACCGGCGTCTCCTTCGCGAGCGCCTCCAAGCTCTGCTTCGAATATTTCGGCAGCACGGCCTCGTGATGCAGGCCGGCGAGTTTCTCCAGCGCATTGCGCGCGGCGTGGTGCGCGCAGTCGGTCGCCCAATTGGCGAGCGGCGCGAGCTTCGTCGCCAATGCGCCATTGCGGTCGGTCTCGGCGAGCTGGCGATCCGCGAAACCGACGCCATTCTTCTTCGCCTCGACGGCGCGATAGCGCAGCATCAGATGCGGAAAGTCGAGATCGAACTCATGCGGCGGCACATAGGGGCATTTGGTCAGAAAGCACATGTCGCAGAGCGTGCAGGCGTCCACGACCTTCTTGAAATCGGCGCTGGCGACAGTCTCGATCTCGCCTTTCGCCGACTCGTCGACGAGATCGAACAGGCGTGGAAAGGAATCGCAGAGATTGAAGCAGCGCCTGCAGCCGTGGCAAATATCCAGCACGCGGCGCATTTCGGCGTCGAGCTTCGCCTCGTCGTAGAAATCTGGATTTTCCCAATCCAATGGACGCCGGAAGGGCGCCTCGAGCCCGCCTTCTCTCATCGCTTCCATGCCCTGGTCGAATTATTCCGATCGGCTCACGCGTTTTCTCCCTCTCTCCGCGCGGGGAGAGGGCCGGGGTGAGGGGCTCTGGGCGTGAGCCATAGACGGAAAACGCCCCCGGCCCCTCATCCTCACCTTCTCCCCGCAGGCGGGGAGAAGGAAGGCGGCGAAGGCCGCGCGAAGGATCAGCGGGAAATCGGGTCGCGCGCTTACTTCAGCTCGTCGAGCGCCTTCTGGAAGCGGCCGGCGTGCGAGCGCTCGGCCTTGGCCAGCGTCTCGAACCAATCGGCGATCTCCTCGAAGCCCTCCTCGCGGGCCGAGCGCGCGAAGCCCGGATACATATCCGTATATTCATGCGTCTCGCCGGCGACGGCGGCCTTCAGATTGTCCTCGGTCTTGCCGATCGGCAGACCGGTCGCAGGGTCGCCCACCACCTCGAGAAATTCGAGATGGCCATGCGCATGGCCCGTCTCACCCTCGGCGGTGGAGCGAAACACGGTCGCGACGTCATTATGGCCTTCGATATCGGCCTTTTGAGCGAAATAGAGATAGCGGCGGTTCGCCTGAGACTCGCCGGCAAACGCATCCTTCAGATTCTGTTCGGTCTTGGTGCCCTTGAGCGTAGCCATGACTAAAGCTCCTTGGATGTACTCTCATGGGGACGCCCGCTGTCCCGACGGCCAGTCGGAACGCCCTTGTTTAGAATAATTTGAAATTGCCGCTTGCCAAGCGCCAATAGGACGTTTGGCTGGGGACGGCGCGTCAAAACCGTGCTGCAGCGCGATATTGGCTTCGAAACTGCATGTAACCTGAGATTGTACGAATACGGCGGCCCCTTTCGTACAAAAGCGACGGGGCGCCCGACGGCATGAGAGCAGGCTGCGTGACGGACACATCGGCGGAGCAATTGGACTGGGTCGTCTGGAACGGCTCGCTCGGCGTATCCGACAAGGTCGCGATCGGCCGCGTCGAGATCGTCGACGGCGTCCGCATGGCCTGTCTCGCGCCGCCCTATGATGTGGTGGGGCCGTTCAGCCTGGACGAATTGGAGACGCAGGGCCGCATCGCTTTCGGCGCCTGCTTCGTGATGTCGCTCCAACGCTGGAAGGAAGATCAGGTCGAGCTGCGCTTGGAAGGCCGCAAGCAGCGCGCCGCCTTCCAGAAGATGTTCGATTTCGACGAAGACGACAATCAAGAGCATCGCGAGACGCTGGAATTGCCTCTGGAAGGCGCGCTGGAGCCGGCCGAGATCAAATCCGCCTTCCGCCGCCTCGCCAAGACCGCCCATCCCGACGCTGGCGGCAGCGCGGAGGATTACCGCCGCATCGCCGAGGCGCGCGACGCGCTGCTGGCGCAGTTCGAAGGGGCGAGCTGAGCGCCGACTCGCGACCGGCCCCGCGGAAACGACACCGGAAGCGGCGGCCGCATCCTCACACGCGAGCAGATTCGCTCTCCGCGTCGACCCGCGAAAACGACCACCGCAAATGCGCGTCCTTCGCGCCGCGCCCATCCACCACGATCTGCGCGCTTTTTCGCGCTGTGGCGGGGCCGGCGAAGAAGACGCTCTCTTCCACGCTCACATCGGCGTTGGCCTCGAAGACGAGATCGACGCCGAGGCTGCGCAGCAGCACCTTGCGCTTGCCCGCCGCGCTCGCCTGCACATTGGGATGCAGATGGAAGCGCAGCACGAAATGCTCGGCGCGGGCGCCGTGGCGCAGCGCGACGAGCCTGTCGTCGCCGAAGAGCTGCGAGCCGTCATGCGCCAGCGCCAAAGCGCGCTCGTGCAATAGGCCGAGTTCGCGCGCATAGCCGTCATGCGAGAGCTCGAGCTCATGGCTCGTCGCGGTGGCGCGGCGCGACGCCTTCACTTGCGCGGGGCCGGCGACGATGCGCTCCTCCGGCCGGCCGCGTCCCGGCCGCGCCTCTATGCGGCAGGAGGAGCGATCCTCGACGACGAGGGTGGAATGCGCCGCCGTCGAGCGCGCGACGCGGCGCAGCGCCTCCGAACCCGCGGGCGGGGCGCCGCAATTGACGATGATGCGCTCGGCGCCGATTGAAAATTCGAAGGAGAGGCAGCCGGCATGGGCCGCGGAGGAGAAGATCGGCGGCGGCGGCGCGCCGGCGTCGACGACGACCGCGGCTGCGCCCGCCTGCAGCCGCCGATAGCCCGAATGCGGCGCGTCGAGAATGGGCGCGCCGGAGGCGTCGGCATGGGCGAGGATCGTCGCCAGCCGATCCGGCGGCGCCTGGCCCATTCCGTTGAACAGAGCCAACGAGCCGTCGCCATGCTTCAGCACGCGCAGGAAGGAGATCATCGCGGCGATGGAGGCGGTGAGCCGCTCCGGCGGCCGGCGCCCGCGCGCGGCATAGGCTTGACGCAGCGGCAAGAGATCGAGCAGCAGTTCCACCGGCGTCTCGGGATTGCGGCCGATATGGCCGCCGTCCGGCAGGATTTGGCGGAACAGCTCGGCGTCCAGCAGCGCGGTGGCGCGCATCTCGAACTTACGGCCGGCGTCGGCGCAGACGCCGAAAGCGGCGAGCGCCACGGCGCAGAGCAGCCGGTCCGAGGCGCGCCGCTCCGAGCCCATGGCGCGCAGCAGAAAGCGAATGTTGCGCGCCAGCGCGCGCATGAAGCGCTCGTAGAACTCTTGATCCGCGCCCTCGAGCAGGATCGGCGATTGCGCCAGAAAGGACAGCGTGCGGCGCGCGACGATGCGCGGCTCATAGGCGGGATCGTCGATGAAATCGGTGCGCGTGCGCAGAAATTCGTCGACCAGCGCGCGGGCGTTGGCGCGCGCGAGCGCGCGATCGGCGGCGCGCAAATGGCGCAGCCAGGAGAAGCCGGCGAGCGAGCGCCGCCAGGCGACGGAGGGCGGCGCGATGGAGAAGGGCGAGCGCCCATTGGTCTCGACGACCTTACCGTCGAAAGAAAAATAGCCGGCGTAGATTTCATCCGCGACGGTGGGATCGGCGGTGCGAATGTCCTGCGGCGCCACATAGAGCCGCTCCGGCGCGCGTACGCCCATGGCCTGCACGGCGTAATAAGGCCCGCGCACCGCGCGCGCGAATGAGGCGACGCCACGCGCGGCGGCATTCGCCAATCGCCGTCCAGAGCCTTTGGCCGTCTCGCTCAGAGCGTCCTCCTCGCGCTCCACGACGTCGCGCGGAGCAAAGCGAATCATGATCGGGATGACACGAAACGCACAAGCAGAAAAGCGGCGGATGCGCGATCCTGCGCCTTCCGTCAGTCCCGCCGCACGAGCCGCGCGGCGAAGAAGCCGTCGAGACCGGCGAGGCGCGCGTCCTCATTCGGCCAATAGGACGGCAGCGTGCGCAAATCGCCGTCCGGCGTGACGAATTCCGCCGGAACGCGATCGGCGGCGGCGTCGATCGGCGCGCGACGCATCTCGGGATGACGACGCAGAAAGCTCGTGATCTGCGCCTCGCCCTCCTCCGGCTCCAGCGAGCAGGTGCAATAGACGAGGCGCCCGCCCGGCCGCAGCAGCGAAGCGGCGCGCTCCAATATGCGCGATTGCAGCGCGACGAGGGAATCGAGATCGCCGGGCTTCTTGATCCAGGGCACGTCGGGATGACGGCGGATCGTCCCTGTCGCCGAGCAGGGCGCATCGAGCAGAATGGCGTCGAAGGGACGCGCGGCGGAATAAGAGGCGGCGTCGCCCACCGCTATGTCGGCGTGCAGGCGGACGCGCTGCAGATTGGCCGCGAGCAGCTTCAGCCGCTCGGCGGAGCGATCGAGCGCCGTCACCTGCGCGCGGGCGAGAGCGAGCTGCGCGGTCTTGCCGCCGGGCGCGGCGCACATGTCCAGCACGCGCTCGTCCGGCTCCACGGCGAGCAGACGCGCCGGCAGCGCGGCGGCGGCGTCCTGCACCCACCATTCGCCCTCCGCATAGGCGTCGAGCTCCACGATCGGCGTGCGCGCACGCAGACGCACCGAGCCGGTCGGCAACACGATTCCGTCGAGACGCTGCGCCCAGCCTTCGGCGTCGGATTTCACCGTGAGGTCGATCGGCGGCTCTTGCATATGGAGGGCGGCGATGGCGCGCGCCTGCGCCTCGCCATAGGATTTGATCCAGCGCTGCGCGAGCCAGGCGGGCGTGTCGAGATCGAGCGGATCGGCTCCGAGAAATTCCTCGCGACGCCGGATGAGATTGCGCAGAACGCCATTCACCAAGCCCGCAAAGGGCGCGGTCTTCGGCTCGAGCCGGACCGTGCGCACGGCGAGATCGACGGCGGCGTGATCGGGGACGTCGAGAAAGAGGATTTGCGCCGCGGCGGCGACGAGCGGCCATTCGAGCCGCGCGGCCTGCTTGGGCAGGCCCTTCTCGAGCAGAAGCGCGAGCGCGTGGCGAATGGCGCCGAGACGGCGAACGCCGACATAGGCGATGGAGCGCGCGAGCGCGACGTCGCGCGGCTCCATTCCTGCGAGCCGGTACGGAACGGCCTGCGGAGAAAAACGTTCGTCCAGCCGGTGGCCGCCTTGCGCGACATCCGCGATCACATTGGCCGCGGCGATGCGCGCCTGCAGCCCCGGGACTCGAGTGGCCTCGGCCTCGCGCGCGGCGTCTGCCGGAAGGAAGCCGGCCCGCGCCTTGGCCTTGGCGGAGAAAGGTCTATTGTCGCTCATTCACACCTTCGACGCGGATCGAATCGTCGTTTATATCACATACGGAGCTGGCCCGAGGCGAGCGCCGATCGCGCGCCCGAGAACCAGCTCTTGTCGGGAGAGTTTCCCGGGCCAATTTCCCGGGGACGTCGCGTTTCCGAGGAGGATGAATGGACGAAGCTCAGACACGCTCGGAACGAGCCGCGACCGCGCGGCCCCTTACGCCGGAAGCGCAGCGCGCGCTGGCGGAAGCCGAGGAGCGCCGCGAGCGGCAGAGGCGCGATCGCGTCTCGCCGCAGCGCGAGCTCGGCGGCCGCGGAGGGCTCGATCCCGCTCGCTACGGCGATTGGGAGAGCAAAGGAATAGCCAGCGACTTCTGAACGCCCGGCCCGAGCCCATGCTCGGACGGGCGCGACGAGCGCCGCCCGCGGCGCTTTGAACAATTCGAGGACCCTTGATGTTGGAAAAGCTCGTGGCCTGGTGTCTGCGCCGGCCCTGGACGGTCGTCATCGTCACGCTCGCGCTCACCGTCGCCGGCGCCTATGTGACCGCCACGCGTTTCGCCATCGACACGGATACGGCGCATCTCTTCTCGCCCGAGGTTCCCTGGCGCGCCAATGAGTCGCGCCTCTACAAAGCTTTTCCCCAGATCGACGACATCATCGTGGCGGTCGTCGACGCCAAGACCAGCGAGCAGGCGGAAAAAAGCGCCAATGAGCTGCGCGACGCGCTGACCGGCAAGCCGCTGATGTCCCGCGTCTGGCGCCCGGACGACAATAAATATTTTCGCGACAATGGCATTCTCTTCCTCGGCGTCGACGAGATTCGCCGCGACATGAATTCACTCGTCGCGCAGCGCGAGTTTCTGCAGCCGCTGGCGGAAGACCCCAGCCTGCGCGGCTTGTCGGACGCTCTGCTGTTCGGCCTCAAGCAGGTGGCGACGAGCGAGCGCGGCCTCGCCTCCTTCGCAAAGGGCCTCGATAATTTCACCGACGCTTTCGACGCCGTGCTCGCCGGAAAGCCGGCCAAGGTCTCCTGGGAGAAGCTGCTTTCCGGCGGCCGCGAGCCGGAGGCGCCCTCGGTCGGCCCCAGCGCGGAGCCGCGCCGCATCGTGCTCATCAAGCCGATCATCGACTATTCGGCGCTCGAGCCCGGCCATGAGGCGGTGCAGATCATCCGCGACACGGCGAAGTCGCTCGGCCTCGTCCCCGACAAGGGCGTCACCGTGCGGCTGACCGGCCAAGTGCCGCTGGCGGATGAGGAATTCGCCACCGTCGCCGAGAACACCGGGCTGAATGTCTCGGCCACGCTGGCGGTGGTGACGCTCATTCTCTGGGCGGCGCTGCGCTCCAAGCGGCTCATCTTCGCCGTGCTGCTGACCATCATCGCCGGTCTCGCCATGACCTCGGGCCTCGGCATAGCGCTGATCGGCCGCTTCAACCTCATCTCGGTCGCCTTCGCGGTCTTGTTCATCGGCCTCGGCGTCGATTTCGGCATTCAATTCGCCACGCGCTATCGCGAGGAGCGCCACAATGTCGACGATCTGCCGCAAGCTCTGCTGGCGGCGACGCGCGGCATCGGCTGGTCGCTGACGCTCGCCGCCGTCTCGCTGCTCGCCGGCTTCTTCTGCTTCCTGCCGACGGAATTTCTCGGCGTGGCCGAGCTCGGCCTCATCGCCGGCCTCGGCATGATCATCGCCTATCTGGCGACGCTCACCTTCCTGCCGGCGTTGATCCGCATTCTCGGCCCCAAGGCGGAGACGGCGCCGGTGGAGACCGCCTCGCTGGCCGCCGTCGATCATTGGATCGCCCGCCATCGCATGCTGGTGCTGGTCGCGACGGCGATCGTCGTGCTCGCCGGCGCGCCCTTCCTGCTGCATCTGCGCTTCGACTCCAATCCGATGAATCTGCGCGATCAGACTGTCGAATCGGTCGCGACCTTCCTCGATCTCTCCAAAAACCCGCAGACGGCGCCCAATAAGATCGAGGCGCTCGCGCCCTCTCTGCCCGCCGCGCGCGAGCTGGCCAAAAAGATCGCGGCGCTGCCGGAGGTCGATCATGTGACGACGATCGACCAGCTGATTCCGGCCGATCAGGACGAGAAGCTGCCGCTGCTCGAGAACGCCGCCAATCAGCTGCGCAAGATTCTCGATCCGACGGTCAAGCCCGCGCCGAGCGACGAGGAGGTGAAGAAAGCCCTCGCCCGCGCCGCCAAGACGATCCGCAAGGCCGGCGCCGCACCCAAGGCGCCTGCCGGCCTCGTCCGCTTCGCCGATTCGCTGGATGCGCTGGCCAAGGCCAGCCCGGAGATTCGCAAGGAGGCGCAGGTTGCCGCCCTCTCCGATCTCGAGCGCCTCTTCGGCGAGCTGCGCAGAGCGCTCGCCGCGCAGAAGATCACGCCCGACTCGCTGCCGGAGGATCTGCGCTCGGAATGGATATCCGCCAATGGCGAGGTGCGCGTCGAGGTGACGCCCAAGGGCGACAGCAATGATCGCGAGGTGATGACCCGCTTCGCCGAGGCGGTGCAGACGCTCGCGCCGGACGCCGGCGGCCCGCCGGTAATCGTCGCCGAGGCCGGCAAGACGGTCGTCGACGCCTTTCTGCAGGCCGGCGTGCTGGCCTTCGTGGCCATATTCCTGATTCTCGTCGTCGCGCTGCGGCGGGCGAGCGACGTCGCGCTCACGCTCGGCCCGCTCGTGCTCGCGGGAATCATGAGCCTCGAGGCGGCCGATCTGCTCGGCTTGTCGCTCAACTTCGCCAATATCATCGCGCTGCCGCTGATGTTCGGCGTCGGCGTCGCCTTCCACATCTATTACGTCATCGCCTGGCGCAAGGGCGTCTCCGACATGCTCGCCTCGAGCCTGACGCGCGCCATCTTCTTCAGCGCGCTCACCACGGGCACGGCCTTCGGCAGCCTGTTCCTGTCGAGCCATCCGGGCACGGCCAGCATGGGCGCGCTGCTCGCCATCTCGCTGTTCTTCACTTTGCTCGCCGCCTTCATCATCGTGCCGGCCTTCCTCGGCCCGCCGCGGATGGAGGAAGAGGCGGAGGCGATCGGCGGTCGGCAGGAGGGCGCCCTCGGCGCGAGCGAAGCGACCGAGCGACCGGCGTCGCCTGTGCAGCCGCCGCGCGGCGTGTTAGGCTCGGAGCCATGATGAAGAAGGCGGCTTTTTCCCTGCTTCTCGCCCTCGCTTCCGCCGTTCCTGCGGCCGCGGCTCCCGCGGAGGCGGCCCGCGCCCCTGCCGCGCCGCCCGAGCCGATCTATGGGGTGTGGATTCGCGGCGGACATCAGCAGAAGCTCGAATTCTTCGATTGTGACGGCAAGCTCTGCGCACGCGGCGTGTTTCCGCCGCCCCCGCCCGGCCAGCAGCCCATGCTGATTCTGCGCCATGCGGCGCGGATCGAGGCCAATCGCTGGAAGGGCGATCTCTTCAATCCAGAAAACGGCAAAATCTACATCGGTATCATTACTTTGGACAGCCCGACCCAGCTCACGCTCACCGGCTGCCTGATCGCCTTCTTGTGTCAGAGCGAAAGCTGGACCAAAGTGCCGGGCGAGCCGGCGCCTTCGCAAAAGACTCCGACGCCGCGGCGACGAAATTAACAATCCGTAACTTGACCATGGCGGCCCCGCCTCGCAGGGTCTAGCGGAGCCGTAGCGCAGAGACGGAGCCTTCGGCGGCTCTTCCACGCGCCCTCGCGAGGCCATTTTCGCGAGATCGAGTGGGACGAGCGCTCTCGATCGAGTCGCGTCGGTGGAAAATTCACGCGCCCGCTTTGCCTGCGGCGCTCATTGGTCTAGGCCCTGTAGCAGGGCCACGCGCCCCCCGGCGCGGATGCGGATAGAACGGAATTGTCCTTGTCTCCGAGACGACGACCACGGCCGCCCCTGCTCCTCGGCCGCGCCGCGGCGCTCGCCGCTGCGACGGCTCTATCCGGCTGCGTGCTGGATTGGGAAAAGCCGGACGCCACGATCGAGACCCCGCCCGCCTACGAGGCGGCCAAGCCCGCGCGCTCGGCCGCGCCGATTCGCGCGGCCAAGGAGTGGTCGCTGGGTTTCCGCTCGCCGGAGCTGACCCGCCTCGTCGAAAAGGCGCTCGAGCAAAATCTGGACATAGCCGCGGCCGTGGCGCGCATCCAGCAGGCCGACGCGACCGCGCGCATCGACAGCTCCCCGCTATGGCCATCGCTGACGATGAACGACATAGCGCGGCGCACGCAGACGCCCGCGACCATCACCAGCGCAACGAGCACCAGCGCCTCGACCAACGCCACCACGACGACCGGGGCCTCTGGCTCGAGCGCCCTGCGCACGCGCCGCGCCAATTTCCTCCAGCTGCAGCTCGACGCGAGCTATGAGATCGACTTCTGGGGAAAAAATCAGGACGCCTCCAACGCCGCGCGCCTGCTCGCCCATGCGAGCCGCTTCGACCGCGACGTAGTGGAGATCTCCACCATTGCCTCGGTGGTGAACTCCTATTTTCAAGTGCTGACGGCGCAAGACCGGCTGCGCATCGCCCACAACAACATCAAGATCGCCGAGACGGTGCTGAAGGCCATCAAGGCGAGGCTCGACGTCGGCACCGCCACGGCGCTCGACTTTTCGCAGCAGGATTCGGTCGTCGCCCAGCAGCGCGCCTCCGTGCCGCCGCTGGAGCAGACTTTGCGCCAGACCAAGAACACTCTGGCGGTGCTGCTCGGCGTTCCGCCGGAGGTCGCCGTCATCAAGGGGGGCTCGCTGACCCGGCTCGGCTTCCCGAAAGTCGCGCCCGGCCTACCGTCCGAGCTGCTGCTGCGCCGCCCGGATATAGCGGAGGCCGAAGCCAAGCTCGAATCCGCCGAATTCTCGGTGCTGCAGGCGCGCGCCTCCTTCTTCCCGTCGATCAAGATGACCGGCTATTACGGCGTGCAGAGCGTCGCGATGCGCTCGCTGTTCCGACCGGAGGCGATCGCCTGGCAGATCGCCGGAAATCTGACGCAGCCGCTCTTCGACGGCTATAATCTGCAAGGCCAATATCTGCTGCAGCAGGGCCGGTTCGCCGAGCTGGCCCAGGCTTACAAAAAACAAATTTTGACGGCCTTCTCCGACGTCGAAAATGCGCTCATCGCCATACAAGAGACGTCTCGGCAGCTGAAGCTCCAGGGCGAGGCGGCGGCGGCGGCGCGGCGGGCCTATGAGGTCGCCGAGGCGCGGCTCCGCGAGGGCACGATCGACATCATCACATTGTCGACGACGGAGACGACCTTGTTCCAGACCGAGGACACGCTGGCCGTGGTGCGGCTGTCTTATTTCCAGGCCGCGACGAGCCTCTATCAGGCGCTCGGCGGCGGCTGGTCCGGCGCGACGCGCGCGCTCGAGATCGCCTCCGAGGACGGCGCCTATGAGTCGGACAAGGGCCCTTGGCCATGAAGCCGTCCTTCTCATTGCCGGCCGGCTGGCGCGTGAAACGGCCCTCGCCGCTTATCGCCCTCGGAGTCGTCGCCGCGCTCGCCGCCGGCTATTACGTCGCCCGTCCGTGGATCGTCGGCGATGGGGAGAAAGAAGCATCCGCCGTCTCCGGCGGCAAGCGCGAAGGGCGCCGCCGCGGCTTCGACGGGCCGGTCGCCATAACGGCGACGCCGGTGCGGGTCGCCGATGTGCCGGTGACGATCGACGCGGTCGGCACGGCGCAGGCGCTCAACACGGTCACTGTCCGCACGCAGGTCGACGGAAGGCTCATCAAGCTCGGCTTCGACGAGGGGCAGAGCGTCAAGAAGGGCGATATTGTCGCCCTCATCGATCCGACGCTCTATCAGGCCGCCTATGATCAGGCCGTCGCCAAAAAGGCGCAGGACGAGGCCAATCTCGCCAACGCCCGCGTCGATGTGACGCGCTATAAGAAGCTCGCGGCCAGCAATTTCGGCTCGCAGCAGCAATATGCGACGCAGGAGTCGCTCGTCACCCAGCTCGAGGCGCAGATCCGCGCCGATCAAGGCGCGATCGACAACGCCAAGGCGACGCTCGATTACGCCACCATACGCTCGCCCATCGACGGACGCACCGGCATAAGGCTCGTGGACGTCGGCAATATTCTGCACAGCTCTGATTCCACCGGCATCGTCGTCATCACCCAGCTGCAGCCGATCTATGTCGTCTTCACCGTGCCGCAGCAATTTCTGCCCGCGGTGCAGAAGGCGCAGGCCCGCGCCCGCGCGCCGGCGGCCGCCCTCGGCCCGGACAATTCGAGCGTGCTGGACACGGGCGTGGTGACGGTGATCGACAATCAGATCGACCAGACCACCGGCACGGTGAAGATCAAGGCGACCTTCGAGAACAAGGGCCTCGCGCTGTGGCCGGGCCAGTTCGTCAACGTCCGGTTGACGGTTGATGTGCTACATGCCGCGCGAGTGGTTCCGAGCTCGGCCATTCAACGCGGCCCCAATGGCGCCTTCGTCTATGCGCTGAACGAGGACGAGACCGTCTCGATGAAGGCGGTCTCCGTCGGGCGGCAGGACGAGGTTCAGGCAGTGGTCGTCTCCGGCCTCGAGCCTGGCGAGAAAGTGGCGACGACCGGCTTCTCGCGGCTCGTCGATGGATCGCAGGTGAGGGTGATGGAGCCGACGGCCGATCGCGGCGCGGACGCTGCGAAACGACCGCGCAAGGAACAAAAGAGCGAGGCCGGCGGTGAGAAGCGCGGCGACGTCCGCGCATCGCCGCAACAGAGGTGACGCGCGACGATGAGCGTGTCGACGCCCTTCATCGAACGGCCGGTGGCGACCTCGCTGCTGAGCTTCGCCGTGCTTTTATTCGGCCTGCTCGGCTATGCGCGCCTGTCGATCTCGCCGCTGCCGCAGGTCGATTTTCCGACCATTCAGGTCACGACGCAATTGCCCGGCGCCAATCCCGACACGATGGCGGCGCTGGTGACGGCCTCGCTCGAGCGGCAGTTCGGTCAGATTCCGTCGCTGCAGACCATGTCGTCGCAGAGCTCCTTCGGCCTGTCGCAGATCACGCTGCAATTCGAGCTCGATCGCGACATAGACGCCGCCGCGCAGGATGTGCAATCGGCGATCAACGCCGCCGCCTCGACGCTGCCGCGCACGCTGCCCTATCCGCCCGTCTATTCGAAGGTCAATCCGGCCGACACTCCGGTGGTGACGCTGACGCTGCGCTCCAAGACCGCCAGCATGCGGCAGATGAGCGACGTCGCCGACACGCTGATCGCGCCGCGCCTCTCGGAAGTGCCGGGCGTCGGCCATGTGGCGGTGGAGGGCGGCGTGCGCCCGGCGGTGCGCATTCAGGCCGATCTCGCCCGGCTCGCCGCCAATCGCATGAGCATGGAAGATTTGCGCGCCGCCATCGCCGCCGCCAATGTCGCCGGCGCCAAGGGCTCGCTCGACGGGCTCCACCAATCCTACACGCTCGACGCCAATGACCAGCTGCAGGCGGCGCGGCAGTTCGAGACCGTCGTCATCGCCTATCGCAATGGCGCGCCGATCATGCTGCGCGATGTGGCGACGGTGATCGACGGGCTGGAGAACTCGCGCGTCGGCGGCTGGTATCGCGGCGAGCCGGCGATCATCCTCGACGTGCAGCGCCAGCCGGGCGCCAATATCATCAGTACGGTCGATCAGCTCCACAAGGAGCTGCCCAATATCATGCGCGCCCTGCCCAAGGGCATGTCGCTCGAGGTGGTGAACGACCGCACCCAGACCATCCGCGCCTCCATCGAGGATGTGGAATTCACCCTCGTCCTGGCCACGGCGCTGGTGATTTTGGTGGTGCTGGTGTTTCTGCGCAGCTGGCGGGCGACGGTCATCGCCGGCGTCAGCCTGCCGCTCTCCATCATCGCCACTTTCGCGCTGATGTCGCTCGCCGGCTTCTCGCTCGACAATCTGTCGCTGATGGCGCTGACCATCGGCGCCGGCTTCGTCGTCGACGACGCCATTGTGATGATCGAGAACATCGTCCGCAACATAGAGCTCGGCAAGACGCCGCATCGCGCCGCTCTGGACGGCGCGCGGGAGATCGCCTTCACGGTGATCTCGCTCACCGTCTCGCTGATCGCCGTCTTCATCCCGCTTCTGTTCATGACCGGCCTCGTCGGCCGCATGTTCCGCGAGTTCGCGCTGACGCTCACCGCGCAGGTCGTCGTCTCGGCGATCATCTCGCTGACCTTGACGCCCATGCTCTGCGCCAAGCTGCTGAAGCCGGGCGCGGGCCACGCCTCCCATGCTCCGGCGAGCGGCTTTTCCGCCTGGCTCGACGAATTCTACGCCAAGACTCTCGCCATGGCGCTCGGCCAGCAAAAGCCGATGCTGATCCTCACCTTCGGCACTCTGGCGCTCACCATCGCGCTCTACGCTTTCATCCCCAAGGGCTTCCTGCCGCGCCAGGACACGAGCCTGCTCAATGTCGTGCTGGAAGCCTCGCCCGACTCCTCCTTCGAAACGATGACACGGCTGCAGGCCGAGGTCTCGAAGATCTTCGAGGCGGAGCCGGAGGCGACCGGGACCGCCTCGGTGCTGGGAGTCGGCCCACTCAACGCCACCACCAATGTCGCCCATATGTCGGTGACGCTGCGCCCGCGCGATGTGCGCAGCATCGGCGCAGATGAGATCGCCGAGCGGCTGAAGCAGGCGGCCGAGCGCATTCCTGGCGCCGCCGTCTACATAGAGCCGGTGCAGGACATTCAGATCACGACCCGCGCCAGCCGCTCGCAATATCAGTATACGCTGACCGCGCCCGATCAGGCCGAGCTGCAGGACTGGTCGCAGAAGCTGATCGACGCGATCCGCCGCGACGGCGTGTTCCGCAATGTCGCCGCCGAGACGCAGAACGGCGGGCTGCGCACCTTTCTGCGCATCGACCGCGAGCTGATGGGACGGCTCGGCGTCACCGCGCAAAATGTCGACGACACGCTGAACGACGCTTTCGGCCAACGGCAAATCTCCACCATCTACGCCCAGTCCAACCAATATCGCGTGATATTGGAGGCGGCGCCGCAATATCAGCGCGACCCGACCGCGCTCGACAAGCTCTATGTCTCACCCTCCAATGGCGGCCCGCAGACGCCGATCTCCACCTTCGTCTCGGTGGAGCAGACGACGGCGCCGCTCGCCGTCGCGCATCAGGAGCAGTTTCCGGCGGCGACGATCAGCTTCGACCTTTCGCCCGGCGCAGCGCTCGGCGATGCGGTGGAGGCGATCGCCCGCGTAGAGCGCGAGATCGGCCTGCCCTCCTCCATCATCGGCATGTTCAGCGCCGACGCCGCGGAGTTCCGCAAATCGCTCGCCGGGCAGCCCTGGCTCATTCTGGCCGCGGCCATCGCCATCTATGTGGTGCTGGGCGTGCTCTATGAGAGCTACGCCCATCCCTTCACCGTGCTGACGACGCTGCCCTCGGCCGGCGTCGGCGCGCTGCTGGCGCTGATGGCGACCGGGCTCGACATGTCGCTGGTGGCGCTGATCGGCGTCGTGCTGCTGATGGGCATCGTCAAGAAGAACGCCATCATGATGATCGACTTCGCGCTGGAGGCGGAGAAGGCCGAGGCTCTGACGCCCTTCGACTCCATCGTGCGCGCCTGCCGGCTGCGCTTTCGGCCGATCATGATGACGACTCTGGCCGCGCTGCTCGGCGCGCTGCCGCTGGCGCTGGCGCATGGGCCGGGCAGCGAGCTGCGCATCCCGCTCGGCGTCTCGATCATCGGCGGGCTCGTTCTGTCGCAGCTGCTGACGCTCTACACGACGCCGGTCATCTATCTCGCCGTCGACCGCCTGCGCGCACGGCTGCGCGAATGGCTGCATGGATCGCCGACGCAGCAGCCGCAGGCCGCCGCCCAGACCGCGCCGGCCTCCGAGCGCAAGGAGGCGGCGGAGTGATGGGATTTCCGCGCGATTGCGCGCGATGCGAGCCTGAAGGCTCGCGGTCGGGTGCGCGCCCAGGACCGCGAGCCTTCAGGCTCGCTTTCCGCCACCCGCGCGACGAGCGAACGCCATGAACATCTCCGAGCCTTTCATCCGCCGGCCGGTGGGCGCGAGCCTGCTCGCGGCGGCGCTGTTCATGGTCGGAGCGGTCGCCTATTTCTTCCTGCCCGTCGCCAGCCTGCCGGCGATCGACTTTCCGGCGATCGGCGTCATAGCGGCGCGACCGGGCGCCAATCCGGCGACAATGGCGGCGTCGGTCGCCGCGCCGCTGGAGCGTCGCCTCTCCGGCATCTCCGGCGTCACCGAGCTCAGCTCGATCAGCTCGCTCGGCCAGACGCAGATCGTCGCGCAATTCGACATCAACCGGAACATCGACGCCGCCGCGCGCGACGTGCAGGCGGCGATCAACGCCGCCGCCACCGACCTGCCCTCCGATCTGCCGCTGCTGCCGGTCTTCCGCAAGGCGAGCCAGGCGACAGTGCCGTCCATCGTCCTCGCTCTGACCTCGGAGACCTTGCCGACCAGCGCTATTTTCGACGCCGCCGACACGGTCATCGCCCAGCGCATCTCGCAGGTGCCGGGCGTCGCCGAGGTGCGCATCGCCGGCGCCGAGCAGCCGGCGATCCGCGTGCAGATGGATACGGCGCGGCTCGCGACGATGGGCCTCGGCGTCGATACGGTGGCGAGCGCCATCGTCTCCGCCAATGTGCTTTCGCCGGTCGGCGCGCTGAATGGCGAGTTGCTCGGCCGCACCATCGGCGCCAGCGACCAGCTGACGACGCCGCGCGACTTTCGCAATATCGTCGTCTCGGCGAGCAATGGCGCCGTGGTGAAGCTCGGCGATATCGCCACTGTCGAGCGCGGCGTGCGCAATCGGCTGGCGGCCGGCTGGTTCAACGGCAAGCCGGCGGTCATCATCATCGTGACGCGGCAGCCCAACGCCAATGTGATCGCCATGGTCGATCAGGTGAAGGCGCTGCTGCCCGAGCTGCGGGCATGGATTCCGAGCGGCGTCGAAGTCTCCATCCTCTCCGATCGCACGCAGACGATCCGCGCCAGCGTCTCGGAGATTCAGAACACGCTGCTCGTCTCCATCGCCCTCGTCATGGCGGTGGTGTTCGTCTTCCTGCGCCGGGCGACGCCGGTCTTCGCCGCGGCGGTGACAGTGCCGCTGTCCCTCGTCGGCTCTTGCGCGGCCATGTGGCTCGCGGGATTCTCGATCAATAATCTCTCGCTGATGGCGCTCACCATCGCGGTCGGCTTCGTCATCGACGACGCCATCGTCATGATCGAGAACATAGAGACCAATGTCGAGCGCGGCATGGGCCGGCTGGAGGCGGCGCTCGCCGGCGCGAAGCAGATCGGCTTCACCGTCGTCTCGATCAGCCTGTCCTTGATCGCCGTCTTCATCCCGCTGCTGCTGATGGAAGGCGTTTTCGGCCGGCTGCTGCGCGAATTCGCCTTCACCCTCACCTTCGCCATCGTCATCTCGACCATCGTCTCTCTGACGGTGACGCCGATGATCTGCGCGCATCTGCCATCACCGAAGCGAGACACTCCATCGCGCTTCGACCGCCTGGTCGAGGGCGCGCTGGCGCGGCTAATCGGCCTCTACGCGCGCAGCTTGCGGCCGGTCGTCGATCATCCTTGGGCGACGCTCGGCGTCATCGTGCTGACGATCGGCTGGACCGTTCACCTCTACGGCTCGATCCCCAAGGGCAATCTGCCGCAGGACGATATCGGCCTGCTCAACGGCACGACCGAAGCCTCGGCGGATATTTCCTTCGGCGATATGGTGGCGCTGCAGAAGAGGGCCGCCGCCATCGCCGCCGCCGACCCGGACGTCGTCAATGTCGGCTCCTTCCTCGGCGGCTCTAATATGAGCATGTCCGGCAATCAGGGCCGGCTGTTTCTCGCGCTGAAGCCCGCCAATGAGCGCAAGGCGTCGAGCTTCGAGGTGCTGGCGCGCCTACGCAAGGAGTTCGGCAAGATCGCCGGCCTCTCCGTCTTTATGACGCCGTCGCAAGATTTGCGCTCCGGCGGTCGCCAGAGCAAGGCGCAATATCAGTTCACCGTCACCGCCTCCACGGTCGACGATTTAGAAGAGTGGACGCCCAAGCTGCTGGCGCGGCTGCAAAAGCTGCCCGACCTCGCCGACGTCACCACCGATCGGCAGCAGGGCGCGCTGAAGGCCAATGTCGTGATCGACCGCACCGCCGCCTCCCGCATGGGCGTGCCGATTCAGGCGATCGACGCGGCGCTCAACAGCTCCTTCGGCCAGCGCCAGGATTCGATCATCTACACCCAGCGCAATCAATATCGCGTCATCGTCGAGGCGCCGCTGTCACGCCAGCGCGATCCGCGCGATCTCGCCGGCCTCTATGTCTCCGCCAGCGACGGAACGCAGGTTCCGCTCACCGCCGTCGCCCGCATAGAGCGCGGGACCATGCCGCTCGTCGTCAATCATCAGGGCGTGCTGCCCGCGGCGACCATCACCTTCAACATCGCGCCCGGCCATACGCTGGACGCCGCCGCGAAAGCCATCCTCACGGCGACCGAGGAAATGCAGCTCCCCGCCGGCGTGCATGCCGATTTCGCCGGCGACGCCAAGGATTTCCGCAAGCTCTCCTCCGGCATGGCGTGGCTGATCCTGGCCGCGCTGCTCGCCGTCTACATCATCCTCGGCGTGCTCTATGAGAGTCTCGCGCATCCGGTGACGATCATCTCCACCTTGCCCTCGGCCGGGCTCGGCGCGCTGCTGGCGCTCGAGGCCTTCGGCACGGAATTCACGATGATCGCCTTCATCGGCATTCTTCTGCTGATCGGCATCGTGAAGAAGAACGGCATCATGCTGGTCGACTTTGCCCTGCACGCCGAGCGCGACAAGGGATATTCCGTGCGCGACGCGGCGCTGGAGGCGGCGGTGGAGCGCTTCCGGCCGATCTTGATGACGACGCTCGCCGCCATGCTCGGCGCGCTGCCGCTGGCCTTCGCCGGCGGAATCGGCGCGGAAATGCGACGCCCGCTCGGCGTCACCATCGTCGGCGGGCTGCTGCTCAGCCAATTGCTGACGCTCTACACGACGCCGGTGATCTATCTGTTGATGAGCAAGCTGGAGAGCCGGCGGCCGCGGCGGGCGCCGGAAACGCCGAGCGGCGAGCCGACGATCGCGGAGCCGCAGACGGCGAAGGCTTCGTGACGCGCGGCAGCGTGACCGCATGATAAGATGTAGGGTCATTCCGGCTCGATCCGAACCGGAATGACCCTATGAAAGCCGCGAGACGATCACAAAGATCAGTGCGTGAAGTCGCTCTGCGTTTCGAAGAAAAGCCGCAGGACTGGATGCTCGCCACAATCCTCGACCGGGATGTGCCAGAATTTCGAGTCCATCTGCGGAAAGCGCGACATGGGAAGATGAATTTCCGTCAGCCGCGAATGATTGTCACGCCCCTCGATCATCGCCTCGCTGAGCAGATGCAGCAGATCTTCCAGTCGATCCGGCACTTCCGCGACAGTGAGCGTCGTCGTGTTCGAGAGAGGGCGGGCCTTATCGTAAACGAGCTCGTAATCTGCTGGTTTCATAAATCCGACCCCACGATTGCCGGCCTAATGGCAAGCAAGACGCATACCGCGAGCGGAGCCACTAGCTCATGCTGCAGCGCATCCGCCCTTGCGCCTTGCGCTCACTATAGACCCGCTCAGGCGAAGGTCAAAAGGAGAGCGCGGCTTTCAGGGTCCTAAAAATCACAAAAGCATGTCGATTTTGTAACCGTATCAACCCTTGGAATTATTTATGCGATTTCCCCAACGGTCGGAGAAGATCAATTCCTCGAGCGGCAGACGCTTGGCCCATTGCCGGATTTCGAGCTCCGGCTGCGCATAGGCCTTGGCGACACGGCCGACGCAGAGATAGGCCACGATGGCGATTTCCGCCGGAATGTCGAGAATCGCACGTAAATCCTGTTCTCTCAATATGCTCACCCAGCCGACGCCGATTCCCTCCGCCCGCGCGGCCAGCCAGAAATTCTGCACCGCACAAGCAGTGGAGAGGAGATCGGCCTCCGGCTGCTGGGTTCGGCCGAGCCCCGTCCGGCCCTGCCGCGAGCGGTCGCAGGTGATGCAGATATTGAGCGGCGCCTTCAAAATCCCCTGCAGCTTCAAGCTGCGATATTGCGCGCGGCGCTCTTGCGGCAGCAGCGCCTCCTCCGCCTCGGCGGCGCGCTCGAAGGCGGCATGCACCGCCTCCCGCAGGCCGCGGTCACGGATGAGCAGGAAGTTCCACGGCTGCATGAAGCCCACGGATGGCGCGTGATGCGCGGCGTCCAGCAGGCGCATCACCTCCTCATGCGACAATTCATCGGGCAGGAACTCGTCGCGAACGTCGCGACGTGTGTGGATGGCGCGATAGACGGCGGCGCGCTCCTCCTCCGAGAATGGCGCGCTGGCGACGAGCGACGGCTCGGGATCAAAGACCATTTCGTCCGCTCTCCAATGCGCGCGCCAGCCGCTCCCAGGCCGCGGGCGCAGCCGGTAGGCCGAAACGGAGCCGATCCGGCCGCTCGCCGAACCTACGCGTCAATATGCCGCACCGGGCGAGATGGGCAAACCATCGATCCGCCGCCGCGTGGCGAACGAGCCGAAAAAGCGACGTTCCGCCGATGATCTCGAAGCCTGCGATGGCGAGCAGCCCGTCGAGCCGGGCGGCGTCCTGCGCGAGCACGAGGCCGCGACCCGCGAGCCAGGGCGCATCGGCGAGCGCCGCCGCGCCGATCGCCAGCGCCGGGCCGGAGACGCTCCAGGGTCCGAGAATCGCCCGCAGCCGCTCGGCGAGCCCCGCGCCGCAGAGGGCGAAGCCGAGCCGCACGCCCGGCAGCCCATAGGCCTTGCCGAAAGACCGCAAAAGCACGAGGCTCTCCTCCCCCGCGCGCGGCGCGAGACTGGCCTCGGCGGGAAGAAAATCGGCGAAAGCCTCGTCGACGATGAGCAGCCCGCCACTCGCCGCCATCGCCCGCGCTGTCTCGGCGAGGCGCGCGGCAGGTTCTAGGCGGCCGTCGGGATTATTGGGATTGACGACGACGCCGACCTCGGCCGCCGCGATCTCCTCCAAGGTTTCCACCCGCGCGACCTCGGCGCCGGCGGCGCGCCAGGCGGCCGCATGCTCCTCATAAGTGAGGCCGAGGACGGCGACCCGCCTGGCGGGCCGGATGCGCGGCAGCGATTGGATGAAAGCCTGCGTGCCCGCCCCCGCGACGACTTGCGCCTGAGGACCGGCGCGATAGGCGATGGCCGCGATGCGCTCCAGCTCCGCCAGAGCGGCGACGTCCGGCAGGCGGGTGAAGACCTCCGGCGCGAGCGGCGGAAACGGATAGGGATAGGGGCTGACGCCGGTCGAGAGATCGATCCAGGGCTCCGGCGCCTGCGGAAAATGCGCCCGCGCGAGATCGATCCTGCCGCCATGCAGAATCGGCGGCGAAACGCTCATCGCGCGAGCTCCAATAGCGCGTCCACGTCCAAATGACGCTCGAAATGTTCGGCGAGACCATCCAGCGTCGCCTCGATCGACTGCTCATAGGAGAGGTCCGAGGCGCTCGCGCCATGATCGCGCAGAAAGGCTGCGCGCAGAGAATCATCGGCGAAAAAGCCATGCACATAGACGCCCGCGCAACGACCATCCACTGAGGCCGCGCCGTCGCGCCGCCCATCCTCGAAGCGCAGCAGCGGACGCGCGCAATCTGGCCCCTCGCTGCGGCCGGCGTGCATCTCATAGCCGTAGAAGGGGATATTTTCGGCGATGGTCGCGCCTCTCACCTGCTTCAGCACTTTCTCGGTCTCGAAGACCGTTTCCATATCGAGAAGGCCGAGCCCCTCCACCGCGCCGGGCGGCCCCTCGAGCCCCTGCGGATCGGCTATGCGGCGGCCCATCATCTGATAGCCGCCGCAAATGCCGAAGACGCGCCCGCCGCGACGAATATGCGCGGCGAGATCGATGTGCCAGCCGGCCGCGCGGAAGGCGGAAAGATCGGCGATCGTCGCCTTGGAGCCCGGCAATATCACGAGCCGCGCCTCCGCCGGCAGCGGCTCGCCGGGCCGAACCAGAATGAACCGCACGCCCGGCTCCGCCCGCAGCGGATCGAGATCGTCGAAATTGGCGATATTGGGCAGCAGCGGCGCGGCGATGGTCAGGCCGCCCTCCCCGCCCGAGGCGCCGGCGCGCAGGGCGAAAGCGTCCTCCGCCGGCAGGCGCGCGGCGTCGGCGAAAAAGGGCGCGAGGCCGAGCGGCCGCCAGCCGGTGCGCTCGGCGATGAAGCGCATGCCTTCGTCGAAGAGCGAGGGATCGCCGCGGAATTTATTGACGATGAAGCCGCGGATCAGCGCTTCATCGTCTGGATCGAGCACGGCCTTGCAGCCCACGAGCTGTGCGATGACGCCGCCGCGGTCTATATCGCCGATGAGCACGACCGGCGCGTCGACGCGGCGTGCGAAGCCCATGTTTGCAATGTCATTGGCGCGCAGATTGATCTCCGCCGCGCTGCCGGCGCCTTCGACCAGCACGATATCGCAGCTCGCGCGCAGGCGCTCATAGCTCTCCAGCACGGCGGACATGAGTCCCGCCTTCCATTGCTGATAGTCGCGCGCGCGCGCCGAGCCGACGATCTTTCCGCGCAGCACGACCTGCGCGCCGGCGGCGCCCTGCGGCTTCAGCAGCACGGGATTCATATCGACGGTCGGCGCGAGACCGGCGGCGCGCGCCTGCAGCGCCTGGGCGCGGCCGATCTCGGCGCCATCCGCCGTCACCGCGGCGTTGTTGGACATATTCTGCGGCTTGAAGGGCGCGACCCGCAAGCCGCGCCGCGCGAGCGCGCGCGCGAGGCCGGCGACGACCAGCGATTTGCCGACATCCGACCCCGTGCCTTGGAACATCAGAGCGACGCTCATCTAGGCCGCCTCGCAAAAGAGAAAATCGACGGCCGCCGCGACGTCGTGAACGATGCGCGCCGCGCCGCCGCGCGGCGGCGTGACCATCGCGACCGGCAGGCCGAGCATGCGCGCAGCTTCTATCTTCGCATAGGTCTCGCGGCCGCCGCTGTTCTTGGAGACGATGACGTCGACCGCCGATGCGCGCATCAGGGACAATTCGCTCTCGACTGTGAAAGGACCGCGCTCCAGGAGCAATTCGTGGCGTGGCGGTAGATCGTTCTCCTGCGGCTGATCGATCGTTCGGATCAGATAATAATGCTGCGGCGCACACAGAAAATCCGCGAGCCCCAGACGGCCGATGGTGAGAAAGACGCGCCGCGGCGCCTCACCCAGCGCGGCGATGGCGCCGGCATTGTCCGCGACCTCGATCCAGCGATCCCCCTCCACCGGGCTCCAAGGCGCGCGCGTGTAGACCAGCAGCGGCAGGTCCAGCGCCGCGCAGGCCGCGCGCGCGTTGGCGGAGATCCTCGCGGCGAAAGGATGGGTGGCGTCGATCACGCGCTCGATGCGCTCCTCGACGAGATAGCGCGTCAGCCCCTCGACGCCGCCAAAGCCGCCGATGCGGACCGGCAGCGGCGAGGCGAGCGGCGCGCTGGTGCGGCCGGCGAGCGAGACCACCGCATGAAGGCGCGCGTCGCCGGCGAGACGGGACGCGAGCGCGCGCGCCTCGCTGGTCCCGCCCAGAATGAGCGCCCGGATCGGCCCGGCCTTTTGCCGCAGCGCAGCGAGGGGCGCCGCGGCCGACGTATTGGTCTGAGGCATGGCTTAGCCCTATACTCCCGCCCGTGATTATTCAAACGGAGGCTCGAGATGAAGCGGTCCTGGATATGCGCGTCGATTTTTTCAGTCGTCGCGACCGCGGCGCTCGCCGATCCGATCGGCGAGTGGCGCGTCGCAGACGGCACCGCGCATATTCAGATCAGCCGCTGCGGGCAAGCGATCTGCGGCAAGATCGCCTGGCTCTCCGAGAAGGGCGTCGATGAGAACAATCCCGACCCCCGCCAGCGCAAGCGCTCGCTGCTCGGCCTGCCGATCCTGAATCTGAAGCCGACCGGCGACAATCAATGGACCGGCACCATCTATAACGCCAAGGATGGCCAGAGCTACGCCGCCAGCCTCGCGCTGCGCAGCGAGAAGGTGCTGCTGCTCGAGGGCTGCGTCAATGGCACCAATATCTGCGGCGGCGAGGAGTGGACGCGCGTGCGGTGAGCCGCTAGCGCCGCTCTATTTCCCGCGCGCGAGATACTCCTCCTTCAAGACGCGGCGCAGAACCTTTCCGACATTGGTCTTGGGCAGGCTGTCGCGGAACTCGAAATGGCGCGGCGCCTTGTAATGCGTCAGCGTCTCGCGGCAGAAATCATGCAGCTCCTTGCCGGTGACGCTTGGATCGCGCGGCACGATGAAGGCGAGCGCCGCTTCGCCGGAATGCGGATCGGGAATGCCGATCACCGCGGCCTCGCTGACCTTTGGATGGCGCGTCAGCACATTCTCGACTTCATTGGGATAGACGTTGAAGCCGGAGACGAGGATCATCTCCTTGAGACGATCGACGATCTTCATCAGTCCATCGGGCATCATCACGGCGACGTCGCCGGTGCGCAGGAAACCGTCCTCCGTCGTCGCGGCGGCGGTCTCCTCCGGCCTGTTCCAATAGCCGGCCATCACTTGCGGACCTTTGACACAGAGCTCGCCGCGCTCGCCGAAAGGCGCGGGCTCCCCGGACGGCAAGCGGATCGACACTTGCGTCGAGGGATAGGGATAGCCGATCGCGCCGGAAAATTCGACGAGATCGGGCCGGTTGCAGGTGATGACCGGCGACGTCTCCGAAAGGCCATAGCCTTCGATGATGGGATGGCCGGTGATCTCCTTCCATTTGCGCGCGACGACGTCTTGCGTCGCCATGCCGCCGGAAATGCAGAAGATGAGATCGGAGAAATCGACGCGCGGAAAATCGGGATGATTGGCGAGCGCCGCATAGAGCGTGTTGACGCCGGAGATCATGGTGAAGCGCGATTTGCGCAGCGTCTTCACGAAGCCGGGGATATCGCGCGGATTGGCGATGAGCAGGCAGGAGCCGCCGATCTTCACGATCAGCAGGCAGCAGGCGGTGAGGCCGAAGATGTGATAGAGCGGCAGCGCCGTCACCATCACCTGATCGAGCGGCGTCGGCAGATAGGGGCAGAGCCAGGCGGCCGATTGCGTGACATTGGCCGCGACGTTGCGATGCCGCAGCATGGCGCCCTTGGCGACGCCGGTGGTGCCGCCCGTATATTGCAGAAAGGCGAGATCGTCCGGGCCGACGTCGGCGTCGCGCAGCGGCGCCACGGCGCCCTCGCGCAGCACGCGCGAGAAGCGCAGGCTCTGCGGCAGGCGATAGCGCCGCACGGCGCATTTCACATAGCGCGAGACGAAATTCACGATCGGGCCGCGCAGGCCGAGAAGATCGCCCGGAGCGATGACGACGGCTTTCTCGAGGCTCATCGACGGCCATGCGGCCTCGACGGTGTGAGCGAAATTCTCGAGCACGAAGATCATGCGCGCGCCGGAATCCTCGATCTGATGGGCGAGTTCCTTGGGCGTGTAGAGCGGATTGACGTTGACGACGACCGCGCCCGTGAAAAGCACGCCGAAGATCAAGGGCGGATAGGCCATCACATTGGGCGCCATGATCGCGACGCGATCGCCTTTGGCGATTCCCTGCGATTGCAGCCAAGCCGCGATCGAGCGCGCAGCGTTGCCGAATTCGGCATAGGTGAGCTTGGCGCCGAAGCTCTCGAGAGCGGTGCGGCCGGAAAATTCGACGACGCTCTCGCGGAACATATCCACGAGCGTCGAATAGCTCGCCGGGTCGATCTCGGCGGGCACGAAAGGCGGATAGGACGCGACCCAGGGACGGGTGGCGTAAGGGTCCGACGCGAGAGTGGCGGCAGTCATTCGTGGCCTCCGGGCATGGGCGCGATCGACCGCGGCCCAGCGGTCCGCTCAATGGATTAGCGTTTGCTCGGGATAGCGACAACTCGGGACAAAGCAATCCGCACACGAAAATATAGCGCGCCGCGGGCGCGAGCGCAGCCCCGCGCGCGCGACGATCGTCGTCGCAGCGCAGCATCGCCGCGGCTCACGAAATTGAAAGCCTTCAGGCGCCGGCGGCGCGCGCGCCGAGCAGCAGCGCGAGGCCGAAGGCGAGCACGAGGAGAGCGGCGACGAACTCGCCCGCGCGCAGCAGCGTCTCCGCGCGCGACGATCTGCGCGCGGCGAGACGCACGGCAAAATCCTTGGCGAAGACCGCCGTCGCCGCCAAGGCGCCGGTGGTGATCGCCGTGCCTGCGGACATCAGCAGCGTCGCTCCGGCGCCGGCTATGAAGACGCCTTGTGACAGTGTGAAGACGAGCACGAGAATGGCGCCCGAGCAGGGACGGAGCCCCGCCGCGACGACTGTCCCCAGCGCATCGCCCCAACGAAAGCCGGCGCCGAGGCGCGCGGCGTCGATCGCATGCATATGGCCGCAGTCCGGCCCGTGAACATGGGCGGGATCGTCGATCGCCTCGCAGGCGAAGGCGCCGCGGCGCGCGACGGCGATGACGGGCGCCGGCTCCCGCAATGCGGCGAGCAGCGCGCGCCCTTTCACATAGGCGAGGCGCGCGCCCACGGCGGCGATGGCGGCGTAGCTCGCCGTCTCGATCCATGTCGCCGCCTCGGTCATGCGCTGCGCCGTGAAGCCGAAGAGAATGGCCGCCACGCCGACGAGCGCTATGGCCACCACGCCCTGCAGCAGCGCCGCCAGAGCGGCGAGCGTCAGCCCGCGCTTCAGCGCCGTTTCATTGGCGATCATATAGGAGGTGAGCACGGCCTTGCCATGACCCGGCCCGGCGGCGTGAAAAACGCCATAGGCGAAGCTCGCCGCCGCCAAAGTGAAGAAGGCGCCGTTGTCGGTCTTCAGCGCGCGCGCGGCGTTCTGCAGCTCCATATGGAATTTGCTCTGCCATGCGAGCAGCAGACCGGCGAAGCCGCCCGCCGCGCCGACTGGAGCCTCCGAGGGGCCGACGGCGAAAGGATGACGCGCCGCCTGCGCCAGCGCGGCGTCCTGCGACAGCGCGAGCGCGACCAGCGCCAGGAGGAGGAGCAGCGCGCGCTCCCGCGACGAAACCCTCACGGGCAGGCCACCACGATGCGCGCGGCGAGCTTCATGCCGAAATCGGCGCCGGGCGACATATTGGCGAAAAAGGCTTCGCTGAGCTTTTGCGTGTCGACGGCGAGCAGCGGCTTCGGCTCCACGACGCTGGTGGAGCACCCCGCCGGAGCGCCGGCGAGCGTCACCGGATTTTGCTTCTCGAGATCGAAGGCGACGAAATAGGTCGGATCATAGGTCTGGAAGGAGAAAGGCTTTTGCGCCGGCAGCGGCTTTTCCAGCGGCAGCGTAAAATGCATGGTGACAATGCGCTTGTCGTCGGCCTCGAGCCACACATCCTCCGGCGGGCCGAAGGCGGCTTTGGCGTTCTGATATTTCGCGAAGGTGAAATAGTCGAATTCGGCGAGCGATTCGGCGTTGGTCTTGGCGAGCGGCGCGAGCTCCTCGCGGCTCGGCGGCTTGCCGTCCTTGCCGAGCCCTTGCAGCGCGAAGGCGGAATACATTTCGTCGAAGGTCCAGGCGTGGCGCACGCCTTTGATCTTGCCGTCCGGCGTGAACACGATCTCGCTGCGCATGGCGACCCAGACATGCGGATGCGCGGCGGCCGGGACGGCGGCGAGCGCCATGGCGAGGGTCAGCGAAGCGAATGCGAATCTTCTCGGCATAGGGGCTCTCGCCTCGATGGGGCCGCGGCGCCCGTCTCCGGTCCCGCGAATCGCTCCGGCTCCACGCGCGGACCCTCTAGTCGCGGAAGGCGGCGGAAACAGGGCCGGGCGCTCTGTTTCGACTGCTTTTTCGGCGCCCGCGAAGGCTCGCTTGCTGGCGTCGCGCGTCGTGACGTATAATGCCACGCCTGGCGCCGCAAGGACAAGCCGGGCGGGTCGCGCCGGGGGCGGCGGCGACCATCCCTCGCGGATGGGATACGGATTTTCACGGATGAGGAGGACGGGAGTCTTTCCGCCGACGCGCAAATCCGCAATATGACTCTTTCGAAAGCGCCTCGCGCGAGAGCTTTCGAGCGGCAACGCTTCATAGGGGGAGCGGGCCTCGCGCCCCTCTCCGAGACGATGACGTCGCGCGGCCCTGCGCGAGCGGGGCGACCCGCGAGGGCGTCGCGCCGAGCGAGGAGAGAATACGTATGGCGGATGAAGTCGCCGGCGCCACGACAACCGGCCCCGCCCTAGGCGACGTGTCCCTCGTTGATCGCTTCGATCTTTCCAAGACGCATGTGCTCATCAACGGCACGCAGGCGATCGTGCGTCTTCTGCTGATGCAGAAGGAGATGGATCGTCGCGCCGGCCTGCGCACGGCGGGCCTCGTCTCCGGCTATCGCGGCTCGCCGCTCGGCGGCATGGATGCGCAGCTGCACAAGGCGAAGCCGCTCTTCGACAAGAACGACATATTGTTCATGCCGGGCCTCAACGAGGATCTCGCCGTCACCGCCATTTGGGGCGCGCAGCAGGCGGAGATGCGCGGCGAAGGCAAATATGACGGCGTCTTTTCCGTCTGGTACGGCAAGGGGCCGGGCGTCGATCGCTCCGGCGACGCGCTGCGCCATGTCAATCTCGCCGGCTCCTCGCGCAATGGCGGCGTGCTGGCGCTGATGGGCGACGACCATACGGCGGAATCCTCCACCACAGCGCATCAGTCGGAGTTCGTCTTCGTCGATATGATGATGCCGATCCTCTCGCCGGCCGGCGTGCAGGAAATTCTCGATTACGGCCTCATGGGCTTCGCGCTGTCGCGCTACGCCGGCGTCTGGACCGGCCTGAAGCTCATCAAGGACACGGTGGAGTCCACCGCCTCCGTCGACGGCTCGCTCGATCGCGTGCGCCCCATCGCGCCGCTCGATTTTTTGATGCCGCCGGGCGGCCTCAACATACGTCCGCGCGATCCGGTGCTGACGCAGGAAGCGCGCATGCAGGAGAGCAAGCGCGACGCCATGCTCGCCTTCATCCGCGCCAATCGCCTCAATCGCATCATCACCTCCGGCGGCCCCGCCGCCAAGATCGGCGTCATCACTGTCGGCAAATCCTATCTCGACGTGCGCCAGGCGATGGACGATCTCGGCATAGACGAGGTGAAGGCCAATGATTACGGCCTGCGCCTCTACAAGATCGCCTGCCCCTGGCCGCTGGAGCCGCAAGGCCTGCGCGAGTTCGTGCGCGGGCTCGATCTCGTCATCGTCGTCGAGGAGAAGCGCTCGCTGATCGAGGTGCAGCTGCGCGAGCAGCTCTATGGCTCGTCGCATCAGCCCATCTGCATCGGCAAGAAGGACGAGGTCGGCGAATGGCTCTTCCCGGTGAAGGGCTCGCTCGACGCCAATGACGTCGCCATCGCCATCGGCCGGCGGCTGCTGAACTACGTTAGCTCGGATGATCTCGAAGGGCGCGTGCGCCGGCTCGAGCATATGCAGGAGCGCCGCAAATCGCTGACCGACGTCGGCGTGCGCGTGCCGCATTTCTGCTCCGGCTGCCCGCATTCGACATCTACCCATGTGCCGGACGGCATGCGCGCCTATACGGGCATCGGCTGCCATTATATGGCGCAATGGATGGACCGCTCGACCGAGGGCTACACGCATATGGGCGGCGAAGGCGCCAATTGGATCGGCGAGGCGCCCTTCTCGACGCGCAAGCATGTGTTCCAAAATCTCGGCGACGGCACCTATAATCACTCCGGCTCGCTGGCCATTCGCTTCGCCGTCGCGACGAAGACGAACATCACCTTCAAGATTCTCTTCAATGGCGTCGTCGCCATGACCGGCGGACAGGCGCATGAGGGTGATCTCACCGTCGAGGCCATAGCGCATCAGGTCGCGGCGGAAGGCGTCGCCAGAATCGCGCTCGTCTCCGACGAGCCGCACAAATACGCCTCCGATATTCAATGGCCGCCGGGCCTCGACATTTATCACCGCAACGTCATCAACAGCGTGCAGAGCGAGCTGGCCGCGACGGATGGCGTCACCATTCTGATTTACGATCAGACCTGCGCCACCGAGAAGCGTCGCGGCCGCAAGCGCGGCGAATATCCCGACCCGGATGTGCGCGTCGTCATCAATGAGCTGGTCTGCGAAGGCTGCGGCGATTGCGGCCGCGCCTCCAATTGCGTGTCGGTGCAGCCGCTGGAGACGGAGTTCGGCCGCAAGCGCCGCATCGACCAATCGAGCTGCAACAAGGATCTCTCCTGCCTCGAGGGCTTCTGCCCGAGCTTCGTCACCGTGCATGGCGCGCGCATGAAAAAGGCCGCGCCGACCAGCGAGACGCAATGTCCGCCGCCGCCGGAGCCCGCCGTTCCGCAGATCGGCGCAGCGCCTTATGGCGTGCTCGTCGCCGGCATAGGCGGGACTGGCGTCGTCACGGTGAGCGCCATTCTCGGCATGGCCGCGCATCTCGAGGGCAAGGGCGTCGGCGTCATCGATATGGCCGGCCTCGCGCAGAAGGGCGGCGCCGTCTATTGCCATGTGAAGATCGGCCGCACGCCAGACGCGGTTCACGCGATCCGCATCGCAGCGGGCGAGGCCGATCTCGTGCTGGGCTGCGATCTCGTCGTCGCCGGCGGCAAGCAGATACTCGCGGCGATCGATCCCGCGCGCAGCCACGTCGTCGTCAACAGCGCCGAGGTATTTCCCGGCGACATCGAGCGCGACCCCGATTTCGTGCTGCCGGCGCAGCTCATCGAGCGCGCCATACGCGAGGCCGCCGGCGCGCGCGTCGATTTCCTCAATGTGACGGAGCTGGCGCTGGCGCTGCTGGGCGATTCCATCGCCGCCAATATGTTCATGCTCGGCTACGCCTGGCAGAAGGGATTGCTGCCGCTCTCCGAGGCCGCGCTCTTGCGCGCGATCGAGCTGAATGGCGAGGCGGTGGCGATGAATCATTCCGCCTTCGCCTGGGGCCGCCGCGCCGCGCATGATCTTTCGAGCGTGACGACCGTCGTCTCCTCATTGCGCGAGCGCAATCCGACTCGTGACGTTTCGCAGAGCCTCGAGGAGATGATCGATCGCCGCGTCGCCTTCCTCACCGATTATCAGAACGCCGCTTACGCCGCCCGCTATCGTGCACGCGTCGACGCCGTCGCGCGGCTCGAGAAGGAGCGCGTTCCGGGCACGAAGGAGCTGACCGAGGCGGTGGCGCGCGGTCTGTTCAAGCTGATGTCCGCCAAGGACGAGTTCGAGGTGGCGCGGCTCTACACGGATGGCTCTTTCCAGCGCCAGCTCGCCGAGATCTTCGAGGGCGATCTGCGCATGGAGCTGCATCTCGCGCCCAATCTCGTCGCCTTCCAGCGCAAGAACGACATTGGCGGCTCGCGCAAGATCACCTTCGGCCCCTGGATGTTCCATGTGCTGAAATGGCTGGCGCGCTTCAAGGGCCTGCGCGGCACCATTCTCGATCCGTTCCGTCCCGACAGCGACCGCATCGCCGAGCGCAAGATGCTCGCCGATTATCAGACGCTGCTGGACGATATTCTGCCGCGCCTGTCGCCGGCCAATCACGCCACCGCCGTCGCGCTGGCGCGCATACCGGAGAAGATCCGCGGTTTCGGCCACATACGCGCCCGCAGCGTGCTGGAGGCGCGCGCCGATATCGCGCGGCTCTATGGCGAATATTACGCGATCAAGCCCGATCTGAAGATGGCGGCGGAGTGAGGGATAAGGCGGCGAGCCGCCGTCTCTCGCGACGACGGACGCGACGCTTTCAGCAGAAACGATCTCCCGCCTCGTTGATCGCCGCATAGAGCGCATCGAGCTCGCTCGCCTCTGTGCAATAGGGCGGCAGAATATAGATCGTGTTGCCGAGCGGTCGCAGCAACAAGCCGCGCGAGATGAAGAATTCATAGAGCGCCGGCCCGATGGTCGCGAGATAGCCGGCGTCGCGGGCGCGCAGATCGAGCGCCGCTATCGTGCCGATGCGCCGCACATTGGAAAAGCGCGCGTCATTTGCGAAGCGCAGCAGACGCTCCTCCTGCATCGCCGAAAGATGCGCGACGCGCCCGCGCACGCCCTCGCTCTCCCAAATGTCGAGATTGGCCAGCGCCGCGGCGCAGGCGATGGGATTGGCGGTGAAGGAGCTCGAATGAAAGAAAGTGCGCGCGCGATCGGTGGAATAATGCGCCTCGAAAATCTCCGCGGAGCACATGGTCACGGCGAGCGGCAATGAGCCGCCGGTGATGCCTTTGGCGTAGCAGGCGATATCGGGAACGATTCCCGCCTGCTCGCACGCGAAGAGCGTTCCGGTGCGGCCGAAGCCGGTCATCACCTCATCGGCGACGAAGAGCACGCCATGCGCAGCGCAGATGCGCCGCATCTCGCGCAGCGTATCGGCGCCATAGACGAGCATGCCGCCGGCGCCGAGGACGAGCGGCTCGACGACGAAAACGGCGGCGTCGGCGCCGCGGCAGGCCGCCTCCAGCGCGTCGAGCGTCTGCTGCTCGCAGCCTGCGCTCGGAAAAGGAATGCGTGTCACATCGAACAGCAGCGGCTCATAGGCCGCGTTGAAGACGGAGCGCGCGCCAGTGGACATGGCGCCGATCGTGTCGCCGTGATAGCCATGCTCGAGCGCGATGACGCGATTGCGCGCGACGCCGCGATTGCGAAAATAGCCGAGCGCCATCTTGATCGCGACCTCCACCGATGTGGAGCCGCTGTCGGAATAGAACACATGATCGAGCCCCGGCGCCGTCAGCGCGACGAGGCGGCGCGCGAGCGTCTCCGCCGGCTCATGGGTGAAGCCCGCGAAGATCACCTGATCGAGCTGGTCCACCTGATTTTTGATCGCCCGCACGATCCTCGGATGGCGATGGCCATGGGTGATGACCCACCAGGAGGAGATGGCGTCGAGAATGCGGCGGCCGTCCGCGCATTCGAGCCAGGCCCCCTCCCCGCGCGCGACGAGGATCGCCTCCTTCTGCAGAGCGTGCTGGGTGAAAGGGCGCCAGACGGGCGATGTCATTACCGTCTCCTTTGGCTGTCGTCATTAGAATTCCGGCCAAAATCAATTCCGGCGCCGTAGCCGCGATTGTAAGAATCCATCGCGAGGATCGCGAGAAATAGTTCGCTGGAAATCGTCATTGGGGCCTCGCAATGAAAGTTACGATGCTTAGGGTTACCCATCCACGCGGGCTTACGTCAGGTAGACGCATCGGCGCTCTGCCGTCCGGATAATCAACCAAAATCTCATGCGGCCAGTTCATCCACCCCAACTTCGTCTCTATCCCCGTCGTCACCGGATCGTTCGTCATCTCAATCGTCGCGCGCTTCAAGCGCACGCCCTCGCCGAAGCTCTTTGCAAGATCGTTCGGATCGACCGCCTCGACGCTCTTCGGATCATCGATGTCGCGAAAGCGCACGAGAAACGGGATTTCCTTGTCGATCAGGTCGCCGCCGCCTGTCGAGGACAATTTTTTCTGGAATTCCGGATCGGAATCTCGCAGTTTTTTCCCGCGCAGCGCCACGAGCGCCGGCAGATAGGCGGCATGGTCCACTGAGCCGAGCCCGCCATTTTCGCCGCGCCCCGCGAGCAGCGCGAACAGTAGCCCGCGCGCGCCGAGATCGACGACGACCGCCTGGCCCGTCACCTCGTGATTGGTGCGTTTGCCCTCGAAATGCGTTTCCCATGTCCGCACCTCGATGACGCTCGAACCCGTCTTCGCGCCTTCCGGCGTCTCGACGTCCAGCGTCAGGCGGTAGCGATACGCCGCGCCGGAACCCGGCTTGTCGCAGCCCGCGAGCGCCAACGCGCCGCCGAGCGACGCCGCAATGGAAAGGAACGAGCGCCGCGCCATCATGCCGCGCACTCCTCGATGCGGCGCGCATTGTCGTTCGCCGCGACATAGCCGGCGCGCCCAAGTTCCTCCGCACGAGGAACGCAGCGACGAAGCAATCCAGAAGCCGCCTCATGGCTCTGGATTGCTTGGCTGCGCTCGCAATGACGAAGGGGCGTCATTGCGGAAGACGCGAATCGAAATCGACGAGGCGGAAATGCGCGAGGAAAGCCTCGCGCAGCGTCTCGGCGCCGAGCGGCGCGACAAAGGGCAGGCGGCCGAGCGCGCGCGCGCCGGAAAATTTCGCGATAATGCGCTGCGTATCCTCATTCTCCTCGCCGATGAAAGCGACGCCGAGGATCGGAATGTCGCGCCGTCGCAGCGCCTCGAGCGACAAAAGGCTGTGATTGATCGTTCCGAGCGTGGTGCGCGCGCAGAGCACGACCGGAAGCCGCCAGCGTGCGATGAGATCGATCGTCAGAGACGCTTCCGTCAGCGGCGTCATCAGCCCGCCGGCCGTCTCGATGACGAGCGGCGCGCGATCCGGCGGCGCCAGACGCGCCGGATCGATCTCCACCCCGTCGAGGCGCGCGGAAAGATGCGGCGAGGCCGGCGTGCGGAGGCGATAGGCCTCGGGCAGAAGCCTCTCTTCGGAAAGCCCCGAGAGCCGCGCGACAGCCATTGTGTCCGTCTCGCCCTCGAGGCCCGATTGCACCGGCTTCCAATAATAAGCGCCGAGCGCGCCGGCGAGCGCGGCGGAAAACACCGTCTTGCCGACATTGGTGTCGGTTCCGGCGACGACGAGGCGCGTCATGCCGGCAGGCCCGCGAGCGCATGCGCCAGATCGTCGACCATGGCGGAAACCTGCGCCTCGCTCACATGCAGAGTGAACGAGATGCGCAGACGCGCGGTTCCTTCCGCGACGGTCGGCGGGCGGATCGCGCGAATGTCATAGCCCAGCGCCTGCATCGCCGCGGCCAGCGCCAGCGCGCGCGCATTGGAGCCGACGATGACGGGCGCGATCTGCGATTGCGGCGGCGCGAGCCCCGCGCACTCCAATTTGCGCGCGGCGAACGCGACGCGCGAGCGCAATGCGACGCGGCGTCCTTCCGCCTGCTCCACAATCGGCAGCGCAGCGCGAACGCAAGCGGCGACGAGCGGCGACGGCGCCGTCGCGAAGATGAATTGCCTGCAGCGGTTGATGAGGAATTCGCGCAGCGTCGCGGGCAGCAGCACGAGGCCGCCGGAGACGCCGAGCGCCTTGCCGCAAGTGTGCAGCGTGACGACATTGTCGCGGCCCTCGAGCGCGGCGGCGAGTCCGCGCCCGCCGGGGCCGTGAACGCCGGTCGCATGCGCCTCGTCGATGAGGAGAAAGCCGTCGTGACGCGCGGCGATCTCGGCGAGAGCGTCGAGCGGCGCGAAATCGCCGTCCATGCTGTAGAGGCTCTCGACGACGATCCAGGGCCGGCCCATGCCGCCGCCGCGGCGCCATGCCACGATATGATCCGCGAAAGCGTCGGCGTCATTATGCGCGGCGGCGACGCTCTTCGCGCGCGAGAGCCGCATGCCCTCATGCGCGCTGGCGTGCACGAGCGCGTCATGGACGATGAGATCGCCCTTTTGCGGCAAGGTCGAGAGCAGCGCCTCATTCGCGGTGAAGCCGGCGCCGAAAAAAAGCGCGCTCTCCGCATGGAAAAAGGCGGCCGCCTCGCGCTCCAGAGCCTGATGCTCCTCATGGTCGCCGCGCAGCAGACGTGAGCCGCCGGCGCCGATGGGAACCCCGCGCGCCAGCGCCGCCGCGGCGGCGGCGCGTAGTTCCTGCGACTCGGCGAGCGCGAGAAAATCATTGGAGCTGAAGTCGAGCCCGCGACGCGGCGCGAGCGTGCGCAAGCGATCCTGCGCCGAAAGGCTCGCGAGGTCCGCCGCGTAGAAGTCGAGCGCTCCGCTGGCGCGATCTGTCGTCACTCGATCCTTCCCGAACTGCCCGGAACATCACGCGACTTTCCTCGCGCCGGGGGAGCCGGTTAAATAGCCGGGCGGCGGCGGGACGGCAAGAAAGCCCGGCGCCGCGCTTTTCATCCGATCGAAACTTGAAAAACCTTCCCGCCAACGCGATCTGAGCAGAAAGAGGATTTCCCATGTCCATCGACGACAGCCGAGCCGAGGCCGATCCGCCGTCGCGGATCGCATGGCCGCCTTTGCTGCTCCTCGCGGCGATCGCCAGCGGGGCGCTGCTCGATCTGCTGCTGCCGCTCTCCGAGGGCGCCTGGCCGCTCGGCGCGCGCATCGCCGGCGGCCTCATCGTCGCGCTCGCGCTCGCCAATGATCTCTGGTGCGCGTCGCTGATGCGGCGGCAAGGCACCACGATCCGGCCCGATCGCGCGGTCTCGAGCCTCGTCACCGCAGGACCATACCAATGGTCGCGCAACCCCATCTATGTGTCGCATGTGGCGCTGATCGCGGGCCTCGGCCTCGCCCTCGGCTCGACATGGATGCTCCTGCTCACGCCCGTGGCGGCCGTTCTGCTGCAGCGGCTGGCGATAGAGCGGGAAGAGCGCCATTTGTCGCAACGGTTCGGCGCCGAGTTCGACGCCTATGTCGCGAGAACGCGCCGCTGGTTGTAGACTGAGGCGAGAGGAGCCGAATCTGATGGCCGACGTCGCGACTCGCGCAGATTTGCATATGTCCTTCGGCGTGCGCGGAATGACCTGCGCCTCTTGCGTTTCCCATGTCGAGAAAGCGCTGCGCGGCGCGCCGGGCGTGCTCTCGGCGTCCGTCAACCTCGCGACAGAGCGCGCCGACGTCACGCTCACGCCGGGCGCGGACCTCGCGCAGCTCGCCCGCGCCGTGGACGAGGCCGGCTATGAGCCGGCGATCGAGACGATCGAATTCGGCGTCGGCGGCATGACCTGCGCCTCCTGCGTCGCCCATGTCGAAAAAGCGCTGCGCGCCACGCCGGGGGTGATCGCCGCCGAGGTCAATCTCGCGACGGAGCGGGCGCGGGTGCGCGCGCTCGGCGGCGGCGACATGGCGAAGGCGCTGCGCCGCGCGGTGGCGGAAGCCGGATACGAGCCGCGCGAGCTCGAGACCGGCGCGAAAGCCGCCGATCGCGAAAGGACCGCGCGCGAGCAGGAGGCGGCGTCGCTGCGCAAGCGCCTCATCGTCGCCGCGGCGCTCAGCGCGCCGGTCGTCTTCCTCGAGATGGGCGCGCATACGATTCCGGGACTGGGCGATTGGCTCATGGCCGCCATCGGTCATCAGTCCATTCGCTATCTCTCCTTCATTCTCGCGACTCTGGTGCTCATCGGGCCGGGCAGGCCCTTCTATGAGAAGGGCTTTCCCTCGCTCTGGCGCGGCCATCCAGACATGAACTCGCTCGTCGCCATCGGCACGATGAGCGCCTATCTCTATTCGGTCGTCGCCACTTTCGCGCCGAGCCTGCTGCCGCATGGCGCCGCCGATGTCTATTACGAATCCGCCGTCGTCATCATCACGCTGATCCTCTTCGGCCGCACGCTGGAGGCGCGCGCAAAGGGCCGCACGTCGGAAGCGATCCGCGCGCTCGCCGCGCTGCAGCCCAAGACCGCGCGCGTGCTACGCGGCGCCGAGCGGATCGAGCTGCCGATCGACGATGTCGTCGTCGGCGATCTCGTCGCCGTGCGGCCGGGCGAGCGCATAGCGACGGATGGAATCGTCGTCGACGGCGCCTCTCATGTCGATGAATCGATGATTACTGGCGAGCCAGCGCCCGTCGGCAAGCGCAAAGGCTCGGAAGTGACCGGCGCCACGGTGAACACGACCGGCGCCTTCACCTTCCGCGCGACGCGCGTCGGCGCGGATACTGTGCTCGCCGGCGTCATTCGCATGGTGGAGCAGGCGCAAGGCGCCAAGCTGCCGATTCAGGCGCTGGTCGATCGCGTGACCGGCGTCTTCGTGCCCGCCGTGCTCGGCGTCGCGCTCGTCACCTTCATCGTCTGGCTCGCCTTCGGCCCGCAACGCGACGTCTCTTACGCTCTGGTGGCCGCCGTCGCCGTGCTCATCATCGCGTGTCCCTGCGCCATGGGCCTGGCGACGCCGGCCGCCATAATGACCGGCACCGGACGCGCGGCCGAGCTCGGCATTTTGTTCCGCAAGGGCGAGGCGTTGCAGAGCCTGCGCGATGTGACGCTGATCGCCTTCGACAAGACCGGCACGCTGACGCGCGGCAAGCCCGAGCTCACCGATCTCGAAGCCACGCCCGACGTCTCCGCCGATGATGCGCTGCGGCTCGCCGCCAGCGTCGAGGCGCGCTCGGAACATCCGATCGCCGGCGCGCTCGTCGCCGCCGCGAAAGCGCGCGGACTTTCCATCGTCGAGGCGCAAGACTTTTCGGCGACGCCCGGCATGGGCGTCGAGGCGGTCGCGGAGGGGCGCAAGATCGCCGTCGGCGCCGCCCGATTCATGACGGCGCTCGGCCTCGATATTCGAGCGTTCGACACGACTGCGGCGCGGCTCTCGGCGGAAGGCAAGACGCCGCTCTATGTCGCGATCGATGGAAAGCTCGCGGCCATTCTCTGCGTCGCCGATGCGCTCGAGGAGACGAGCGTCGCCGCCGTCGCCGCTCTGCATGCGCAAGGCGTCGCCACGGCGATGATCACCGGCGACGACGAGCGCACGGCGCGCGCCATTGCGGAGAAGCTGGGCATAGACGAGGTGATCGCCGGCGTGCTGCCGGAGGGCAAGGTGGCTGCGTTGCAGCGCCTGCGCGACGGGCGAAGAATCGCCTTCGTCGGCGATGGCGTCAATGACGCGCCGGCGCTGGCCGCCGCCGATGTCGGAATCGCCATCGGCACGGGAACCGACATTGCGATCGAGGCCGCCGATGTCGTGCTGATGTCCGGCCATGTGTCGAAAGTGCCGGCCGCGCTCGCGCTCTCGCGCGCGACAATGCGCAATATCGCGCAGAATCTCTTCTGGGCCTTTGCCTATAATGTGATTCTGATTCCCGTCGCGGCAGGCGCGCTCTACCCCGTCAATGGAATGCTGCTCTCGCCCATGCTCGGCGCCGGCGCCATGGCGTTTTCCAGCGTCTTCGTGCTGACGAATGCGCTGCGGCTGCGGCGCTTCCAACCGCCGGCGGGGACGAGCGCGACGAGAGCGGAAACGCTGAAGGCATTGGAAGAGAGCGAGCACGAAGCCTCGCCTTTGCAGGAAACCCGAGAGGAGGAGAACGATATGACGACGACATTCGACGTTCAGGAAATGTCTTGCGGCAAATGCGTGAAGCATGTGACCGAGGCGGTGCAGAAGGCAGAGCCGCAGGCGCAGGTGAAGATCGACCTCGCCACCGGCAAGGTGGAGGTGTCGCCCTCTCCCAAGGACCCGGAAGGCCTCGCCAAGATCATCACCGACGCCGGCTATCCGGCGCGGGTCGCGGCCTGAGCGCGCGCCCATGGCGGAATCGCTCGCAGGCAAGACTCTGCTCGTCACCGGCGCGAGCCGCGGCATCGGCCTCGCGATCGCGGAGCGCGCGGCACGCGACGGCGCCAATGTGGCGATCGTCGCCAAAAGCGTCACCGAGCATCCCAAGCTGCCGGGGACTATCTACACCGCCGCCGCGGCGATCGAGAAAGCAGGCGGGCGGGCGCTCGCCCTGCCCTGCGACATTCGCTTCGACGCGCAGGTGCAGGAGGCCTTCGACAAGACGGCGGCGATCTTCGGCGGCGTCGATATTCTCGTCAATAATGCGAGCGCGATCGATCTGCGCGGCGTCGAGGCGATCGAGATGAAGCGCTTCGATCTGATGCATCAGATCAATGCGCGCGGGAGCTTCCTCTGCGCCAAGCTCGCTCTGCCCTATCTGAAGAAATCCGACAATCCGCATATTCTCACCCTGTCGCCGCCGCTCGATATGAGCCCGCGCTGGTTCGCGCCCAATCTCGCTTACACAATGGCGAAATATGGCATGAGCCTCGTCACTCTCGGTCTCGCGCGCGAGCTTTCGGGCAAGGTCGCGGTGAACTCATTATGGCCGGAGACGGCGATCGCCACCGCGGCCGTCGGCAATCTGCTCGGCGGCGACGCCGTGCTGCGCCGCGCGCGCAAGCCGCAGATCGTCGCCGACGCCGCCCATGCGATATTGACGCGTGCGGCGACCGCCTGCAGCGGCAATTTCTTCATCGATGTGAATGTGCTCGCCGAAGAAGGCGTGACCGATTTCTCGCCCTATGCGGTCGATCCGAGCCAGCCGGCGATATTGGATTTCTTCCTCGACGCGCCGATCACCGCCGGCGTGCAAAAATTCCCCTTCGGCGGCTGAGCGCTCAGCTCAGCGCCGCAAAGCCCGAATAGAGCGTGTACAGCCCCACGATGGAGATCAGCGCGCCCGAGAGATAGGGCGCCTTGGCGGCGATCTGCTCGAAGCCGGACCAGCGGTCCGAAGCGTGACGCACGCCGAGCGCCGCGGCGACGCCGACCGCGACCATTGTGAGCGCGAGGCCGATGCTGAAGCACAGCACCAAAGCCGCGCCCAGCGCCATCTGTCCGAGCTGAAGGCAGAGAAGGAGCACGGTGATCGAGGCCGGGCATGGGATGAGCCCGCCGGTGAGGCCGAACACGAGGATCTGCCCTGTCGTCACGTGGCGGGAGGCGAAGCGTCGCTTGATGTCCTCCGCATGGGCGCGCTCATGCGCATCCATCGTATCCTCGTCGAGAAGCAGCGAAGCGCTGTCCGCGGCGGCATGGTCATGTGGGTGATGCGCATGGTCGTGATCATGCCCATGCGGATGATGATGATCATGCGCATCATCGTGACGATGGGCGCGCGGACGGTCGCGCCAGATTAGCCAGGTCATCCAAGCGGCGACGCAGAGGATCAACACGCCGGAGGCGATCTGCAGATAGGGCTCATTGGCCTCTGCGTTCCAATGCGCGCCGAGATAGAGCCCGGTGAGCGCGACGATCCATACGATAGCCGTATGCGAGAGCGTTGCCGAGAGGCCGAGCAGAATCGCCTGACCGACCGTGCCGCGCACCGCGACGATGAAGGCCGCCATCATCGTCTTGGAATGGCCGGGCTCGAGGCCGTGCAGCGCGCCGAGAGCGACCGCCGTCGGCGCGAACAGCCAAGCATTCGCCGCGCCGTCTCGAAACAGATCCGCGAGATTCGCCATGCGCCCTCTATTCTCCGCCCGTGGCATATACTGATTTTCGGGCCGCCGGTTAAGTCCGTCGCATGGGTGAGCGGCCCTTTTGCCGCGCTAAGCATGAATTGCGAAAGCGCCGGACCCGCCACATCTAATCCTCACGTCCCCTTGACCGGTTCGCCGAGAGGGTCGAAACTCGACCACCTTGAGCCCGAAAGCCGCACGGTTTCATATGGATCGCCAACTCGCGTCGAGCGCAGCCGCCCAGGAGGCGGCGCGGCGCGCCTTGCGCAGCCGGCGCAGCGGCGAAGGTCCGCGCATTCGTTTTGGAACCGATCGCGCCGGCATGACCGCCGCCGCCCGCAGCGACAGCCTCACCATCGGCTCGGTCTCGCGACCGACGCGGCGCATTCGCTCGATCATTTTCGACACTGCCGTCAATGATCTGCGCAAGCAGAATATTCAGCTGCGCGGCTATGAGATGCACGGCGCCGCTTTCGTCGAGCTGAGCTGGTCGCGGCCTACGGCGCCGGGCGTGCGCGGCTCTATCGAGCTGCGCGTGCCGACGCTCGAGGTCGGCAAGATGCTCGGCTTCTCCGAGCCGCTGCGCCGCTCCATCGCCGATCGGCCGCTGGAGGCGCGCAGCGTCGCCGAAACGGAACGACGCGAGCGCTTGCTCGAGCGCGCGCATACGCGTATCGCCGTCTGCTTCGACGACGGCTTCGTCGAATGCGGCGGGCGCCGCGCCAATTTCCACGAGATCGAGCTGCAGCTCATCGAGGGCGCCGAGGAAGAATTCTGGAACGTCGCCGCGGAGCTCGCGCCGCGCATGAACGCACGCGTTCTGCCGATGAGCGAGGCCGAGCTCGCGCTGGCGCGCACGACCGGCGCCGGCCTCGCCCCGGTCAAGGCGCGCCGACCGACGCTCGCCGCGGATGCTTCTCTGGACGAAGCGATCGTCGTGGCGCTCTCCGCCTGCCTCGATCAGTTCGTCGCCAATTGGCCGGCGCTGCAATATCAGGCGCCAGAGGAAGCCATTCACCAGATGCGCGTCTCGCTGCGGCGCCTGCGCGCCGGCGTCGGCATGCTGCGCCGCGGCGTCGCGAGCGAAGCGCTGGAAACCGCCGCCGCGCGCGCGAAGGAGATAGCGGCGACGCTCGGCGCGGCGCGCAATCTCGACGTGCTTCTCGATATGCTGGTCGCCGGTCCGCTCGCCCAGGCCAATGGCGAGCCGAGCTTCTATGCGCTGCTCGATGCGGTCGAACGGCGACGCATAGAAGCGCACGCCGCTGTCGCCACGCTCGTCGCCGCGCCGCAGACGACGCAATTCGTCGTCGATCTTCGCGCCGCTCTCGCCGCCCGAAATTGGCGCGCGCAAGCGGGCGAGGACGGACGCGCGAAGCTCGACGCGAGCGAGCCCGGCTCGGCGAAGCAATTCGCCATACGCTCGCTCGATCGGCTGCATCGCCGCGCGCTGAAGAAGAGCCGCGACCTCGCCGCGCTGACGCCAGAGCAACGGCACCATGCGCGCATCGCCTTCAAGAAGGCGCGCTATGCGGCGGAGTTTTTCCAATCTCTCTTCGAGCCGCAGGCGAGGTCGCGCCGCTATCTGCGGCGCACGGCCGCGCTGCAGGATGAGCTCGGCGCCTTCAACGATCTCGCCGTCGCGGCGGAGCTGCTGCGCGATCTCGGCGAATCCGACGCGCATCTCGCGCCGGTGAGCGCCTTCGCCGTGGGCTGGTGCGCGCATGCGCGAGGGGGCGCCGCCGCGGACTGGAAGAAGACCGAGAAATCCTTGAAAAAGCTCGAGACATTCTGGCGCTGAGCCGCGTCGTGGAATCGGCGAGCGTGACGCTGCGAGGAACCAAGACGCGCGCGAAGCGTTGAATCTCTTAATGAGCACATTGCACCAGCAGTGGCGCGCGCCGATCGAATGGACGCGGCCGCCGCCTCTCAAAATCGCCCAGATCGCGCCATTGATCGAAAGCGTGCCGCCGCGTCTCTATGGCGGAACGGAGCGCATCGTCTCCTTTCTCACCGAGGAGCTCGTCGCGCAGGGCCATGAGGTCACGCTCTTTTCGAGCGGCGGCTCCGTCACTTCCGCGCGACACATCCCCTGCAGCGACCTGCCGCTGCGCCAGATGCGCGCGAGCGATCCGACGCCGAGCTATCTGCTGATGCTCGATCGCGTGCGCCGCATGGCCTCGCGATTCGACATTTTGCATTTTCATATCGATCAGCTGCATTTCCCTCTGTTTCGCGACATTGCGGCGCATACGCTGACGACGCTGCACGGACGCCAGGATCTGCCCGATCTCGATCGCTTCTATGCCGGCTTTCCAGAAATGCCGCTCGTCTCCATCTCCGACTCGCAGCGCGAAGCGGTTCCGCACGCCAATTTCGTCGGCACGGTGATGAACGGCCTGCCGCTCGATCTGCTCACGCCGACGCTGCATCCTGCGGGCGATTATCTCGTCTTTCTCGGCCGCACCTCGCCGGAGAAAGGCCTCGACCATGCGATCGCCATAGCGCGCGCCATCGGCCTGCCGCTCAAGATCGCGGCCAAGGTCGATCTGCCGGACCAGGCCTATTTTCACGAGCGCATCGAGCCGCTGCTGTCGCTTCCGGGAATCGAGTTCGTCGGCGAGATCGACGATCGCCGCAAGAGCCGATTTCTCGGTGAGGCGCGCGCGCTGCTGTTTCCGATCGAATGGCCCGAGCCTTTCGGCCTCGTCATGATCGAGGCGATGGCCTGCGGCGCGCCGGTCTTGGCGTTTCGTCGCGGCTCGGCGCCAGAGATCATAGAGGACGGCGTCACCGGCGCGCTGGTGGACAATGTCGCGGAGGCGATCGCGCGTCTTCGCCACGTGCTCGCGCTCGACCGCGCGCAGATCCGGCGACGCTTCGAGAAGCGCTTTTCCGCCGGGCGAATGGCGGCGGAATATGTGGCCATCTATCGCCGCCTGCTGCGCGCGCCAGCCCCGGCCGAGCTGCGCGCGCATCCCATTGTGCTGCCGCCGACCTATTTCAGCAGGCATGTCGAGGAACAAATCGAACCGGACGACTCATATCCCCCGCGCTAGCGAGAGCGCGCCAGCGCGCCACGCGCAGGACGCCGGCGCCGATGCGCCGCAGGCGCATGAGCTGCAATTCTATATTCCCGCGACCGGCCCGCCCTCGCGGCCGCGCCGCACGCTCAAGCACGACGACACATTCGCCGTCTTCGACAGCCATGGCGACATTGGCGCGACGGCGGGCGGGCCGGACGGCCTCTTCGATCACGACACGCGCTATCTCTCGCATCTCGAGCTCTTGATCGAAGGCGCGCAGCCCTTGCTGCTCGACTCCGCCCTACGCGACGACAATCTGAGCTTTTATGTCGATCTCACCAATCCCGACATCTTCCGCGACGAGAAGATCGCGCTGCTGAAAGACTCCGTCTATGTCTCGCGCACGCTCTATCTCAAGGATGGCTCGCTACGCGAGCGGCTCGAGGTCTCCAATCAGAGCGCCGAGGCGGTTCGCCTCAATCTGTCGATCGGCTTCGGCAATGATTTCGCCGATATTTTCGAGGTGCGCGGCGTCAGGCGCGCACAACGCGGACGCGCCTGGGCGCAGCTTCTGGCGGCCGGCGCCGTCGCGCTCTATTATCGCGGGCTCGACGGCGTGCTGCGCGAGACGGCGCTCTCCTTCGAGCCCGATCCTTCGCTGCTCGTCGACAGCGTCGCCACCTATTCGCTGCGCCTCGCGCCGCGCCAGGCGCAAACCATCTTCCTCACCGCGGCGAGCCGCGGACGTCTGCCGAAATCGACGCAATCCTTCTTCAACGGATTGACCGGACTGCATCGCGAATTGAAGGCCGCCGCCGGCCAGAGCGCGCATGTGGAGACATCCGATCCGACACTCAATCAGATTCTCTGGCGCTCGACCGCGGATGTGCGTATGCTGCTCACCAAGACAGCGGACGGCAGCTATCCTTACGCCGGCATTCCCTGGTATTCGACCACATTCGGACGCGACGGCATCATCACCGCATTGCAGATGCTATGGTTCGATCCCAGCATCGCCGTGGGCGTGCTGAAGCGTCTCGCCGCGCATCAGGCGGAGGATTTCGACGCGCGCGCCGATAGCGAGCCCGGCAAGATTCTGCACGAGATGCGCGACGGCGAGATGGCGGCGCTCGGCGAGGTGCCTTTCGGCCTCTATTACGGCTCGGTGGATTCGACGCCGCTCTTCGTCATTCTCGCCGGCTATTACGCGCGTCGCACGGGGGATTACGCGCTGGTGCGCGAGCTGTGGCCGGCGATCGAGCGCGCGCTCGCCTGGATCGACGGGCCGGGAGATCCGGATGGCGACGGCTTCGTCGAATATGCGCGCCATACCGAGCAGGGACTGCGCAATCAGGGCTGGAAGGATTCGCATGATTCCGTCTTCCATGCAGACGGACGTCTCGCGGATGGGCCGATCGCGCTGGTCGAGGCGCAAGCCTATGTCTACGCCGCGCGACGCCTCGCCGCGCATTGCGCGCGCGAACTCGGCCTGCCCGCGCGCGCCGAGGCGCTGGCGCGCGCCGCCGAAGCGCTGCGCGTGCGTTTCGAGGAGGCCTTCTGGTGCGAGGAGATCGGCAGCTATGCGCTGGCGCTGGACGGCGAGAAAAAGCAGTGCAAGGTGCGCACCAGCAATGCGGGACATGCGCTCTATGCAGGCATAGCGCAGCCTGATCGCGCGCAGCGCGTCGCCGATGGGCTGCTCGACGCCAGATTCTTTTCCGGCTGGGGCTTGCGCACTGTAGCGCGCGGCGAGAGCCGCTACAATCCCATGTCCTATCACAATGGCTCCATATGGCCGCATGACAATGCGCTGATCGCGCATGGACTCGGCCGCTATGGCTTCAAGGAGGGCGTCACGGCGGTCTTCGACTCGCTGATCCGCGCCGCCAGCTATATGGAGGCGCGCCGCATTCCAGAGCTCTATTGCGGCTTTCGCCGACGCCACGGGCGCGGCCCGACGCTCTATCCCGCCGCCTGCTCGCCGCAGGCCTGGGCCGCGAGCGCGCCTTTCCTCTTCGTCCAGACGATGCTCGGCCTCGAATTCGACCATAAGGCGCGACAAATCCGCCTGGTGAATCCTTCCGTGCCGCTCTCGGCGGGCGAGATCGTCATACGCAATCTCTCGCTCGGCGAGGCGCGTGTCGATCTGGCGCTGAAGCAGGATGCGCGCTCGGCCATCTCTCTGCATGTGCTGCGCACGAGCGGCGACGTCCAAGTGTCGCTCGTCTTCGACCCCGATGTGCGCGAGCATCCGCTCACGACCAAGGGATGAGGCGCGGAACCTTTCCAGAGCCGCCGCGTTGCTTCGGGACGATCGCGGCCACAGGAGGAACTGCCGATGGCGAGCGCCAATCCCGACCTCAATCTCGTCTCCAGCGAAGATGTCGAAGGCACGACCGTCTTCGATCGGCTCGGCAATCAGCTCGGAGAAATCGATCATCTGATGATCGACAAGGTCTCGGGCCGCGTGCGCTACGCGGTGATGAGCTTCGGCGGCTTTCTCGGCCTCGGCCACAGCCATTATCCGCTGCCGTGGAACTCGCTCTCCTATGACAATGAGCGCGAGGGCTATATCGCCGACATCATCGAGCAGCAGCTGCAGAATGCGCCGGAATTCAGCGACGACAGCTGGACCGATCGCGACTGGGAGAAGCGCGTTCACGAACATTATCACGCGCGCCCCTATTGGGACGAGCAGTCGCAGCAATGGCAGAGCGAGCAGCAGCCGCGCCCGCGCGGCTGAGGCCCATCGCCGCCGAGGCGCGCCGTCCTGCGGCTAGCTCGAGGATCGACAGGCTTCGCCGCTATGCGTTAGAAATTTCAGATCGTCGATTCGCTCGGCGCTTTTTCTCGACTCGTGTTTTCGAATGGAGATTTTCACGTGACTCTTCGACGCTTCACGGCGCGCGGCCTCATCGCCGCGCTTCTCATCGCGCCATCGGCCTTTGCTTTCGCGCAGGCCGATGGTTTTTTCGTTCCCGAGCTCCCCGCGCCTGTGCCGGGCGCGGTTCCGGCGCTGACGCCGGGCGTCCTCACCGCCACGCCCTATTCCTACTATTACCGCTATCCGGCGCCCTATCCTTACGTCTACGCCCGCAACGGCTGTCTCGTGAATGCGGGCGTCTACGACAATTGGGGCGCTTTTCTGGGCTATCAGAGGCTGCGCGTCGCCTGCTGATCGACGACGCGCTTGTCGAGCAGCACCTGATTGGCGTCCAGCGAGAACTCCTTCCACGCCGCCGCAATGTCGAGCAGCGTGACCTGGAGATAATCCTTGGACGGCTTGTGCTCCTCCGGGAAATTGGAGAGCGCGCAAGAGGTGCGATTAAAGTCGATGACGCCGTCGAGCAGCTCCTGGATGAAGCCGTCGAAGGCCTTTTGCGCCAGCGGAGTCAGATCGGAACGGCCCTTGTCAACGGCGACGACGGAATGGTCGAAGGGCAGGCCCTCGAGCACGGCGATCGCCTCCTTCAGCACCGCCTCCATCGCGCCGAGCATGGCGCGCTGCGTGATCTGCTCCTTCTGGCCGTTGGAGAGGCCGAAATTCAGCCGCTGGCGATAGCTGGCGAAAGTGGGCGCGCGCTTGGCGTTCACCCATTCGCGGAAGCGCGCCATGCTGGCTTCGTTGAGCGCCTCGCCCGAGGCGCCTTCGCCGGAAATCATCGTCGACGTCTCCTTCTGATCGAGAAGGCGCAGCCTTATGCGCTCGGCCGCGACCAGCGCGCCCTCAAGATAGCCGCCGCCCTCACGCGCAGTCTCCGTGCCGCCGAGATAGAGCTTGCCATCCCAAAAGGCCTGCCGCAGCAGCGGATCGCCATAATCGGGATGCTCGGACGGCGGGGTGAGATCGATCGTCGCGCAGGTGAAGGGCTCATGCGTCCAATCCTGCACATGCTGCTCGCCATCCTCGACCGACCTGCCGAACAATTGGACGAATTGACTTTCGATCAGCATGGACATGCCGCCGCTGAACGCTTCCCGCAGCTCCGCGGAGAGCGCGAAGAAGCCGCCGATCGCCGCGCGCTCGCCGCACGCGTCGCAGGCGTCGAAAATCTCGCCGAGAACGGCCTGCTCATGGGTGGCGAAGGCGTTGCCGGAATGCCCGTCCGCGCGCCAGGCCGGCGCGCCGGAGAAGCCGACCAGGGCCTTGGCCTGCGCCGCCATCCAGGTCGGCGCGCTGCGCATGGCGTTGCGGCTCAGCGCATCGAGCTCCGGCTGGAAGGCGAGATGCTCGGCCAAAAGGCGCGGCGGCAGCGCCAGCACGGCGCGCTTGGCGGTCACGGTCTCGGTCTTGCCGTCCGACTCGAAGGTCAGCTCCACATGATCGCCGCGATCGGCGATCGCGCGCAGCACGGAAGAAAGATGGATCGCCTCCGCCGGAACCGCAGCGGTCAGCGCCTCGATCAGCGAGGCCATGCCGCCCTCCAGCCGACGCGCGCCAGAATGGAGATTGGGCGTCATGCGCGTCTCGGGCTTTTTGTCGCCGAAGGCGAGCAGCAGCGCCGTGCCCGGATCATATTGCGGAAAATCCGTGAGGCCGAGCTCCTTCACCAGAGCGGTGATGGTCGGCTGCGTGTCCGGCCAGAACCAGGTCGGACCCATATCGACACGCATTCCCGAGGCTTTGTCCTCGACCGACAATACGCGCCCGCCGAGCCGCGGACGCGCTTCATAGAGCGCAAAGCTCACCCCTGCCCCGGCAAGGCCGCGCGCCAGCGCCAAGCCGCAGGCCCCGCCCCCGACAATCACAACGTCCAGCATCGTTCAGCTCCTGAGCCGTCTGGCCTTTTGCTGCAAAGCGACGCAAAGGGCGTGCCGGGATTTTGTCGCTTTTGCGCCCTTTCCGGGCTGGCGCCTCGCGTGCAATAGCGGCACGCCTCCGATGGAGAGACCGCAGTGACGCAAGACCGCAACCGCCTCGGCGAGGAGACGAGCCCCTATCTCCTCCAGCACAAGGACAATCCCGTCCATTGGCGCGCGTGGTCGGCGGAGACGCTGGCGCTCGCCAAGGAGCGCGGCAAGCCCATCCTGCTCTCCAGCGGCTACGCCGCCTGCCATTGGTGCCATGTGATGGCGGCCGAGAGCTTCGAGAGCGAGGCGATCGCCGCGCTGATGAACGAGAATTTCGTCAATGTGAAGGTCGATCGCGAGGAGCGGCCGGACATAGACCATCTCTATCAGCAGGCGCTGCAGCTCACTGGACGGCGCGGCGGCTGGCCTTTGACCATGTTTCTGACGCCCGACGGCGAGCCCTTTTGGGGCGGCACCTATTTCCCGCCGGAGCCGCGCTATGGAATGCCCGGCTTCGCCGATATTCTGAAAGCGATCTCCGAGCTCTGGCGCGAGAAGCCGGAAGTTGTGACGCGCAATGTGACGGCGATCGGCGACGGGCTGAATCGTCTCGCCGAGACCGCGCCGGCGGATCCGATCTCGCCCGGTCTCGACGAGACGATCGCCGAAAAGCTCGACGGCTATATCGATCGCGTCAATGGCGGCGTCGGCGGCGCGCCGAAATTCCCGCAGGCGGCGAGCCTCGAATTTCTCTGGCGCGCATGGAAGCGTACGGGACGCGCCTCTTATCGCGAGGCCGTGCTGACGACGCTCGATCATATTTGCCAGGGCGGCATTTACGATCATCTCGCCGGCGGCTTCGCGCGCTATTCGACCGATGAGCGCTGGCTGGTCCCGCATTTCGAGAAAATGCTCTATGACAACGCCCAGCTCGTCGATCTGCTGACGCTCGTCTGGCAAGACGAGAAGAAGCCGCTCTACGCCGCACGCATAGAGGAGACGATCGACTGGGCGCTGCGCGAGATGCGCCTCGCGGAAGGCGTCTTCGCCAGCAGCCTCGACGCCGACAGTGAGCATGAGGAAGGCAAATTCTATGTCTGGACCGCGGCCGAGATCGACGCCATTCTCGGCGCGCGCTCGGCTGCGTTCCGCGCCGTCTACGACATAGAGGACGGCGGCAATTGGGAAGGCAAATCCATTCCCAATCGCCTGCATTCGATGGAGCTGCTGTCCGCGGAAGAAGAAGCCGCGCTCGCTCTGGATCGCGCGAAGCTTTTGGCGGCGCGCGCGGCGCGCGTGCGGCCAGGCCGCGACGACAAGGCGCTCGCTGATTGGAACGGGCTGATGATCGCCGCTATAGCGACCGCCGCGCAGGTCTTCGAGCGGCGCGACTGGCTCGCAGCGGCGACGGCGGCCTTTGATTTCATCGCCGCGAAAATGACGACTACCGACGGAAGGCTGCTGCATTCCTATGGCGCCGGCCGCGCGAAGCATATGGCCGTGCTGGATGATTACGCCGATCTCACGCGCGCCGCTCTGGCGCTCCATGAGGCGACCGGCGAAGCGCGCTTTCTCGAGCGCGGACGCGATTGGATCGAGATCGTCGAGGCGCATTATCGCGACGCTGGCGCCGGCGGCTATTTCTTCACCGCCGATGATGCCGAAGCGCTGATCCGCCGCTCGAAAATCGCCGAGGATGCGCCTTTGCCGTCCGGCAATGGGACGATGACGCATGTTCTGGCGCAGCTCTATCACCTCACCGGCGACGACCGCTATCGCGCCCGCGCCGACTCCACGCTCGCAGCTTTCGCCAGCGCCGTGCGGCGCGGCATGCTCGGCTATTCGACCCTGCTGAACGGCGCCGAGACTTCGCGCGACGGATTGCAGATCGTCATCATCGGCGCGCGCGAGGCGCCTGACACGGCCGCGCTGCTGCGCGTGGTTCATGGCGTGAGCCTGCCCGGCCGCACGCTCGCCATTGTCGCGCCAGGCGCCGAGCTGCCGCCGGCGCATCCCGCCGCCGGCAAGACAATGATCAACGGAAGCGCGGCCGCCTATGTCTGCCACGGCGCAACCTGCTCATTGCCGATCGTCGAGGCGACGGAGCTCGAGAAAGCGCTTCGTTAGGGCGTCTTCCACGCGAGCGCCGCCGCATAGCCCGGCGGCGCCGTGATACGCGCCACGCGAAGATCGCCCCAATCCGCCTCGGCGTGGCGCAGCTCGTAGAGATCGCCCTGCCCCGGCCACACAGAGAAAGCCTGCAGCTTCTCCGGTATGCCGAGGCCGAGCGCTTTCAGCGCCGCCTCCTTGGCCACCCAACGCTCGAAAAAACCGGCGGCGTCGATCCCTTCGCGCTCCTCTCGCGTCAAGGCGATGGAGGAGAGACCGGCGACATCCACCATTCGATCGGCGCGCTCTATGTCGACGCCGACCTCCCAATGACGCGAGACGGCGATGAGCGCGCATGCGCCGGAATGCGAGACATTGAAGAAGACGCCCGTACCGGCGAGCCCGAGCTTGCCGTAAACCCCGGAATCGAAGCGCAGCGCCGCCGGATCGACGCCCAGCTTCTCGCCGATGAGACGCCGCAATACGGCGCGCGTCGAGATCATGCGCAGCCGATCCTCATGTCGCAAGAAGCGCAGAGCCCGCTCGCGCTCCTCAGCGCTCAGCGTGTCCCAATCCGCCTCGGACCAGGGCGCGGCGAGATCGAAATCGAGACGCGTGATCTCGATGCGCCCTTCGCTCACCGCGGGAGCCCAAGAATGCGCCACTGCATGCGCTGATGGATGCGTCACGCGCCCTCCCTATCGCCGCGCCTCCGCCGCCGGCGCGGCGAGCGTCTCGATCGCTCTCTCGAAAGCCGAAGCGCTCGCGCTGCGCAATGGACAATAGGGAATGCCATGGCTCTCGCACAAGCTCTTGACCGCGCCGACAGCGCGATGGCTGACGCAATCGACGGGAAAGAACACGGCGTCGGCGCGCCGCACCAGCTCGCTCAGCATGGCGCGATTGTCCTCCATGCCGCCGTCATGATGGATGAGCGAGCCATTGCGCCGCTCGACGAGACGCTGCAGCCTGCAGACCGTACGCGGCCGGCCGCCGACATAGAGCAGGCAGCGGCCGCAGAGATCCGTCTCGCTCTCGCAAGGCTCATCGGCCATGGGCGTCGCCGCGACGGCGATCTCGGAAACGATCGACGCCGGGGCGCGCGTCTCCTTCGCCTTCATCCGCTCGAGGCGACGCTCGAGCCGCGCATGATCCTCACGCAATTCGGCATGCGAGAGACGGAGCGCTCCGAGCTCGCGCAATGTCTCGTCGCCGCGCTCCGCCGCGCGCAGAGCGTCGACCTCGCGGCGCAGGCTCTCGCATTCGGCGGCGAGCGTGCGCGCTTCGCGAAGCTGCGCGCCGAGCCGGGTGATCTCATCGCGCAGCACGGTCAGCTCGTCATTGCGCTCGGCGATGACGCTGGCGAGACGCCGCGCGATCTCGGCCTTCGCGCGTCTCGCTTCGGCCACCTCGCGAGCGTCGCCGCGATGCGCGGCGCCGCTCAAATGCGACATCATGTGAATATCGCCGAAAATGCGCGTCTCCACGCCGGGCGTGAGGCGCGGATGGCCGATCAGCGCCCAATAGGCGCCGGGCACGAAGCCAGCGTCGATCGCGCTCTCCCAATAGGCGAGCAGCGTCTCCTCGCCGTCGAGCGCCTTGGCCTTGCGGATCGCGCCTTCGTATCGCGTGTCGAGATGCTTCTGCACGGCGCGCGAGACGACATTCTCGTCATGCATCTTCTCGACGAAGAGGCCATGCACCTGATAATCATTGTAGCGCGCTTCATCGCCGAGAAAGCCGGTGCGCCGCGCGATCTTGCGCAACTCCGCGATCGTCAGGCATGTGCCGACGATCGAGCAATGCGACGCGCCGATGATCTCCCATATGCGGCGGCGTGCGCCCGCCTCCCGCCGCGCGGCGGGCGCGAGCTCGAAGCCCTCGCTCGCCATGGCCGATTTCAGCACGCTCAACGAAACGAGAGGCCGCCGTTCGCTCATGGCGCCGCCTCGACCGCCGCATCGTCACGCGCATTGCTCTGCGCGAGCACGGCGTCGAAACCCTCGAACTCGGGATGGCCGACATAGAGCGGCTTGTTCTTGCCGGCGTCCTTGTGCGAATCGCGGAACTGCTGCGACGTCGTCCAGGCGAGGAAGCTCGCCTTGGTCTCCCACATCGTATGCGAGGCGTAGAGCGTGTGATCCTCGCGCTCCGGTCCGCGCAGCAGATGGAAGGAGATGAATCCCTCCATCTCCTCGAGGCGCGTGCGGCGCGACGCCCAGATCTGCTCGAACGCCTTTTCTTCCCCCTTGACCACCTTGAATCGATTCATCGCGATGAACATTCCGAGCTCCGTTTCGTCGGCCGCGCGCGGGCGGCCGGAATTGGAGGCCATCGTCGCCCGGCGCCGCGTCGCGATCAAGCCCCGTCTCGGCCGAGGAGCCTGCAAGATTTCCAAAATCCTACTCTGCAAGCTTTCCAGCCGCAGCTCCACGATATCGCCAGAAACGCCGCCATCATCGGCGCGACAAGCACGAAAGGAGAAGGCCATGTGCGATATTGAAAGCGAGCGCGGCAGAATCGACGCGCTGCTCGATGCGGTGGCGCGCGCCGCGCCCGCAGGCGTGCGAGAGGACGAGCACGCGCTCGCGCGATTTTGTCTAACCGCGCTCGGCGAGCATTACGCGACCGAGTGCCCCGACGAATGCCTGCGGCGACGCTGCGACGATTTCGCGACGCGCGTCGTGCGCGGCAATCTGCTCGCTCAGGAGAACGCCTGAGCGATATCGGCGACGAGATCGTCTGGATGCTCTATGCCGATCGACATGCGCACCAGCGCCGGCGTGATGCCGATCTCGCGTCGCGCCGCCTCCGCTAATCCTGAATGCACGGTGGTCGCCGGATGACACACGAGCGACTCCGTGCCGCCGAGGCTCACCGCCAATTTGAAAATCTGCAGCCTATTCAGGAAAGCGAAAGCTTCCCTTTCGCCGCCTTGGACATCGAAGGAGAAAGTGGAGCCCGCGGAGCTCGATTGACGCTGCATCAGCGCGCGCGCGGGATGGTCCGGCGGCAGCAGCGGCGGATAATGCACGCGCGCGACCTTCGGATGCGTAGAGAGATATTCGGCGACGATGGCCGCATTGCCGGCGGCGCGGCGCATGCGCAGCGACAATGTCTCCAGCGAGCGCGCCAGCATCCAGCAGGAATGCGGATCGAGCTGCGTGCCTATGGCGTTGCGCATCGTGCGGATCGGAGCCAGCGCAGCATGTGCGCCGATGACGGCGCCGCCGATGAGATCGCTGTGGCCGCCGACATATTTGGTGAGCGAATAGAGCGAGAGATCGGCGCCATGCTGGAGTGGCGATTGGAACACGGGACCGAGCAATGTGTTGTCGCAGCACAGAATCGGACGGCGCCCCTGGCGCGCGCCGATCTCCTGCGCGATGCGCGCCACCATGTCGATATCGACGAGGCTGTTCATCGGATTGGACGGCGTCTCGACGAAGATGATGGCGACATTGCCCATCGCCATCGCGCGCTCGGCGGCGCCGCGCACGACAGTCTCGTCGAGTCCGTCGGTGAAGCCGATGCTCTTGATATCGAATGGCGCGAGCGTGCGGCCGATCAGCACCTCGGTTCCGCCATAGAGCGGACGGCTGTGCAAAATCACCTCGCCCGGCTTCGCATAGGCGAGGATCGTCGTGACGATCGCCGACATGCCGGATGAGAAGACGAGGCCCGCCTCCGCATTCTCATGCACGGCGAGGCGATCCTCGAGGATCTCGAGATTGGGATGATTGAAGCGCGAATAGACGAGCCCTGGCGCCTCATTGCGCGCATGCGCGCCGCGGCCAGCGATATGGTCGAAATAATCGCGTCCATCCTCCGCCGTGCGGAAGGCGAATGTCGATGTGAGAAACACCGGAGGCTTCACCGATCCTTCGGAGAGCGCCGGATCATAGCCATAGCCGAGCATCAGCGTCTCTGCGTGGAGACGATGATCGCCGATGCGGATCTTGTGATAGCGTTCGCTGCTCATGATCTCTCTCCTGTCATCGACTCGGCGCGCGCAAATTTCTTTCGATTCGCTATATGAATTCACGCTCGCGCGCGCCTCTTCGGCATTCTCCACACAAATGAATACGTAGCTGTTTTCGCTAAGGTCGCATGTGCGTCACAGTCACAGAAAATCGATGATATGTCACGCCGTTGCGGTTCACCGTCGTTGACCGAATCTCAGCATGCGACTTAGCATTTCAATAGCCGCATCAACCACGGCGAGCGGACAGCGACAGCGCGCGGCCCATGCGGTGACAAAACTTTGTTGAAAAGGATTCCTCGATGAAGAAGTTATTCTCAGCCACCGCGATTGCACTGGCTCTATCCGCTGGAGCGGCGCTGGCCGCGGACCTGCCGGCCGTCAAGGCTCCGCTGCCGCCCCCGCTGCCGCCGCCGCCCCTGTGGACCGGATTCTATGTCGGTTTGAATGCCGGCTATTCCTGGGGCTCGACGAACAACGTCGAAGTCGGCACGGCCAATCTTTACGACACTTTCGGCAACAATGGCCTGCTTCCTTTCGTGATCGATCCGGGCGCCGGCGCGGCCGCCCTGGCCGCGAGCGGCAATGTGAACGCTCAACGCAACGGCTTCATCGGCGGCGGTCAGGTCGGCTATAATTATCAATTCGGCAACAGCTTCCTGGTCGGTCTCGAAGCCGATTTGCAGGGAACCGGCATCCGCAGCGAGAACAGCTTCACCGGCGGCACCAGCTGGAACGCGTTCAATGTCGCGGCCGGCCCCTTCGGCCTCTCTTTCGATCGCTCCGCCGCCGGCACGACGACGGTGACGACGCGCACGGATTGGCTCGGCACGGTTCGCGGCCGTTTGGGCTACATTTGGGGACCGTCTTTCCTGATCTACGCCACCGGCGGTCTCGCCTACGGCGGCGTGCAGGCGACGACGAACCAGTCGCTTTTGCTCAACAACACCCTCTCTGCGAGCGTCCTCGGCGCGCAGGTGGCCGCCCTCAGCGTGCCCTACGCCTCGATCGGCGGCATCGGACGCTACAACGAGTCGCGCATCGGCTGGACGGTCGGCGGCGGCATCGAATGGCTGTTCGCTCCGAACCTGAGCTTCAAGGCGGAATATCTCTACTATGATCTCGGCGAGGTCCGTTATCTCAACGGCCCGCTCGCCGCGGTCGGCCCGCAGCTGACGGTGCTCGGCTTCACCTCGCCGGCGCTCACCTCGATCAACCAAGGCATCACGCGCGTGAAATTCGACGGCCATATCGCGCGCGTCGGCATCAACTATCACTTCATCTCGGCGCCGCCGGTTCCGGTCGTCGCCAGATACTGATCCGATCTTCTGTCTTCGAGATCGCGACAGCCCGGCCTCATGGCCGGGCTTTTCGCTTTTCAGCGTGGATATTGCGGAGCGGTTCGCGCTAGAAGACGAGCGACGCAACGAAAGCTCCGCCGCAGATGATCTCCGCCGCTCCCGCCTGGACCTGGGCCGCATTCACTCTCACCGCCGCGGGCGGACAGACTTTGCGCAACGCGCTGCAGCGCGATCTCACCGATAAGCTCGGCGCCGCGGGCGCGACCTTCGTGCGCTTTCTCTTCGGCTGTCCTTTCGCCTTTCTCATTCTCGCCGGCGCCTGCGCCATCGCCGATGTTCCGCCGCCGGCGCCTCGAGCGTACGCTCTGCTCGTCATCGCAGCGGCGGCCGCGCTGCAGATCGCGGCGACGGCGTTGATGCTCGTCTCGATGCAGGAGCGCTCCTTCGTCATCGTGACGGCGTTGCTGAAGACGGAAGCGGCGCAGCTCGTCGTCTTCGGAACGCTGTTCCTCGGCGAGGCGGCGACGCCATCGCTCGCGCTAGGCGCGCTCGGCGCGACATTGGGCGTGCTCGCTCTGTCGCTGCCCGATCCTGCGGCGGCGCTGCGCGGCGCCACTTGGCGGCCGATTTTCTTCGGCCTCGCCGCGGCGGCGCTGTTCGGCGGCTCGACGGTTCTCTATCGCGAGGGCGTGCTGGCGCTCGGCGGCCCCTCCATCACGGTCGCGGCCGCGACCGAGCTGGTTCTCGGCCTCGTCTTGCAAACGGCGCTGATCTTGCTCTATCTGGGCGTCTTCGACCGCGGGGGCCTTTTCGCCATCGTCGCTCAATGGCGGGAATCGCTGTCGGCGGGACTGCTCGGCGCCTTTGCGACGCTGTTCTGGTTCCTGGCTTTCGCTCTCGAGACCGCGCCGCGGGTGCGCACGCTGGCGCTGATCGAAGTCTTGTTCGCGCAAATGGTCACGCGCCGCATGTTCGCGCAAAAGACCGGAGCGCGGGAATGGCTCGGCCTGGCGATGCTGGTCGCCGGCGTCGCGGCCGTGTTGAACGGCGGATAGCGGCCCCTTTGGCCGGCGTCCCCTCAGAATTGCGAGATCAGACATGGCGTCCCAGATCGACGGCCCCCGAATTCAGCCCAAGGCCGGCAAGGCCAAGCAGCTCGTCGTCTTCCTCCATGGCTATGGCGCGGACGGCAATGATCTCATCGAGATCGGCCGGCAATGGCGGTCCTTCCTGCCGGACGCCGCCTTCGTCTCCCCCCATGCGCCGGAGCGCTGCGCGCTGTCGCCCAATGGGCGGCAGTGGTTTCCGCTGACCATGCGCGACCCCGGCGAGCGCTGGCGCGGCGTGGTGGCGACGCGGCCGCTGCTGGAGAGCTTCCTCGCCGAGGAGCTGGCCAAGAACGAGCTGGACGAGAGCAAGCTCGCTCTGGTCGGCTTCAGCCAGGGAACGATGCTGGCGCTGCATGTGGGCCTGCGGCTGCGCCGCGCGCCGGCCGCCATTCTCGGCTATTCGGGCGTTCTGGTGGCGGGCAGCGAGCCGCCGGATATTCCCCCGCAATTTGGAGCCAAGCCGCCGGCGGTCCTGCTCGTCCATGGCGAGGAGGATTCGATGATCCCGGCCGATGCGCTGCTGCTCTCCGCCAATGCGCTGGCCAAGGCCGACGTGCCGACGCAATGGCACCTTTCCGCCGGGCTGGACCATGGCATAGACAATGCCGGCCTGCTGCATGGCGGCCTGTTTCTGGCCAGGAGCTTCGGCCTGTCGGTCGAGTTCGGCCGCCGCAGCGGCGGCGCGCCCCCCCGCTGAGCCTCTCTCAGAGCGCCGGGGCGTCGCGACCGGCGCCGGCGCCCACCGGGGCCAGCACCTCGTCCAGCGGCGGCAGGGCGCGGCGCACGGCGCGGCGCAGGCCGGCGGGGCGATAGAGCTGCTTGGTCGCCTCGACGATATGAACCCCGCCGCCCGGCAACGAGAAGCGCCCGGCGATTCGCTCGAAGGCGGGAGCCGAGCGCAGCAGCGAGGCGCGGGCGAAGGGCGGCACATAGAGCGCCTCGCCCCAGAAGACCGGCAGCAGCAGCGTCTCCTGCAAAAGGCTCTGCAGCTGGCCGCGCGAATAGGGATGGCCATGGCCGAAGGGCGTCGTGTCCACCCGCGCCCACAGGCCCGAGCGGCTGGGGACGACGACGATCACCCGTCCGCCCGGCGCGAGAATGCGCCAAATCTCCTCCAATATGTCGCGCGGCGATTCGCCGACCTCGAGCGCATGGACGACGAGAACGCGGTCGATGCTGGCGTCGGGCAGCGGCATCATCGTCGTCTCGACCAGCGCCGAGGCCGAGCGTCCGCCATTGGGCCAATGGACGACGCCCTGGGCGGCCGGCATGAAGGCGAGCACGCGCTGCGCCCGCTCCTGAAAATCGACGAGATAGGGCGTGGCGTAGCCGACGCCGAGCACGCGCAGCCCGGAGTGATCCTCCCAGCGGGTCCGCGCCATGCGCCCGAGGAGGCGCAGCGCCACCTGACCGAGCGGCGAAGCGTAAAAATTCCGCAAGTCGACGACGTCGAGCGACATATCTGCTATTTCGCATTTATCTACGGCGCGACGCAAGCGCGTGAAACCGTCGCGGCCGCGATCGCCTCACTGACCCTAAGCGTTTCGACAGGAGCAGCGCAATGAGCGTCGAAGTCGTTCAGTTCATTTGCCTCGCCGATAATTTCGGCCTGCTGCTGCGGGACGAGGCGACCGGCGCCGTCGCCTCCATCGACGCGCCCGACGCACGCGCCATAGCGGCGGAATTGTCGCGGCGCGGCTGGACGCTCACCGATATTCTCGTCACCCATCATCACGCCGACCACATCCAGGGCGTGGCGGGGCTGAAGGCGCTGTTTCCAAAGGCGCGCATCGTCGGCCCGCGCAAGGATCGCGCCCGCATCCCCGGCCTCGATCTCGAGGTCGGCGAGGGCGATTTGGTGACGGTCGGCGCGGCGACGGCGCGGGTGATAGAAGCGCCCGGACACACGACCGGCCATATTCTCTATCATTTCGAGGCGGAGGAGATTCTCTTCGTCGGCGACGTGCTGTTCTCGCTGGGCTGCGGCCGCGTCTTCGAGACGCCGATGGAGGTCATGCATGCCTCGCTGAAGAAGATCGCCGAACTGCCGCCGGAGACGCGCGTCTATTGCGGCCATGAATATACGCAGGCCAATGCGCGATTCGCGCGCACGGTCGATCCCGACAATCTCCTGCTCGCCGAGCGCGCCCGCGAGGTCGACGCGCTGCGCGCCGCGGACGAGCCCACTTTGCCGACGACCATCGCTCTCGAGCTCGCGACAAATCCCTTCCTGCGCGCCGAGGACTCTCAGCTGCGGCGCGCGCTCGGAATGGAGACGGCCGATCCGGCCCATGTCTTCGCGCAGATCCGCGAAAGAAAGAATGTGTTTCGATGACGATGGATACGAGCCTTTCGGCCGCCGACGTCGCGCGGCTGCTCTCCCTCTCGCCGCATCCAGAAGGCGGCTTCTACCGCGAGACCTTTCGTGATTCCCGCGCGGTCGCGGACGGCCGCGCCGCCTCGACGGCCATCTATTATCTGCTCGGCGCGGGCGAGGTCTCCGCCTGGCATCGCGTCGACGCCGCCGAGATTTGGCATTATTACGCTGGCGCGCCGCTCGCCCTCGACATTTCCGCGACGGGCGCAACGAGCGCGCGGCATATTCTCGGCGCGCGGGTGACGCAGGGCGAGCAGCCGCAGATCGTCGTGCCGGCGGATCAATGGCAGAGCGCGCGCAGCCTCGGCGCGTGGACGCTCGTCGGCTGCACGGTCGCGCCGGGATTCGAGTTCTCCCGCTTCGAGCTGGCCTCCGCGGATTTTTCTCCGCTGCGCGAAGACAGCGCGGAATAGCCCGAATCACGCCGATTTCGGGTCGCGAATGAGCGAAAACGGGCGATCCTCGCGCGCCGGCCGATGCGGCGCGTCGCGCGCCCGCAGAGCCGCGCCGGCCCGCTAAACGACCCGTTTACTTTTGGCCCCCAATACTCGCTGCATCCGTATTCGTTCGATCAGGCCCAACCGATGCAATTGCGCCATCTCGCCGATAAGGCGGTTTCCACGGGATTGCAGGCGCCGGCCTCCTCCCCCGCAGCGCCCGCTCCGACCGCGGAGCCGCGCCAGCCCGCGGGACCGGATGCGCGCGACATTTTCGCCTCGATCGGCATGCTCGCCTATACGTGGGACATTGCGACCGATCGGCTCGCTTGGGGCGACAATCTCGCCGAGGTGCTGCCGGGCTTCGCCGATATCGATCTCTCGAGCGGGCGCGCCTATGGCGAGCGGCTCGGCGCGCAGAGCGCGACATCGCGCTTCGACGCCATCGTCACCACCACCGGCAGCGACGACGGCAATGGCGTGCTCTTCAACGCCATCTATGCGCTGGCGCCGCCGCGCGAGACCGGTGGCGGCCCGCTGGTGTGGATCGAGGATTGCGGCAAATGGTTCGCCGGCCGCGACGGCCGCCCGTGCCGCGCCCATGGCGTCGTGCGCGTCATCACCGAGCGCCACGAGATGGAGCGCCGGATGACCCGCAGCGCGCAATTCGACGCGCTCACCGGCGCGATGAGCCGCGCGCTTCTGGCGGAACATTCGCTGCGCCTGCTCGGACAGCCCGAGAAGATGCGCAAGCCTTTCGCCATTCTGCTCGTCGCGCTGGAGAATCTCTTCGCGCTCAATCGCACCTATGGCTATGACGCCGGCGACGAGATCATTGTCGGCCTCGCCTCACGGCTGCGGACCAATGTTCGAGTCAATGATCTCGTCGCGCGCTACGCCGGCAATAAATTCGCCGTGCTGCTGGAGAATTGTGACGTCGAGCAGGCCAAATCGACGGGCCAGCGGCTCATCGAGGTGATCGCCCAAGCGCCTTTCACGACCGAGGTCGGCGCGATCTCCGTGTCGGCGCGCATCGGCGCCGTCGTCGCGCCGCGTGATGGAAGATCGCCGGCCGTGCTGTTCCAGCACGCCGAGGAGGCGCTGGACGCGGCGCGTCAGCGCAATGCGCATCGGCTCGTCTGCTACGCCACCTCGCTGGCGCGCGACAATGGGCGGCTGCATGCGCTGCAGATTTCCGACAGCGTCGTTTCCGCGCTCAACGAGCGCCGCGTCGAGCTGGCCTTTCAGCCCATCGTCCAGGCGCAGACCGGCCATACGGCCTTTTACGAGGCGCTGCTGCGCGTGCGGCTCGCCGACGGCTCTATCGTCGTGCCCGGCGACATTCTGCCCATCGCGGAGAAATCCGGACTGGTGCGCCTTCTCGATCAGCGCGTTCTGGAGCTGGCGCTCACGCAGCTGCGCGCCGATCCGTCGCTGCGGATCTCGGTCAACGCCTCGGTCGCCACGCTGCATGATCCCGAATGGCCGGAATGGCTCGCCAACGCCACGCGACTCTATCCGGGCGTCGCGGATCGCCTCACCATAGAGATCACCGAGACGACGCTGATCGACGATTTCGACAAGACACGGCAGCTGATCACCGACTGCAAGCGCCTCGGCATCAAATTCGCCATGGATGATTTCGGCGCGGGTCACACATCCTTCCGCAATCTGCGCCTGCTCGACTTCGACTTCGTCAAGATCGACGGCGTCTTCATCCAGAACATCATCAAATCGCAGGATGATCGCTTCTTCGTGCGCACGCTCACCGATCTCGCGCGGCATCTCGGCCTGAAGATCGTCGCGGAATGGGTGGAGGATGAGGAGACGGCGCAGCTGCTGCAAGGCTGGGGCGTCGATTACTTCCAGGGCTCGCTGTTCGGCTCGGCCGTGGTGGTCGCGGCGCCGGGCGAGTCGCAGAACCTCTCCCGGCGCGCCTGAGCGGCGCCAGGGCTTCGCGGCGCGCCCGAAGCGCGGCTCAGCCGCCCTTCGTCGACAATTGATCGATGCGCTTGTTCAGCTCGTCGAGCTGGCGCTTCATCTCGTCGAGATCGGAGCGTGGCGGCTCGGCGGCGGCCACTGTCGTCTCGGTGGAGGCGGCGGGCGGCTCGGTAGGCAGGCCGAAGGGGTTGAACATGGTCAGCGCATGGCGGAACACCGCCATATTCTTGCGCGCCTGCTCCTCGAGCGACTGAAACGCCTGACGAGTCGGCTCGCCGAAAGGCGCGCCTTCGAGCGCCTGCGACACCTGATCGCGGAATTTCTGCTGATCGCGCGTCAGCCGGTCGATGCTGAACTCGAGATAGCTCGGCACCAGCATCTGCATCGAATCGCCATAGAAGCGGATGAGCTGGCGCAGAAAAGCGATCGGCAGCAGGCTCTGGCCGTCCTTGCCCTCCTGCTCGAAGATGATCTGCGTCAGCACGGGACGGGTGATGTCCTCCCCCGTCTTGGCGTCGCAGACGACGAAATCCTCGCCGCGCTTGACCATTGCCGCGAGATCCTCGAGCGTGACGTAAGTGCTCGTGCCCGTGTCATAGAGACGCCGATTGGCGTATTTCTTGATCGTCGTCGGCTTTTTTTCGGTGGCCATGTTCCGCCCGCCGCCTCCGTCGTCCTGGCGCGCCGCCACGATCTTCTCGGCTCCGGCGGGCTGAGCGCCGGCTCCCTTCTCATATTTCGGCGTGCGTAGCAAAACTTCCTCGCTTCTCGTCCGGCGGCGCGCAGAGCGACCGCGGCCCTTTTTCGAACGATAGCCGCAACCGCACGCATCCCGCAATAAATTCGTCGCGAAAAGGTTTTTTCCTCCCGCAAAGGCCGAAAACGCGGCGCGGAGGCCTCTCGATAAGAGCCGCGGCCTCGGCTATATTGCAAAGATCATTCGCCGAACGCCCATAGGAGGACGACATGCCGATCACCAAGCTGCTGCTCGCGGCGGCCGCGGCGCTCCTCGTCGGGGCCTGCAACACCACGAGCCTGGCCGAGCAGCGCGCCGCCGATGAGTTCCGCTGCCGAAATTATGGTTTCCGGCCCGGGACCGATCCATTCTCCAAATGCCTGATGCAGGTGGATCTCGACCGCTCGGCCGATCGACGCGCCGCCCGCTACGACTATCCCTACGGCTATGGGCCGCGCGGCGGCTATTGGGGTCGGGGCTGGTGGTGATGTCGGAAATCTGACGGAAAAAGGGTGATTTTGCGATTTTTCGCCGCAATGCAGCATGCGGTTTCCCGCAGCGCAGCAATAGGCTATGAGAGGCGTGGCGCCGCCGGGAGCCCGAGCGCTTGAGACGCGCTCGACCATATGCGAAACAGCGCGCCGAGGTGGCGCGCGCGGCGGCCGATTCGACGATCGGCTCCCGGCCCGAGACGGGCGCTGAAGGACGCCGGCGAGAGCGAGACAGGCCGGAAACGGAATTGGGCTCATGTTGTTCAACATAGAAGCCGACCGTGGCGACCAGATCGTCGGCTATGTCGTTCCAGACGATTATACCGCCTCGCCGACGCTACGCATCACTCAGAGCGGCATTCAGATCGCGGAGCTGCCCTGCCGCGAAGCGCGGCCGTCGCTGGTGGCCGCCGGCCGTCACGCCACCGGCCTGTGCGGCTTCACCGTCGACAGCTCGATCGTTCCCGACCTCGTGTCGAATCAGAGCCTCGAGATTCGCGACGCCGAATCCGGCATCATGATCTACCGTCGGCGCAATGGCTCGGAGGTCACGCATCGCCGCGTGTTTCGGCTGGAGACGCATCTCTTTCCGCTGTGGCGGTTGGACGAGAAGGTCGAGCATAGATTTCAGTTCTTCCACAAGGGCGTGGAGCGGCATGGACGCGAGACCGCGCTGCAGGTCTTCATGCTGGAGAACGTCAACTCGCTCTATGTGAGCGGCCGCCTGACCTTCTCGAGCTATTCCAACTATCTGCAAGACAAGTTCAATTCCATCATCCTGATGCACGACCCCTATCTCGAGCTCGCCGAGCGGCTGCTGACGCTCAAGCATGTCTCGCGCTTCGGCGAGGAGCTGCTGGGGCCGCGCGATATGCTCACCTATCAGCGGGCGATCGAGTTCGCGCAGCAGATCGAGCCGGACGGCTCCGGCCTGCGGCGCGCTTTCGACTCGATGCCGCGCGACGTCATCGGCGCGCTCGCCAATCCGCTGACGCGGCAGCTCGCCTCCGAGGCGCTGGACGAGCCGCCGCCCAAGAACGGCGTCGCCAAGGCGCTCGCCGCTCTCGCCAGCTTTTCCGTGGTCGGGTTGCGGGAGAGTCAGGACCGTTTTCTCGAGGAAGTGGAGGCCCTGCTCGACATAGAGCCCGGCGTTCTGCCGACGCTGCCGCATTTCGCGGCGGTCGGCGAGTTGGCGCGGGAGCTGCGCCGGCTGCCGGAGGTCGATCTGCTGCTCGAGCAGGACCTCGAAATCTACCAAACCGCCAAAGCGGCGATCGAGGAGGCCTTTTGACGAAGATTTCTGACGCGGCAAAGCGCGCGCCGACGCGGGCGCGGATCGCCGGCGGGCGCCGATGATCGAGACCAGGCCGCCGCTCGACGACGAGCGCCTCCACTCGCGGATGGATCCGAAGCTGGAGCCGAAGCCCACGCGCTCGCTGGTTCCGGCCGCATGGCTGCGGCCGCTCGCCAATGCGCCCGAGACCGCGCGTCAGATCGTCGACCAGGTCGAGCGAATCGCGACGGAGGCCAATCGCGCGCTCGAGAGCCGCACGCGCATTCCGCCACTCTGGCTGAGCTTCATCGCCTTCGTGATCATTCCGTCCTTCGTGGCGTCGGTCTATTTCGCCTTTCTCGCCTCCGACCAATTCGCGGTCGAGACGCGTTTCGCGGTGCGCGCGATCGAGCTGGAGGCCGTCGCGACGCCCAAGGGCGAATCGGCGGCCTTCACCTTCACGCCGTCCGGGCAGAACGCCTATATCGTCACGAGCTACATCCGCAGCCGCGCGATCGTCGGCGATGTGCTGGCCAAGCTCGATCTGCGCGCCCTCTACCGCCGGCCGGAGGCCGATTTCTGGGCGCGCCTGCGCCGCAACGCCACGATGGAGCAGCTGACCGACTATTGGCAGTCCATGGTCGAGACCACGGTCGACGCCAATTCCAGCCTCGTCACCGTAAATGTCCGCGCCTTCCGCAAGGAGGACGCCTATGCGCTCGCCAACGCCATCGTCGCGGCGAGCGAGGCGCTGGTCAATCGCATCTCCGAGCGCGCGCGCCGTGACGCCACAGCAATGGCGGAAAGAGACGTGCGCCGCGCTTTCGAGGCGGTGCAGGCGACGCTGTCCGATCTGCACAAGTTCCGCGACGAGTTCGGCGTCATCGACCCGAGCCTGACCGGAACCGAGATCGGCAAGCTGCTGGCGCCACTCGTCGCCCAGAAGATCAAGCTCGAGAGCGAGCTTTTCGTCGCCGGACATGAATTATCGCCGGATGCGCCGACAGTGCGCGTGCTGCGCGAGCAGCTCGCCTCCGCCGAGAAGCAGATCAAGGAGCTGAAGAGCAAGCTCACCTCCAATGACGGCGCGCGCTCCTCCACCTCCACCGTGGCTGGAATTCTGGCGAAGTTCGAGGAGCTCGAGGTTCGCAAGGCGCTCGCCGAGCGCTTCTATGCGCTCTCCAAGGCCGATCTCGATCGCGCGCAATTGCGCGCCAATCGGCAGAGCATCTATTTGACCGTCTTCGTTCCCCCGGCGGCGCCGGAGATTTCCCGCTATCCGCACCGCTTGACTTACCCCTTGCTGATCTTCCTCGGCTTCGCCATCGTGTGGAGCATCGTCGTGCTGCTGCTGGCGACGATCGAGGATCACAGGCTGTGAGCGGCGCAGGCCTGGCGAGACGCGATAAGCTCTAGCGGGCGGCCGAATCGAAGGGAAAGCGCGAAAGGAGAGGCTTACGATCGATGGCGACGATGGACGGCGATTTCTGGGTCTTCGGCTATGGTTCCTTGATGTGGCGGCCGGGTTTCGAATTTCTCGAAAGCGCCCTCGCCTGGGTGCATGGCTACCACCGATCGCTCTGCGTCTTCTCCCATGTCCACCGCGGAACGCGAGAACGCCCGGGCCTCGTGCTCGGCCTCGACTATGGCGGCTCCTGCCTCGGCGTCGCCTTTCGCGTCGCCGGAGCGGCGCGCGAGGAGACGGTCGCCTATCTGCGCGCCCGCGAATTGGTGACGTCTGTCTATATCGAGCGCAATGTGGGACTGCGCTTCGCCGAGGGCGGCTCGGCCCGCGCGCTCGCCTTCATCGTCGATCGCGCTCACGAGCAATATGCCGGACGCCTGTCGATCGACGAGATGACGCGGCTCGTGGAGGGCGGCGTCGGCGCCTCGGGCGACAATCCCTCCTACGTCCGTAACACGCACGAGCATCTTCAGCAGCTCGACATTCACGATCCGGCGCTCGCCGAGATCGTGCGCCGGCTTTCGGCGCCGACGGCCTCCCTCGCCGAGAGCGCCTGAGAAAGCTCAGTTCAGCAAGGCTTTGGCGAGGTGGCGCGCGACCTCGACCGGCAGCGCGCAAAAGCGCACATGCCATTCGTTCACGCCGAGAGCGACGGCCGCCGCGCGCGCGAGACGGCCGCTCGGCGCATCGAATTCCTCGGTCGAGAGCACGCAGACCGGCCGGCGTTCCGCGCCCTCGCGCGCTACGCCGATGACGACGGCGCGGGCGAAGCCCGCCACCAGCGCCTCCTCTTCCGCCGAAAATATCGTGCAGACATAGCGCTCGCCGCGGCCCGCGCGCCAGGAATAGAAGCGCTCGCGCAGCGGCGTCGCATGTAGTGCGGCCAATCCGCCTCCGCGAATGACCGATGCTTCGGCCGCCGGCCTTCTGCCCCGGTCCTGGACTCGATCGACCACGAACATGACGCCCCTCACGAAAGGCCTCGAAGAAAGACAAGAACAAAATTAGAACATAAAAGGAACTTTTGTCAAACCATTCGTGTTCGTGGAGATGGTCCTTCGGTCTAGGCCGCCGCAGAGCCGCCTTCCGTGCGCAGCCAGGCGGCGCCGCAGGCGCGCGCCAATTCGCGCACGCGCAGAATATAGCTCTGCCGCTCGGTGACGGAGATCACGCCGCGCGCATCCAGCAGATTGAAAGCGTGGCTGGCCTTTATGCATTGATCATAGGCGGGCAGCGCCATCAGATGGCGCTCGCCCTCGCCTTTGTCGCCAAAGGCGAGCAGCTTGCGGCATTCGGCCTCGGCGGCGCGGAAGTCGGAGAACAGCTTCTCCATGTCGGCGGCCTCGAAATTATGCCGTGAATATTCCTGCTCGGCCTGCAGGAACACATCGGCGTAAGTGACCTTGTCCTCGTCGCCGCCGTTGAAATTCAGCTCCATGATCGAATCGACGCCCTGCAGATAGCAGGCGAGCCGCTCGAGCCCATAGGTCAGCTCGCCGGCGACGGGCGCGCAATCGAAGCCCGCCACCTGCTGAAAATAGGTGAATTGCGAGATCTCCATGCCGTCACACCAGCATTCCCAGCCCAATCCCCAGGCGCCGAGCGTCGGGCTCTCCCAATCATCCTCGACGAAGCGGATGTCATGCAGCTTCGCGTCGACGCCGATCGCCGCCAGCGAGGCGAGATAGAGCGACTGCAGATCCGGCGGCGAGGGCTTCAGAATCACCTGATATTGATAGAAGTGCTGAAGCCGATTGGGGTTTTCGCCATAGCGGCCGTCCTTCGGGCGCCGGCTCGGCTGCACATAGGCGGCCTTCCAGGGCTTGGGGCCGAGCGCCCGCAGAGTGGTGGCGGGGTGAAACGTGCCCGCGCCCATCTCCATATCGTAAGGCTGCAAAATGACGCAGCCCTGCGCCGCCCAGAAATTCTGCAGGGTCAGAATGAGGCCCTGGAACGAGCGGGTGGGAGAAAGTCTGTCTGGCGCGGTCATTTGCATCGATCCTCATGCTGCGGCGGGCAGGCTAGTCGCGGCGCGCGCGCCGGTCAACGCGGCGGGGCGCCCGCAAAAAAGCCGCGCGCTATCTGGCCGCCCGCGCTATTGTCCCGCCGCCGGCGATGACAAAGGAGCGCAGGGCTGGAATGAGGGGGCGTGATATCGTCTTGGCGATCGGCGGGGCCGCGGCGGCAATTTGGATCGAAGGAGCGAGGCCTGCGCAGGCGCATGCCGTCCTCTCGGAATCGACGCCGCGCGAAGCGCAGATCGTCTTTGGACCCGATCTCGATGTGGAGCTGAGATTCAACTGTCGGATAGACGCGCGCCGCTCGCGGCTGCTGCTGATCTCGCCGGACATGCATGGAACTATGCTTCCACTGCTGGAAGGCGGCGCCGCCGATGAGCTGCGCGCCGGGCTGCATGATCTTCGGCGCGGCGCCTATCGGCTGCATTGGCAGGTGCTGAGCGTCGACGGGCACATTACCCGCGGCGACATCTCCTTTCGCGTCGGCCGCTGAGCCATGCAGCAATTCATCGAGATCTACGGCTTTCTCAGCGTCATTCTGCGCGGCTCCATCTCGGGGGCGCTGTCGCTCGCCGTCGGCGGCGTCGCCTTTCTGCTGCTCATCGCCGAGCCGCTGGCGCCGCGGCTCGGCGCGGCGGCGGAGCCCATCGCCGCGCGCGCCGGACGAATCGTCTTTTGGAGCGCGCTCGTCCTCGCCTGTCTCGTCTCTCTCGACGCGGCGGCGCTCGCGACCATGCTCGTCGGCGCGCTGGAGCTCTCCTTCGTCGATGCGCTCACCGCCGATGCGGTGAAGGCGGATGCGCTCGCGGCGGCGCCGGCCCTCGCGCTCGCCTTTGCGATTCGCGGCGGCGCGGCGCGGCCCCTGCCCCTCGCCGCCTTCGCGGCGGCTTTGATCTGCGCCCGGCTCGGCGCCACGCACGCCGTCAGCCGGCTCGACAATCCGCCGGGCCTCGTCGCCGCCGAGCTCGCGCATCTCACCGGCGTCGCTCTGTGGATCGGCGGCATTCCCTATTTCCTCATGGCGCTGGCCCGCGCGCCGGACGGCGAGGCGCAGCGCGCCATCGGCCTGCGCTTCTCGCATCTCTCCACGGTCGCCGTGGCGATGATCGCCGCCGGCGGCGTCGCCCTGTCGATCGTCTATATCGGCGCGGTCGAGAATTTCTACGGCGCCGCCTATGGCGTGATGGTGGGCGCCAAGGCCATCCTCTTCGCCGGCCTGCTGTCGCTCGGCGCGCTCAATTTCCTCGCGGTCCGCCGCTCTCCGGCCGATCGAGGCGCCTTTGCGCGGCTGCGCCGTTTCGCGGAGGTGGAGATCGGCGTCGGCTGGACGGTCGTTTTCGCGGCCGCCTCGCTCTCCTCGCTGCCGCCGGCCGTCGATCTCACGCGCGACCGGGTGAGCTTCGCCGAGATCGTCGAGCGGCTGACGCCACAATGGCCGCCGCGCCTCGAGAGCCCGGATCACTCCACCCTCTCCATCTCGCTGCCGCAGGTTCAGACCGCGCGCGCCGATGCAACGCCGTCGACAGAGGCGAGCGACGCGGTAACGGCCTCCCTCGCGGCGCAGCGCAACGCCGAGGACATCGCCTGGTCGGAATATAATCACCACATCGCCGGGCTCTTCGTCGCCGCCATGGGGCTGCTGGCGCTGCTCGAGCATTGGCGGCGCCTTTCCCCCGTCGCACGCCATTGGCCGATGCTGATGCTCGGCCTCGCCGGCTTTCTATTTCTGCGCGCCGACGAAGCCGTCTGGCCGCTCGGCCAGCTCGGACTCATCGAGAGCCTGCGCGACCCCGAGATCGCGCAGCATCGCATCTTCCTCGCGCTCATCATCTGCTTCGGAATCTTCGAGTGGCGCGTGCGGACGCGGCGCGTGAAGGCGCAATGGGCGCCGCTCGCCTTCCCCTTCATCACCGGCGTCGGCGGCGCGCTGCTGCTCGCCCATTCGCACGGACTCTCCAACATCAGGGAAGAGTTTCTGATCGAGGTCACCCATACGCCGCTGGCGCTGGTCGGCCTGCTCGCCTCCTCCGCCCGCTGGCTGGAGATACGCCTCGAAGGCCGCGGCGCGCGCATCGCCGGAATCGTCTGGCCCATCGCCTTCACTCTGGCCGGACTGATGCTGCTCGCCTATCGGGAGGCGTGATTCCGTCATGCAGGACATTCATGCGCCCATGAAAATTCTGCATTTCCGACCCCGAAAGCCCACGACTTAGAAATTCCCGACGGCGAAAAGCCGAATGGCGAAAGGCCGGATGGGAGGAACAAATGACGATTCTCGCGGAAGTCTTGTCGGCGAACGACAAATATGTCGCGAATTTCGGAGACAAGGCGCAGCTCGCTCTACCGCCGGCGCGGCGCTTCGCGATACTGACCTGCATGGATGCGCGGCTCGATCCGGCCAAATACGCCGGCCTTTCGGAAGGCGACGCGCATGTGATCCGCAACGCCGGCGGACGCGCCTCCGACGATGCGATCCGCTCGCTGATCATCTCACACAAGCTGCTCGGCACGCTCGAATGGTTCGTGATCCACCATTCCGATTGCGGCATGGAGCTGTTCTGCGACGAGGTGATGGCCGATCTTCTCGACGACAGCCTCGCGACGGCGGCCTTCGACGGAACCACATGGTCCAATCCCCAGCATGGGGGCGGCTGCACGGCGGGCCATTTCGTGAAATGGCTCACCATCGAATCGCAGGAGGAGAGCGTCTTTCAGGATGTGAAGCGCATCCGCGAGAATCCGCTGACGCCGAAGAATATTCCGATCTACGGCTTCATCTATGATGTGAAGAGCGGCAAGCTGATCGAGGTGCCGAAAGCGACAGAGGCCGGCCGCGCCTGATTTTTCGAAACGAAAAAGCCCGACGCGCCGCGCCGGGCTTTCTTTTTTCGAGAGTTCGGCCTGCAGCCTCACATCTTGCAGTTGGCCGGGCTCGGCAGAATGGCGAGCTCGGTCATCTCGCCGGTCAGCGCGAAATCGCCATAGTCGAGCTTCAGCGCACGGGAGACGCCATTCTCGTAGAGGTCGAAGGACAGCACATAGACCGGCTGCTCGTCGCGCTTGCCCGGCTCGAAATAGGAGATCGACACCGGCCAGCGCTTGAGCCCTTCGAGCTCCTTGATCTGCGCGGCTTTTTCGGTGACGACGCTGCTGGTCGGCCGGCCGATGACGCTCATCGTGTCGAAGACCTTCTCGCCGTCGCCGGAGCCGTCGAAAACCTTGGCTTCGAGAATGCGCTCCTCGGAGAGAGCCGCGGCGAGGATATGGCGCAGATGCTCGGTGGGGAACAGCGCGCCGCCGTCCAGCGAGAGCTGGGACTGCTTGGGCCGGGCGAGATCGACCGAGAGCGCGGCGCCGGTCTTCTTCTTGGCCTTGCCGTCTATGTCCTCGGCCTGGACATTGTCCAGCTTGGTCTCGATGCGGAAACGAAAATCCTTGCCGTCGCCGGCCTCGAAAGTGGCGGAGCGCATGTCGGAGAGGCGCGGCGGGCCTTCGGCGGGCTGCAGCTCGGTGATCTGGCGGAAATTCTGCACCCAGCCCTCGCAGGAGGAGCCGGTGAAATCGAAAGCGATGCGGCCGCGCGCCGAGGTCGGCGCCTTGCTGCCCGAGGCCTGCGCCAGCGTCAGATCATAGACGGCGCGATGCGGCGTCAGCTGCGGATGGCCGGCGACGGCCGCCACAGTGGCCGCGCTCTCGGCATGGGCGGCGAGCGCGAGGAAGGAGGCGCAGGCGAGCGTCGCGCCGATGAGATATTTTGGAGCCATTTGGGGTCTTTCTCCCTCTGTCGCGCTCTTGGTTGGTTACGGTCCGGCGTCTCCCGGCGCTTCGCGTCGACGACGACAGGGGCCGGAGGCTCTATCTTCGCTCCGGGGTGTCGTCGCGGCGCGGCGCACGCGCTGACGACCACTCTATCTCGGGCGAGCAAGATGTCGAGGCGAAGTCTCGCTCGACGCATTGCCTCCCGACCTTGGCCAAATTACGGTCGGCGGCAAAGCTGCAAATTTCTTCAGAGATTCGGAAAGGAAAAGCGCGATGTCCGACACAGTGAAGACGCCGCTCGAAAAGCTCGAGGCGCTGGGACTGACCCTCCCCACTCCGGCGGCGCCGGTCGCCAATTACGTGCCCTGGACGCGCTCCGGCAATCTCGTCTTCGTCTCGGGACAATTGCCGGTCGGCCCCGGCGGCGTGATCGACCCCGCGCATAAGGGCAAGCTCGGCGCATCGGTCGCGCTCGAGGCCGGCCAGGCGGCGGCGCGCGTCTGCGCGCTCAATCTTCTCGCGCAAGCCTGCGTCGCGGCGGGCGGCGATCTCGCCAGACTGCGCGTTCTGCGGCTCGGCGGCTTCATCAATAGCGCCGCCGATTACGGCCAGATTCCGCAAGTGCTGAACGGCGCCTCGGATCTCGTCGCCGCCGTGCTCGGCGAGAATGGACGCCATGCGCGCTTCGCCGTCGGCGTCGCTCAGCTGCCGCTCGACGCCGCGGTGGAGGTGGACGCGACCTTCGAGATTTTGGCGTAGCCGATGAGCCCGGACGGCGGCTATCCTTGGCTCACGGAACATAAGATCGCGCATAGAGGCCTGCACGATCTCGCAAAGGGCGTGGCCGAGAATTCGCTGTCGGCGGCGCGCGCCGCCGCCTGCGCCGGCTACGCGATAGAATGCGACGTGCAGGCGAGCGCCGATGGCGAGGTCGTCGTCTTCCACGATGAGACATTGGAGCGACTGACCGATGCGACCGGCCGTCTCGACGCGCTGAATCATTTCGAGATCGCGCGGCTCACCTTGCGCGGAACGCGGGAGGGCGTGCCGACGCTGCGCGATCTTCTCGCGACGATCGGCGGAAATGTTCCGCTCTTCATCGAGATCAAGAGCCGTTTCGACGGCGATCTCGCTCTCGCGCGCAATGTCGCGGACATCGTCGCGCATTATCGCGGCGCAGCGGCGATCGAGAGCTTCGATCCCGCGCCGATCGCCGAATTGCGCGCGCATTTCGCCGAGCTCGGCATCGCAGGCGCGCCGCTCGGCATTGTCGCGCAGGCGTCTTATGAAGGGCCGGACTGGAGCTTTCTCACCGCCGCGCAGCGGGAGGAGCTCACGCAATTCTCCCATGTCGCGCGCACGCGGCCGGATTTTCTCTCCTGGAACGTCGCCGATCTGCCGCATGCGATTCCGCGCCGCTGCCGCGAGGAGCTCGGCATTCCCGTGACGACATGGACCGTGCGCAGCGCGCAGCAGGCGAAGGCGGCGCTCGCCTTCGCCGATCAGATCGTCTTCGAGGGATTTGCGCCCTGAGCGACCTCGTCCGAGGTCGTTTTCCGTCATAAATCTATCGTCGAGCTCGCGCTAATATCGATCGTTAAATTTATTTGGAGCTCGAAATGATTATCGAATCGAAGTTCGATGACGCCGAATTGCGCGACCAGATCCGATCTGGACAGGCCGCCCCGCATCCGACGCCGGATCCCGCCCGTGTGGTCGACCAGATCGTGCATCGCGTGCGCGCTGGCGCAGGAGTCGATTTCGACGCCTATGAAGCGCTGATCGGCGCGAATGATCTCGTCGAGATCAATTATCTCGAGCGCGGCCTCATGGCCGCGCGCGCGGTCTGCCGCATCAATGCGCCGGCCCTCGTCGGCAATGGGAGCGAATGGGGAACGGGCTTTCTGATCGGCCCGCGCCTGCTGCTGACCAATAATCACATATTGCCCACGCCCGAGGACGCGCTGCGCGCGACGATCGAGTTCGGCTATGAGCTCGACGGCTCGGGCCGGCTGCGCCGCAGCACCCGCTTCGCCCTGTCGCCGCAGGACGGCTTCGTCACCAGTCCGAGAAATCGTCTCGACTATACGATCGTCGTCGTCGCCGAGCGAAGCGAGGACGGCGCCGCGCTCACCGATTTCGGCTATCTGCGTCTCGACGCGCGCACCGGCAAGATCGACGCTGGCAATTACGTCACGATCATCCAGCATCCAGACGCGCGCACGAAGCGCATTTCGCTGCGAGAGAACAAGATCGTCAAATATGGCGACGAAAGAGATTCTTCGAAGGACGATTTCCTCTGGTATTCGTCGGACACCGCACCGGGCTCCTCGGGCGCGCCCGTCTGCACGGACGCCTGGCAGGTCGTCTGCCTTCATCACGCCGGCGTGCCGGAACGCACGATCGTCAATGGCGTCGAGCATTGGACGCTCGCCGACGGATCGACCGCCCCGGCAACGACGGCGCGGCGGCTCGAGGGAGAGAAGATCAAATGGATCGCCAATGAGGGCGTGCGTGTGTCCAAGCTGCTCGCCGACCTCGAGCAGCAGGTCAAATCCTCAGCGACGCCGCGCTCCGCGCTGATCGCAGATCTGCTCGCCGACGCCTCCGGCGTTGCGCCCTTTCCGGGCGCGCAGCCCTTGCAGAGCATCGTCGGCCCACCGATCATCGGCGCCCCGGCGATCCTCGTCGCGCAATCGGCTGCTCTGGAAGCGGCGCGCGCTCCGAAGCGGCGCACGCATCCGGCCAATTATTTCGACGGCAGAAAAGGCTATGACCCGAATTTTCTCCCGGTAGCCGCGCCCCTGCCGACGCTCGGCCCCAATGCGCTGCGCTTCGGAAGCCCGGCCAAAATCGCCGGCGCCTCGGACGACGTGCTGCGCTATCTGCACTTCTCGGTCGTCTTCAATGGCGACCCCAAGCGTAAGCTGGCCTTCTTCACCGCCGTCAACATAGACGGCGCCAAATGGGTCAATCTCGATCGCGGCGCCGACGCCTGGTACTATGACCCGCGCCTGCCGGAAGAATTGCAGAACGGCGACGAGCTCTATGGAAACGAGCCCGTGCCGGGGAAGAACTATTTCGACCGCGGCCATCTCGTGCGCCGGCTGGACCCGGTTTGGGGCGCGATTCGCGAAGCCAAGCAGGCGAATGACGACACCTTCCACTGGACCAATTGCTCGCCCCAATATTGGGGCTTCAATCAAGGCGCCGACCTCTGGCAGGGTCTCGAGAATTTCATTCTCTACAACACCGACGAGGAAGATGTCCGCGCCAGCGTCTTCACCGGCCCCCTGTTCCGATCCGACGACGAAGAGCATCGCGGCGTGCTGATCCCGCAATTCTTCTGGAAGGTGGTGGTCGTCGCCGACCGCAGGGGCGCGCTCTACTCGAGCGCCTATATGGTGAGCCAGCAGGACTATGCTCTGAACATTCCCTTCGAGCAGCTGCCGGTAGGCCCGAACAGCGCGGAGCCCGGCCAGAATTTTCAGGTTCCGGTGACGAAAATCGAAACGGAGACGGGACTACGCTTCCCGGACGCAGTGAGAACCGCCGACGTCTTCACCGGCCCCGGCGCCGGACGACGGCTGCGCACGCTGGCCGATGTGCAGCATCCGAGGCGCTGACAGCGTCTCGGATGCTTCGGCACAATCAAGGCGTCGAAGGCGCGGCGACCGCCGTCGACACATGCGCGGCGAGCGCGTCGCGCAGCGCCTGCTCCTTATTGTGATCGAGCGATGTCTTGAGCACGATGCCGCCAGTGCCCTTCACCGCATCGAGCAGCTTGTCGGCCGTCAGCTTGCGGATCAGCACGAAGAGAGCGGCATTGCCGGGCTGAAGCGTCTCCGAGAGCTGCTTCATGAAAGCGTCGTTGATGCCGTAATCGGTGAGCGCGCCGCTGAGCGCGCCCGCGCCCGCGCCGATCGCCGCGCCGAGCAGCGGATTGAGGAAGATGAGCCCGATCAGCGCGCCCCAAAAGGTGCCGCTCACGGCGCCGGCCGCGGTGGTGTTGAGGAGCTGGTTCAGCTTCACATGGCCGCTCGGCTCCTTCACCGCGATCACGGCGTCGCTGATCTCGATCACATATTCCTTCTGCAGCTCGAACAGCTTCTGCCGAATGTCCTCGGCCTTGGCTTCGGTCGGATAGACGATGACAACGAGATCGGACATGAAAGCTCTCCTCTTGTCGGTAGACGCGCATCCTCATTGAAGCGCGTGAACGTGTCGTTGCGACGACCGTGCGAATGCGAGACGACGATGCGCGCTCCGCCGTCCCCGGCGAAACGCGCGAATGCGCGCATCGTTTCCGCTTCTCTCTATGTAGGGAGCTAGGGCTGAATCGAAACCAGCCGGCGCCAAGCCGCCGGCAGGCGATCGATAATATCGTCCGCGATGAGGCCGGCGCCGAAATCATCCGCCGCGGCGGCGTGCATCCACACGGCGCAGGAAGCGGCGGCGAAAGGCTCCATGCCTTGCGCCAGCAGGCCCGCGACAATGCCGGTGAGAACGTCGCCGGAACCGGCTGTGGCGAGCCAGGGCGAAGCCTCCGCCAATATGGAGGCGCGCCCGTCCGGCGCGGCGACCACAGTGTCCGGCCCCTTGAAAATAACGATGGCGCCGATATCGCGCGCGGCGTCGCGCGTGCGCTCGAGCTTGGAGATGGGTGCGCCGCTGATCGTGCGCTCCCAGCGCTGGCCGTGAAAGAGCCGCGCGAACTCGCCGCCATGCGGCGTCAGCACGACCGGGCCCGGCGCAGCGCGAATCGCCTCGCGCAGACGATCCGGCGCGAGCGCGAAGCTGGTCAGCGCATCGGCGTCGAGCACGGCCGCGCGGCGCTCCTTCGACGGCGCGAGCGCGGTCTCGACCAGAGCGCAGCTCGCCTCGCCGACGCCGAGCCCCGGCCCCAGAGCGACGACATTCTTGCGCTTGTCCTCCAGCAGCGCCGAAAGCCCGGCAGGCCCGTCGGCGACGCGCAGCATCACCGCGGTCAGCGCCGGCGCGTTGATGGCGAAAGCCTCCTGCGGAGTCGCCAGAGTGACGAGCCCGGCGCCGCCGCGCAGCGCCGCCAGCGCCGAGAGCCGCGCCGCGCCCGTATGCGAGGCGCCGCCCGAGACCACCACCGCATGGCCGCGCGCATATTTATGGCCCTCGACGCCGGGCAGGCGCAGAGCGTCGCGCCAGGCGGCGGGTTCGTTGACGAAGGTCTGCGGCTGGATCTTCTCCAGCACATTCGACCTTATGCCGATATGGGCGCAGGAGATCGTACCGCAGCGCAGCCTGCCCGGCAGCAGCAGATGCCCGCATTTCAGCCGGAAGAAAGTAACCGTCGAATCGGCCTGAACGGCGACGCCGCGAATGGCGCCGCTGGTGCCGTCGACGCCGGACGGAATGTCGATGGCGATGATCTTCTGCTTGGTCTCCTCGCGCCATGCGTTGAGGCGCAAGATCAGCTCCGCCGTCGGCCCGTCCAGATCACGCGCGAGACCCGTGCCGAACAGAGCGTCGATAACGAGATCGACGCCTTTGAAATCGCATGTGGCGGCGTCCTCGACGCGGCCGTCCCAGCTCGCGGCGGCCAAGCGCGCGTCGCCATTGAGCGTGTCCGGCGGCGTGAGCGCTGCGACGCGCACCTTGAAGCGCTGGCTGCGCAATATGCGCGCGGCGACATAGCCGTCGCCGCCATTGTTGCCCGGCCCGCACAGCACCAGCACGCGCCGCCCTGCCGTCTTCACCAGAAAGGCGGTGGCGGCCGCGGCTATGGCGGCGGCGGCCTTCTCCATCAGCGCCATGCCGGCGACGCCGCTCTCTATGGTGAGGCGGTCGGCGCGCGCCATTTGCGCTGTGGTCAAAAGTTCGGGCGGATAGGGTCCGAGCGGCATGGCGCGATGGTGGGCGAAACCGCCGCGCTCCGCAACGCCTTTTCCCCGCTACGGCCGAAACCCGCGCTTTTTTGACGCGTTTGCGCGAGCGAAGCGGCGCATCGGGAGCGCGGCGCCGAGTCGACGCCGCGCCGAATCGAGGCTCAGGGCGCGCCTTGAGGCTGCACGTCGAAATGCAGCATCATGCCCATGTCCTCATGCTCCACCAGATGGCAGTGATAGGGATAGACGCCCGTATAGCCGCGCGGGAAATGCACGAGCAGCTCGACCAGCTCGTTGGATTGAATCCGCACCGTGTCGTGCCGCACGACTCCATCGAAATCGAGCCGCCGCTCTATGCGCGCGAAGACCGAGTTCTCGGCGGCGTCCTTGCGCAGGCGAAAACGCCGCAGCACGACGAAATTCACGAGATGCATATGGAACGGATGCATATCGGGAACGCCATCGGCGAGATGCGCCTGATCATTGCCGATATTGGCGACATACCAGCGCTCATAGCTGCCCTCGCGCGGGCGGATGACGGCGCGCCCCGCCGCTGGATTGTGCCGATAGAGATGCGCGTAGCGATAGATGGGCGGATAGCCGGCGGGATCGACATTGTCGGTCGCGAGCGGCCATAGCGGATCGGCGCGGCGCGCCGCATGGGGCGGATTGGGATCGGCGGGCTCGAAGAAAAAGGCGCGCGAGACCTGATAGGCGACGCCCGCCGCGGGCTGGCCCTCCTCCCAAGGCGTCGCCAGCCTGGCGTCGAAGGGCACGGTGAAGGCGCTGGCGTCGCCTATGGGCGCGGTGGAGGGACGCAGCTCCCACATTTGGGTGTCGCGCCAGGGTCCGCCGGTGATCGGGCTGACCGGCTCGACATCGGCCTTGCCGGCGGTGTCGTTCATCAGCAGCACGAAGCGATTGCGCACCACGGGCGCATCGGCGTTGGCGCGCGTCAATGCGGGCTTGCTGGCGTCCCAGCGGAAGCTCTCGTCATCGGCGTAGCGCAGCAAAATCTTGTCGAGCGTGACGCGATCGAGCGGCGCCGCCGCGGCATGGCGCGCCGCCGACGCGGCTGGGCTCGCCGCGCCATGCGTATGCGCGGCGTCGACGATGCGGAACTCCATCACATTGGCGAGCGGCAGATCGGCATGCGGGCCATCGCTCTTTTGCGTGAAGGCGATCGCCGTCAGCGCCTCCGGCGTTCCCGGCGCGAAGACGGAATTGGCGTCGTTCTGAAAGATCGGCTCCTGCTGCGGCTGCGCCGGATCATAGCCGGCGATCGACAGATTGACGAGATGAAGAGAGCCGAGGACGTCATTGTCGATTTGAGTGAGATCGAGCAGCACGTCGAGACGCTCGCCCGGCGCCAGCAGCAGATAATCCAGCTCCTCGAGCTTCTCGCCGCGGCTGAACAGGCCGCCGTCATTGCCGATGGCGGTGAGAAGATCGCCATACCAGATCTTGCCGCCGATCTTGCCGTCGGGATCGGCGAGCGTCAGCGCATAGCTGCGGGCGTTGGAGCCATTGAGAATGCGCAAGCGATAGATCTTGGGATTGACATGGGCGTGCGGCCACGGCCGGCCATTGACGAGAATCGTGTCGCCGAGAAACTCCGGCCGAATGAAGGAGCGCTTGCCGGTCGCCGGATCCTTTTGCAGCGGAACGCCCTTCAGATAGCTCACCCCGGCGCCGTCGGCGTTCAGGCAGCGGTCCTGAATGACGAGCGGCAATTCCTGCGTCTCGTCGCCGATGAGATGAAAGAGCTCCGCGTCCGAATTGTCGCGCACGAAATAGAGCCCCGCGAGGCCGGCGTGCACCTGCACCGCCGTATTGTCCATGCCATGATCGTGGAACCACAGCATGGCCGCGCGCTGGTCGTTGGGATAGCAATAGGAGCGATAGGCCGGCATTCCGTAAGGATTGCCCTCGAAGCTCGCCGGGCTCAGCGGCCAGCCGTCCGAATCCGGCCGCGCCTTGGCGCCGTGCAGATGGGCGACGACGCCGACCGGATAATTCATCGATTTATACTGGTCTATGTCCTCGGCGAGATCCATGGGCGGCGGATCGATCGGCGGCATGGCGAGCGAGCGCGCGTCGCCGGGCTTTTCCGCCGGCATGGAGCCGATTCGGTTGATCCAGACCACCTCGAGCGGGCGTCCGCGCGTGACATTGACGATCGGCCCGAGATAATTCTCGAGACTGGCGGCGCGCTCCTGCGGCGAGCCCTGACGAATATAGCACCAGGCGTTGGGCGAAGCCGGCGCGGCGACGGAATCGGCATATTTGACGCTGCGCGCCTCGACCGAAATGGCGATCTTCCCCCAGCCGCCGGTCTGGCCGGCGCCGATGACGTCGAGGGCGGCGAGCGGCAGATGATTGTCGAATTTCATGAGCATGAAACGAAATCCTCGAGAAGCAAGCAAATCGAACGCGAAACCGCGAACTGGAGAATGATCGTCCATATTGTGGCGAACAATGTGACGGATCGTCTACTTTGGCCGAAATCGGACGCCCGCCGCGCCGCCCTCGCGCCCCGTCCCCCGGCGTGCTAACTCCTCCCCATGCCCTCCCTCCCCCCGCAGGCGCGCGCGCTGCTCAAATCCGTGTTCGGCTATGAGGACTTCCGGCCCGGCCAGGCGGAGATCATCGCCGCCGTGCTGGCCGGCGAGCCGGTGCTCGCCATAATGCCCACGGGCAGCGGCAAATCCATGTGCTATCAGCTGCCCGCGCTCGTCGACGGCAAGCTCACCGTGGTCGTCTCGCCGCTCATCGCGCTGATGCGCGATCAGGTGCGGCAGATGCGCGCCTATGGCGTGCCGGCGGCGACGCTCAACTCCATGAACGACGCCGCCGAGAATGACGAGGCGCGCCGCGGCATTCGCACCGGCGAATTGCGGCTCTTGTTCGTCTCGCCGGAGCGGCTGGTCATGCCCGGCCTCATCGCCGAGCTGCAACGCGCCGGCGCAGCGCGCCTCGCCATAGACGAAGCGCATTGCGTCTCCGAATGGGGCCATGATTTCCGCCCGGAATATCGCGAGCTCGGAGCGACGGCGGCGACGCTCGGCGCGCAAGTCGTCGGCCTCACCGCCACCGCCGACAAGGCGACGCGCGCCGACATCGCCCAGCGCTTGTTCAAGACCAATCCGCATGTCTTTCTGCACAGCTTCGACCGGCCCAATCTGGCGCTCAATTTCGCAGCCAAGGACAGTCCGCGCCGCCAGCTGTTGCGCTTTCTGGAAAAGCATCGCGGCGAGAGCGGCATCGTCTATTGCTCCTCGCGCGACGCCACCGAAAAGCTCGCCGCCTATTTCGCCGAGCGGGGCCACGAGACCATCGCCTATCACGCCGGGCTCGAGCAGACGCTGCGCAATCGCAATCAGGATCGCTTCCTGCAAGAGGACGGAATCATCGCCGTCGCGACGATCGCCTTTGGCATGGGCGTCAACAAGCCGGACGTGCGCTTCGTCGCGCATGCGGACATGCCGTCCAGCGTCGAATCCTATTATCAGGAGATCGGCCGCGCCGGCCGCGACGGGCTGCCGGCCGACACGCTCACGCTCTACGGCCTCGACGACATGGCCTTCCGCCGCCGGCAGATCGATCAGAAAGACGTCGCCGATGAGCGCAAGCGCATAGAGCACGACCGCTTCTCCGCCCTCGCAATGCTCTGCGAGACGCCCTCCTGCCGGCGCCAGACCTTGCTCGCCTATTTCGACGAGGAGAGCCCGCCCTGCGGACGCTGCGACGTCTGTCTCGGCCAGGTGCAGGTCTATGACGGCACGGTGGATGCGCAAAAGGCGCTTTCCGCCGCCATGCGCACGGGCCAGCGCTTCGGCGCCGGCTATCTCGCCGATATTCTCATCGGCGAGGCGAGCGAGGCGGTGCGCCGCAACGGCCATGACTCCATAAAGACTTTCGGCGTCGGCAAGGATCGCTCCAAGCAGGATTGGAGCGCGATCCTGCGGCAGCTCTTCGCGGCGCGCGCTCTGGCGAGCACGGAGCATGGCGGCTTTCACCTGACGCAAAAGGGCGAGGATATTCTCTTCGGCCGAGCGCAGATTTCGCTGCGCCGCGATCCGCTGACAGCGAAGGCGCCGCGCGGCAAGCGCGGCGAGGCGCCGCGCGCGACGCCGCTGGACGAGCAGGAGGAGCGCGTGCTGGCGGCGCTGAAGAAAAAGCGCCTGGAGCTGGCGCGCGACGCCGGCCTGCCCGCCTATATGGTCTTCCCCGATCGCACGCTGATCGAGATGGCGTCGCGCCGCCCGGCGACGCTCGACGAGATGCGCCGCGTGCAAGGCGTCGGCGAGCACAAGCTCGCGCAATATGGCGACGCTTTCCTCGAGGCGCTGTCCGACGCGCTGCGCTGAGCCGGCTCTCTCGGCGACGGCGATATGCGCCGAGCTTCGTCCCGGCCGCCTCCGTCACATGACCACCGGCAAACCCTCCCGACGCGCCGTGACGTTCCCGTGACATTTGCGCTTCGCCGAAAAGCGCGCGATCTTTTCGACGCGGCGGAAACGAAACAGGAGGCCATTCATGACGCGCGCATTTTTTGTTTGGCTGCATCGCTGGGCCGGTCTGACGATGGCGGCTTTTCTGATCGTCGTCGGGCTGACCGGCAGCATGCTCGCTTTTCTTCCCGAGCTCGATCATTTCTTCGCGCCGGAGATCCATCCCGGACGCCACGCCGGCGTCGAGCTCGAGCCAGCGGCGCTGTTGCGCCGCGCCGAGGCGATCGCTCCCGAGGCGCGCGTCAACACCGTCTATCTCGGCGAGGAAGGCGTCGCGCAGATCGGTGTCGACGCCCGTCCCGGCGCGCCGCCTCTCCCATTCGACAGCATCGCGCTCGATCGCGTCACCGGGGAGGAGCTCGGCGATCGCATAAGATGGAACGGTCTGCCGACCTCGCGCGCCGGCATAATGCCCTTCGTCTACAGCCTGCATTACGAGCTGGCGATGGGCCGCGTGGGCGCATGGATTCTCGGCATTGTCGCGCTGGTCTGGACGATCGACTGCTTCGTCGCCTTCTATCTCACGCTGCCCCTGCCGAGCCGCGCCAATGCGCGCTCCTATCTCGCGCGCTGGAAACCCGCCTGGCTCATAAAGACCAGCAGCTCCTTCTATCGGCTGAATTTCGATCTGCATCGCGCCGGCGGCCTGTGGATGTGGGGCGCTCTGCTGATCTTCGCCTGGTCCAGCGTCTATATGGATCTCAACAGCGTCTATGCGCGCGTCACGAATCTTTTCTTCCATTATGAGCAGCCGATCTGGGCCGCGACGCCCGACGTCGCTCCGTCCGCCGAAAAGACGCCGCTCGGATGGGAAATCGCGCAGGCCACAGGCGCCCGGCTGATGAACGAACGCGCCGCCGCCGATGGTTTTTCCGTCGGGCCGGTGACGGCCTTCTATCTGATCCGCGAGAAAGGCGTGTTCGAATATCGCGTGCATTCGTCTCGCGACGTCGGCGACAGGCACGGCGCCACCTCCGTCTTCTTCGACGCCTATACGGGCGAGCTGCGCCGCCTCGATCTGCCGACCGGCCAGCACTCCGGCAATACGATCACCGCTTGGCTCGTCGCTCTGCATATGGCGAGCGTGTTCGGCCTTCCCTATCGCATCTTCGTCTGCGCGCTCGGCCTCGTCATCGCCATGCTGTCCGTCACCGGCGTCTATATTTGGTGGAAGAAGCGCGCGGCGCGCAAAGCGCATTCGGCCGCGCATGCATTTTCAGCAATGTCTCACGAAAGTAACGTGACAGGTTGGTGAAAGATTCAGCGATGAATTTCGTCGTTCGATTGCAGTCGAAATGGAGTGCGTTATAAGAGAGCGGCATGCTGCGCCGGGACGAGTTTCGCTCTGTGCAGCGGCGCGTTTTGCCGTGAGGTTCATGTGAGGTTTCATCCTGACGCATATTCTCGGGCGACGCGCGCGGAGCGTCGCCCGACGAGCGTAGATCTCTTGTTTTTGCTCGATCGGAGCGAAAGGCGAGACGCGCCGTCCAGCGTGCTTTCTTCCTGTCGTCTGCGTCGAAGCCTATGCGACATAGCGATGATCTCCGTCTTCGCTCTGCCCGCGCCCGCTCGTTGCGAGGAGGTGACGGAGGAAGCGAGAGTCGGCGTCGCGCAAATGCGACTGGGAGAAAAAAAGGAAAAGGACGACGCGCCGAAAGCGAAGACTCTCGGCAAGGATGTCGCGGGCGTCTTCGTCAATGCGCCGGTCGCCGATTCCGGCTATTCGCCGGGCTTCGTGATGCGCGGCTTTCCCGGCGGGCTCACCCTTTTCGACGGCGCCGCGCATGGCTTCAGCACGCAAGACGTCAATCTCTCGACCATCGATCACGTCGAATTCTACAAAGGGCCCTCCGCCATGCTGTTCGGCAAGGCGCTCGGCGGCTATGGCGGCTCGGCGAATTACATTCGCAAGGCGCCGATGACGGAGACTTTCGCGCGCGGAACGGCGACGATCGGCGCATATGACGTCTATCGCACGACCTTCGACGTGAATACGCCGCTGAACAACGCCAACACGCTGCTGTTTCGCATGACGGGCTTCGCGCAGAGCGCCGGCAGCTTCGTGGATTATGTGCGCTCGCGCGGCTTTCTCATCGCGCCGTCGGCGGCGCTCATCCTCGACAATGGCGACAAGGCGACTTTGCGCGCGGAATATCACGCCGCGCGCCTCGTCTATCGCGACGGCGTCCCCGCCGCGCCGATCTTTCTGCACACGCCGCGCGCCTTCTACGCCGGCGCGCCGGTCTATGAGCACGAGAAGCCGAATTCGGCGGATTTCACCTTCACCTATGAGCACGCCTTCGACTCCGATTGGTCGCTCACATCGGTCGTCGATTATTCGCTGAACGGCAGCAAATACGGCTGGTTTCTCGGTTGGGGCTATGACGGCCTCCATTCGGTGACGCTCGGGCGCCCGGTGCAAACGCATCAGGCGTCGCGAAATTTCGATGCGCAATTGCGGCTGAACGGACGCTTCACGACGGGCGACGTCGGGCACAGCGTCTTTCTCGGTCTCGAGCATTGGGATTATTTCTACGGCCATGACGAAAAATTCGCGCGCGATCCGCTGCCGGACATCGACATAGGCGCGCCCGCCTATCCGCTCGGCGTCGACTATTCCGGCGCGCAATGGGCCAATGGCGCGGCGCGCGCATGGAGCCGCTCCGTCTATGCGCAGGATCTCGTCGATCTCTCGCCGCAATGGCGCATTCTGCTCGGCGGCCGCTACGATCTGCTGGCGCAGCGCGAGACCGTCTTCGATCCGTTCGGCGCGCTCTCTGGAACCTCCTCCGCCACGCTGGGCAAAGGAACGCGCGGCTATTTCAGCCCGCGCGGCGGCCTATTGTTTCGGCCAGACGAAAAAACGCATTTCTTCGTCGCATACGGCCGCTCGCTCATTCCCAACATATCCGTGCGCGTGAGAGGCGGCGACGCGCCGCCGCCGCAGCAGGACACGCAATATGAGATCGGCTTCGAGCGGCGCTTTCCCGAATATAAAGCGCGTTTCGAAGTGGGCCTGTTCGATGTGACGCGCGATCATGTCGCTATCGCCGATCCGGCCGCTCCCAGCGGATTTTACGCTCTCGTCACCGGACGGCAGCACAGCCATGGCGTGGAATTCAACCTCTCGGGTGAAATTCTCCCCGGCCTTCAGGCGAGCGGCGCGGCCACTTTTCTGCACGCCGTCGTCGCAAAGGATTCCAACGTCCCCTCACAAGCGGGCAGCGATCTCCTCGGCGCGCCGCGCCGCGTCTTCAGCGTCAGCCTCGACTACAAGCCGGAATGGGATGCGCTGCGCGGATTGGAGCTGGGCATGAGCTATTATTACGCCAGCGCGGCGGAGGCGACGCTGCCCAATGTCTATGGCTTCACCCTCGCGCCGCAGCAGATGCTCGGCGCCTCGCTCGGCTATCGTTTCGACGACCATTGGAAGCTCGACGTGAGCGCGAGCAATCTCACCGATCGACCGAATTTTACGTCCGGCGGCGCGCTCTTTCGCGGCGAGCCGCGCTCTATTTCGGCGACATTGTCGTTCAAATATTGAACGCTCAACCGCGCAGCGTCGCGCCGATCAGCACGAGGCAAGGCCCTTCGAGCGTCTCCTGCGCGACGCGCTGCGGCAGATCGCCGATCGCGCCCGCGATGATGCGCTGCTGCGGCGTGCTGGCGCGCTCGACGAGAAAGGCCGGCGTCGCCGGATCCATGCCCTCCTCGAGCAGGCGCTTCGACAGAGCGGGAAGCGTGCGATTGCCCATATAGACCGCCGTCGTCGCACGGCGGTCGGCGAGCGCGCGCCAATCTATGTCCTCGGGGAATTTGCCGTCGCTCGTATGCGCGGTGACGAATTGCACGCGGCGCGCCGTGTCGCGATTGGTGAGCGAGACTTCGAGCGCCGCCGCCGCGGCGAGCGCCGCCGTCACGCCGGGCACGATCTCCGCCTCGAGGCCGGCGGCGCGAATGGCGCCGATCTCCTCATTGGCGCGGCCGAAGATCATCGGATCGCCGCCCTTGAGACGCACGACATTCTTGCCTTCCTTGGCGAGCTTCACCAAGAGAGCGGTGATCTCCTCCTGCTTCACCGACGGCGCATAGCCGCGCTTGCCGACATTGATGCGCACCGCCTCGCGCCGCGCGAGATCGAGCACGGCGGCTGGCACCAGATCGTCGAAGAGAACGACATCGGCGCCGACGAGCGCGCGCAGGCCTTTCAGCGTCAGCAGCTCCGGGTCGCCCGGCCCGGCGCCGACCAGAGTGACGCGACCGCGCGTGGAAGCTTCATCGGCGCGGCGCGTCTCCTCGAGCAGCGCGTCGAGGTCGATGTCCTGCGGCGCATGCTCGACACGCGCGAAAGCCTCGCGCGTAAAACGCCGCCAGAAATCGCGGCGCGCAAAAAAATCCAGGCCCGAGGCCATCACGCGCGGACGCCAGGCGCGCGCCGCTCTGGTCCAGGCGGAGAAGCTCGATGGAATCAGCGTCTCGACCCGGGCGCGTACGGCCTGGGCGAAGGCCGGCGCCGCGCCGCTGGTGGAGACGCCGATGACCAGCGGCGAGCGATTGACGATGGCGCCCATCAGAAAATCGCTGAGCGCGGGCCGATCGGTGAGATTGACGGGAACGCCCTGCCCTTTCGCCGCGTCACGAAAGGCCTGCGCCTCGGCGTCGTCCTCGATGACGGCGAGCGCCATGGCCGCCCCGGCGAGATCATCCGCGCGCCAGCCGCGCTCGTGCAGGGTGAGGCGCTCGCGCGCCGCGACGACGGCCTGCAGCCGTGGCGACGGAGACGCCGCGAAGACATCGACCCAAGCCCCCGCCGCGGCGGCGAGGTCCGCCTTCCAGGCGGCGCCATCCGAGCCGCCGGCGACAACGACGCGCCGCCGCTCCAACGCGTAAAACACCGGCAGGGTCGCGAGCTCCTGCATCAGCTCGGCTGGGACTTCGTCTGGCTTGCGCGTCAACTCGGCTCTCTCTCCACACTGTCACGAGGGCATTTAGCCCCTATCCGGCAAAAGAAAAAGCGGCCCGCGAGGGCCGCTTTCGCCAACCGAACGAAAGGTTCGGATTACTTCTTCTTGCCGTCGGCGCCGAACTGGCTGAGATAGGCCCAGACATTGTCCTGGTCCGCCTCGGAGGCGAGGCCCGGGAAGACCATCTTCGTGCCGGGAACCTTGGCCTTCGGATTCTTGACGAATTCCTTGAAGACGGCCTCGTCCCAGGTGATGCCGGCGCCCTTCAGCGCGTCGGAATAGGTGTAGCCCTCGACCGAGGCGGCCTTGCGGCCGTTGATGCCGTTGAGCTCGGGAGCCACGGCGTTCTTGGCCGTCTCGCCGACCTGATGGCAGGCCTTGCACTTGTTGAAGACCTTCTCGCCCGCCGCGGGATCGCCGGCGGCGATCGCCTGGCCGGCCGTGGCGACGAAAGCGACGCTCGCAGCGAGCGCCAATTTGGAAATGATATGCATCCTCGTTCCTTTCCTCGAAGCGTCGTCCCCTGGGAACCGACTGTCTTGGTCTTTCCGGCCCCGGGCGTGACGCCAGCGCCGATCGTTCATCCCGCGGCCGGGAAACTATATCGGAGCGCTATTGGTGACAATATGCTCCCCCGCCTGAACGGGGCCTGAAATATCGTTAGGTAACGCGGCGCAGCGTCAGATTGATGCGTCCGCCCTCGGCGAATAACGGCGACGCGAGCCTGGGAGCGAGCTCGGGCAGCAAGCGATCGACGCCATGAAAGCGCAGCCGCGACGGGCCGCCCAGCGTCAGCACATCGCCCGACGACAGAACGAAGGCCCGCGACGAATCGGAGCGCCGCGCGCCGCCGAGACGAAAACGGCAATCGGCGCCGAGAGAAATGGAGAGAATCGGCGCCGAAAAATCAGCTTCGTCGCGATCTTGATGCGCGCCCATCTTGGCTTCGCGCCCATAGTAATTCACCAGGCAGGCCTGCGGCGGATGCGGATGCTCGGCCAGCGCGGCCCAGGCGTCGAGCAGCATTTGCGGCATGGGCGGCCAGGGCTCGCCGGTTTCGGGATGGCGCGCCTCATAGCGATAGCCGCGCGCCTGATCGCTGAGCCAGCCGAGCGGGCCGCAATTGGTCATGCGCACGGAGAACGGCTGTCCCGTCCGCGGCATGGTCGGCGTGAACCAGGGCGCGCGGGCGACGATCCGCTCCAGCTCGCGCAGCAGAGCGAGCTGCGCCGCTTCGTCGAAATAGCCGCCATAGAGGCGAACGCCCGGCTCCATCTCGGACATGATCGCTCCATCCGGCGCGGAGCGGCCTCGCATCACCGGTCGAGCACTTCCTTGGTGGCGACGGTCGAATCGGAATTGAGCCGGTAGACGATCGGCATGCCGGTAGCGATCTCGAGCGAGGACACCGATTCGGGCGTCAGCCGGTCGAGCACCATGGCCAGAGCGCGCAGCGAATTGCCATGGGCGGCGACCAGCACACGCTCTCCCCTCATGGCGCGCGGCAGGATCTCCTGGCAATAGAAAGGCAGCACGCGCGCCACCGTATCCTTGAGGCTCTCGCCGCCGGGCGGCGCGACGTCATAGGAGCGCCGCCACAGCCGCACCTGCTCCTCGCCCCATTGCTGGCGCGCCTCATCCTTGTTGAGGCCGGAGAGGTCGCCGTAATGCCGCTCATTGAGCGCGCGGCTGCGGATGACGGGCACATCTCTCTGCCCGAGCTCGTGAAAGGTGAGATCGAGCGTGTGCTGAGCGCGCAGCAGCAGCGAGGTGAAGCCGATGTTGAAGCGCAGATCGATGCGCTTCAGTTCCCGACCGGCCCGCCGCGCCTCTTCTATGCCCTTGGGCGTCAGATCGGGATTCTTCCAGCCCGTGAAGAGATTTTTGGCGTTCCACTCGCTTTCGCCATGGCGGAGGAGGACGAGAATACGGTCCATGCGGGCTATGTCCCTCGAATCGAACGATGCGGCGCGCGATCAGGCGCCGGCGAGGCCGAGCACATCGGCCATAGAATAGAGGCCGGCCGGCCGGCCTCGCGTCCAAATTGCAGCGGCGATCGCGCCGCGCGCGAAAATGCCGCGATCTTCGGCGCGATGCGCGAGCTCTATGCGCTCCCCCGCCCCGGCGAAAATAACCGAATGCTCGCCCACCACCGTGCCGCCGCGCAGCGAGGCGAAGCCTATGTCGCCCTCCCGCCGCGCGCCGGTGAGGCCGTCGCGGGCGCGGGCACTGTGCTCGGCGAGCGCGATCTCCCGCCCCCGCGCCGCCGCCTCGCCCAAAAGGAGCGCCGTGCCGGAGGGCGCGTCCACCTTCATGCGGTGGTGCATCTCGACGATCTCTATGTCCCAGGCGGAGCCGAGCGCCTTTGCGGCTTGCTCCACCAGAACAGCGAGAAGATTGACGCCGAGGCTCATATTGCCGGAACGCACCACGGGAACGCGCTCGGCCGCCGCGGCGAGAGCGGCAAGGTCCTCGCCCGAAAATCCGGTGGTTCCGATGACATGGGCGACGCCCGCGGCCGCCGCGAGCCCGGCCAGCGCCACCGTCGTCGCGGGCGTTGAAAAATCAATGGCCACATCGGCCTTCGCCAGCGCGGCCGCCGCATCGGCGGAAAGGCGCACGCCATTGGCAGGGCGCCCGACCAGCAGGCCGGCGTCCTCTCCGAGGACTGGCGAATCGGCCGATACGATTGCGCCGGTCAGCGCCACGCCTTTCGCCTCGCCGGCGGCGGCGATGAGCATCCGGCCCATGCGGCCGGCGGCGCCGACGATGACCAGCCGCACATCGCTCATGACGCTTCGCCCCCATTCGAAATTCACGCGGCCTCACTCGAGCCGGCGGCCAGTCTATACAGCCCCGATGCGCGAAAGAGAAGGGGAGACGCCCCACCCGATCGGGCGGCTATTTGCCTTTCGGGCGGAAGGCGGCGACGCGCGCCGGATCGGTCTCTATATAGGCCGCGCCGATGAGGTCGAGACAATAAGGCACGGCCGGCATCACCGCGTCGAGGCAGAGCTCGATTGCGGCCGGCTTTCCGGGCAGGTTGATGACGAGGCATTTGCCGCGATGCGCGGCCAATTGCCGCGACAAAATCGCCGTCGGCGTCTGCGCCAGCGACACTTTGCGCATCAACTCGCCAAAGCCCGGCAATTCGCGCGGCGCGGCGGCCAGCGTCGCCTCCGGCGTCAGATCGCGCGGCGACGGCCCCGTTCCGCCGGTGGTGACGACGAGATCGCAGCCGATATTGTCGGCGAGATCGATGAGCGTGTCGCGCACGCTCTCGAAGCCATCGGGGATGAGGCGCCGCTCTATGCGGAAGGGCGTGGTCAGCACCTTCTCGAAATAGGCGGCGATGGCCGGTCCGCTGATATCCTCATAGACGCCGGCGCTGGCGCGGTCGGAGGCGGTGACGACGCCGATGACGGCTTGCTGTCTCTCAGTCATGCGCTGCACAATAGCCGGTCTAAGGCGCGAGACAACCGAAAGCTCCCTCGGCGACGACGAAGCCGGTTCTCGCATCGAAAGTGAGGAAATCGAAATAACGAGCGCGCCGTCGCTTGGCGAGCGCGCCGCTTCGCGGCTGATTTTTCGAGTGTCGAATGACATCGTCGTCAGCGCATTGCGCGGCGCCGAAACGCGACCACTGTCTGAAATTCATACACACAGCGGCGCGAGATATTCGCGCGACGCATTCGATCGAAAACCGACCGAACGCCATTCGGCGGACACCTCCTGGGCGCGCGAAATATCGCGCGCCCGGCGGCGTCACGATCGCGAATGCGGGAGCTGCTCCCGGCAGGACTCGCGTCGATCCGGAAGGATTACTCCTTCACCGAAGCCGGCTCGCAGCCGCACTTCTGATAGCAGGCGTCCTTGTCGGACTTGGCCTTCTCGATCGACGCAGGGGTCGAGGAGAAGCGATTCTTGATGGAGATATATTCGAAGTAGCACTTGTCGACGCAGACGCCCTTCGCATCTTCATCCTTGGTGTCGCAGCCGGCGAAAACCGGACCGACCATGCCGAGCGACAGAGCAGCGGCCGTCACAATGGCGCGAATGTTCATTTGCCGTTTCCCTCTTTTGGACGCGGGAGCATTTGTCCCTTTTGTTGTTGCAGGGCGCATCGTCCCGCGGGCAAATAGGCTGTTTTCGCTGCGCCTGTCAATGTAATTGACAGTTCTTTGGCGCCGATGTGAACAGAGCGAGAAGCGCGTGGCAGGCCGCTATTTTTGCAGTGCAGCATGAGGCTTTGAGCGCCTCGGACTCGGCGCGCTCCGCTAGCGCGGCGTGGCGATGCTCGATCCACGGAGATATTCCTTTGCCGGTTCATGACCGCGCTTCGCCGCCTCCTCGATCCAGGTGAGCGCGAGCTTCTCGTCGCGCGCGACGCCGTCCCCGTTTCGATAAGCGACGCCGAGATTGAACTGCGCCTGGGCGAAGCCTTGCTCCGCCGCCCGACGGAACCAGTCGACGGCGCCGAGCGCGTCTTTTCGCCCCGTCGTTCCGCTGAAAAGGCAATTGCCATAATTATATTGCGCGGCGTCCAGGCCTTGCTTCGCCGCTTTCTCGAAAATTGCGCAAGCCGCTCGGGAATCTCGCGCGCCTCCATCGCCGCTCGCCATCATCACGCCGAGCAGGTTCAGGGCGTGCGCATCGTCATGTAAGGCGGCCTCACCCAGCCATTTCCGCGCTTTCACGCGATCGCGCGCGACGCCGTCACCCTCATAGTAACGTCTGCCCAAATCTCTTTGCGCGCCCAAATGTCCGCGCTCTGCGGCCTCTATGAGCCAATTGATCGGATCGCGACGTTCGCAGGCGACGCCGCGTCCTCGCGCGCACATTTGCGCCAGATTGTATCGCGCATCGACGTTTCCTCTTTCCCAGGCGAGAAGGAACCATTCGGCGGCGGCCTCGTCATTCGGATCGACTCCGTTCCCCTGCAGATAGAGAACGCCTATGTCATAGGCCGCGACCGCATCCCCCTGATCGGACGCTCGCCGAAACCATCTCATCGCCTCGGCGAAATTCTGCCGAGGCCCGCTCTCGAGATAAAGGGCGCCGAGTCGAAACTGCGCGTCGATGTCGCCGCCCTCTGCGGCCCGCTCCAAAGCCGCCAGCGACGCCGCGTCGTTTCGCGCGGCTTTCGCCGCCAACGCCGCTGCGGCGGCGTCCCCCATGCCGACCTCCGCGCCGGCCGGCGCCGAGAAGATCACGAGGAAAAGAATGACAACAAATCGCATGTCGAAACGCCGCCGCCGCCACCGCCGCGAGGGTAGAAGCGAACGAAGCGCGCGACAAGCTCATTCCGCCACGTAGATTTTTGCCCCCTTCTCGAGAAACTCGGCGCTCTTTTCCGCAAAGCCCTTCTCGCGCTCGGCGATGGCGGCCGCCTCCTCGCGCAGATCGCGCGTGATCTGCATGGAGCAGAACTTCGGCCCGCACATGGAGCAGAAATGCGCGACCTTATGCGCCTCCTTGGGTAGCGTCTCGTCGTGATAGCGGCGCGCCGTATCGGGATCGAGACCAATGTCGAACTGATCCTCCCAGCGGAAATCGAAACGCGCCCGGCTCATGGCGTTGTCGCGTTCCTGCGCCGCGGGATGGCCCTTGGCGAGATCGGCCGCATGCGCTGCAATGCGATAAGTGATGACGCCGGTCTTCACATCCTCGCGATCGGGCAGGCCGAGATGCTCCTTGGGCGTCACATAGCAGAGCATGGCCGTGCCGAACCAGCCGATCATCGCAGCGCCGATGGCGGAGGTGATGTGATCATAGCCGGGCGCTATGTCGGTGACGAGCGGGCCGAGCGTGTAGAACGGCGCCTCGCCGCAATCGCGCAGCTGCTTTTCCATATTCACTTTGATCTTGTGCATCGGCACATGGCCGGGGCCTTCGATCATCACCTGGCAGCCCTTGTCCCAGGCGATCTTGGTCAATTCGCCCAGCGTCTCCAGCTCGGCGAATTGCGCGGCGTCATTGGCGTCGGCGATGCAACCCGGACGCAATCCGTCGCCGAGCGAGAAGGAGACGTCATAGCGGCGCATGATGTCGCAAATCTCGTCGAAGCGCTCATAGAGGAAGCTCTCAGAATGTCGCGAGAGGCACCAGCGCGCCATGATCGAGCCGCCGCGCGAGACGATGCCGGTGACGCGATCGGCTGTGAGCGGCACATGGGCGAGACGCACGCCCGCGTGAATGGTGAAGTAATCGACGCCCTGCTCGGCCTGCTCGATCAGCGTGTCCTTGAACACTTCCCAATCGAGCTTGGTGGCGTCGCCGCCGACTTTCTCCAACGCCTGATAGATCGGCACTGTGCCGATCGGCACGGGCGCGTTGCGAATGATCCAGTCGCGGATGTTATGGATATTGCGGCCGGTGGAGAGATCCATCACCGTATCGGCGCCCCAGCGGATCGCCCACACCATCTTCTCCACCTCCTCGGCGACCGAGGAGGTGATAGCGGAATTGCCGATATTGGCGTTGACCTTCACCAGGAAATTGCGGCCGATGATCATCGGCTCGGCTTCTGGATGATTGACGTTGGCGGGAATGATTGCGCGCCCGCGGGCGATCTCCTCGCGCACGAACTCCGGCGTCACGAAAGCCGGAAGCGCGGCGCCGAAGCCCTCCCCCGCCTCGATCCGCTCCCCCGACTGCGCGAAGGCGCGCTCGCGGCAGAGATTCTCGCGATGCGCGACATAGATCATCTCCTCGGTGACGATGCCGGCGCGCGCGAATTCGAGCTGCGTCACCGGCGCCGAGCCGGCGGCGCGGCGAATGGCGCGCGGCGCAGGACAGGGCGGAACCAGCCGATCCTCGCCGACGAAGCCATTGTCCTCCGGTTTCACCGCGCGGCCGTCATAGGCCTCGAGCCCGGCGCGACTCTCCAGCCAGCGTCGCGCCGCCGGCAGGCCGGCCGCAAGATCTGGCGCGAAATCGCCGCAGCTATAAGGACCGGAGGGATCATAGACGCGCAGAGGCGCGTCGCCGGCGGAGGGGTGAAGCGCGATCTCGCGGACGGGAACGCGAATATCCTCGCGGCCGCGCGGTGCGCAATAGAGCTTGCGCGAGGCGCCGATCGGTCCGGTGGTCACGCTCTGGGGCGTCGTCGGGCGCTTGTCCTGCACGTTCATCGTCGCGCTCCATTGGTTCGGATGGATGGGCAGCGGGCGATGAAGTCGGGCGCGCCGTCCCGAAAGATCGGGCGACGCGTCCTGCTGGCCTTCCCTCGCGCCGGCATTACCCGGATCAGGTTCGATGGGTGCTTCTCAGCCGCTCCTCTCGGAGAGGCGCCCCTCGCCATGCTCCGATTCTACCCGCGGCCTCGGATCGCGGCAAGCCGGCAATCACGCGCTGTGGCAAAAACGTGACAGGCCGCGGAATATTCACGCCTATCCGAGCGACGGCGCTGTCGTGGGCCGCGCGCTCTGATAGGGTCGGACCCAATAGTGAGTCGTGGGACGAGAACGCCGCCGGGTTGCCGAGTGCTTCTAAATGGCGTGTGAACGGCGACCGAATCTGGGCAGGGCAATAGATAATGAACGGATATTCCTGGCGTAATCTCGTCTCGGCGACGGCTCTGACAATCTCTCTCACAACTCCTGCGCTCGCGGCGGACGGCTATTTTCTGATCGGCTACGGTCCCCGTCAGAAGGCGCTGGGCGGCGCCGGCGTCGCCGATTCGCGCGAATCCATGGCGCTTTCGATCAATCCGGCCGGCATCGTCGATCTCGAGCGCCAGATGCATCTGGGCATCACCGCCCTCATGCCGGAGCGCGGCTACTCGACCGAGGGGCTGCCCAAAGTGGTGGCGCCCGGCGACAATCGCAGCGGCCGTCCGATCTTTCCGGTGCCGAACAGCGCCTATGTGTCGCCGATCGACGCCAATTCATCCTGGGGCACGGCGTCCTATGGCAATGGCGGCATCGCCACCTCTTTCGATTTCGGGCATTATCACTCGCCGCTCGGCGGGCCGTTCGGCGGCGGCTACGCCGGCGTCAATCTGGAGCAATCCTTCACCAGCTTCGCCTATGCGCAGAAGTTCGGCTCGCTGGCGATCGGCATAGCGCCGACCATCGCCGTGCAGATGATCAATCTACAGGGCCTCAAGACCTTCGCGCCCTATTCGTCCGACATGTATCGCCTCTCGGACAATGGCTATGACTGGTCCTTCGGCGGCGGCATGCGCTTCGGCATGCAATGGCGCGTGACGGATCAATTTCGTATCGGCGCCGCGGCCTCGACGCCCATGTTCATGACGCGCTTCGCCAAATATGCCGGTCTCTTCGCCGATGGCGGGCGCTTCGACATTCCCGCCTCGATCACCGCCGGCGTCGCCTATGACATCACGCCGGATCTGACGGTGATGGCCGACTGGCGCCATATTTTCTATTCGGGCGTCTCCTCGGTCAGCAATCCGAGCTTCCCGGTCCTCTATCGCACGCTCGGCTCGTCGAACGGCCCCGGCTTCGGCTGGAAAGACACTGATTCGGCGTCCTTCGGAATCGAATGGCGCGTGCAGCCCGGATTGGCGCTTCGCGCCGGCTATCATTACGCCACCAATCCGATCCCGACGAACAGCGTGACGCTGAACATACTGGCGCCGATCATCAACGCGCATCACGCGAGCGCCGGCGTGAGCTACGCCATCACCAAAAATTCGACGATCGACGTCGCCTTCGTCTATGGCTTCAAGAACAGCGTCAGCGGGCGAGAGGCGCTGCCGCAGACGCCGGCGACGCCGTTCGGCGCCTATAATCCTGCCGCCAACGTCAATATCTGGCTGCGTGGAACCGAAGTCTCCGTCGGCTGGAACTATAAGTTCGACCTCGGCGACGACTCCTTCATCCCGACGCATCTCTGACGGCGCGCCGCCCGCGAGGCTCCGCCGCCTCGGGCGGAAGGAGCCTCCGGTCCGACGATCAGCCGATGACGATTTTCGGCGGCGCCTTGCGCGACTGGGTCTCCAGCAAATTCTTCACCTTGGCGGCGAGCTCCTTATAGATCGCCGCATGCGGGCCGTCCGGCGCGGAGGCGACGACCGGCGTGCCGGCGTCCGAGGTCTGGCGAATGGCGAGATCGAGCGGCACCTCGCCGAGGAAGGGCACGCCCAGCGCCTCGGCGTCCTGCCGCGCGCCGCCATGAGAGAAGATGTCGGTGCGACCGCCGCAATGCGGGCAGAGGAAATAGCTCATATTCTCGATAATGCCGAGAATGGGCGTCGAGACCTTCTGGAACATGGCCACGCCGCGGCGCGCGTCGATCAGCGCCAGATCCTGCGGCGTCGAGACCACGACCGCGCCGGCGAGCGGCACTTGCTGCGCCATGGTCAGCTGCGCGTCGCCGGTGCCGGGCGGCATGTCGACGACGAGCGCGTCCAGCTCGCCCCAGGCGACCTCGCCCAGCATCTGGCCGAGCGCCTGCGCCACCATCGGCCCACGCCAGACCATGGGCACATCCTCCTCGACCAGAAAGCCGATGGACATGATCTTGAGGCCGAAGGCCTCGAGCGGGATCATCTTATTGCCGACGACCTCCGGCTGGCCCTTGAGGCCGAAGAGCCGCGGCGCCGAAGGGCCGTAGATATCCGCGTCGAGCAGGCCGACGCGCCAGCCTTGCGCCGCGAGGCCGAGCGCCAGATTGGCGGAGGTTGTCGATTTTCCGACGCCGCCTTTGCCCGAGGAAACCGCGACAATGTATTTGATCTTCTCGATCGCCGCGATCGTCTTGCGCTGCGGCGCCTGACCCGGAGGCGGAGCGGCGGGCGCCGGCGCCCGTTCGGCGGTCAGCGTCACGATCGCGGCCTCTATCCCCGGCACGGTCTTCACGGCGCCTTCCACGGCGACGCGCAGCACCTCGAGCTCCTTGGCCCGCGCCGGATCGCCGGTGAGCGAGACGAAGGCCTTGGCCCCCGACACATTGACTCCGCTGACGAGGCCGGCCGCGACAATCGATTTGCCGTCTGGACCCGCGACGCTCTCCAGCGCTTTCAAGACTGATGCTTCATCGGCCACTGTCTTCGCCCTTTCGCACGAACCCGCATCCGACGCCCTCACGAGGAGGGCGTCTTTTTGGAAGCGTTCTACGCAATCGGTATGCCGATATTCCGCCGATGCGTCTACGGGTCCGCGCGAAGCGGCGTCATGCCCGCTGCTTCTGAACGAGAGCGTTGCGAATGAGGCCGACGATGGCCGTGACGATCGCGCCCGACACGCCGCCGCCGACGAGCTGTCCCGCGAAAACGGCGATATCGAATCCGCCATTGCCCGCCGCCCCCGCCAGCGCCGGAATGAGCGAGGTGAGGATGGAGCCGCCGCCCGCGCCACCGAGCGCGCCTATGATGGCGTTGGCGATGGGGCCGAGATCGAGATTCTTATTGGCCTTGGCGACGCCTGAGCCGCCGGCCGCGCCGGCAAAGAGCTGTATGATGAGATTGATGAGCGTCTCGGACATGGGCTGCGCCTTTCGCTGACGGTTAACGACCGTAACGAACTCGCGCGTGGCGACGAATTATCAACCCTGCCGCGACTGCGAGCGACGCAATGCCCGCTCCGCTGGCGCCGTGAGCGCGGGCGACCAGCTCGCGCGCCAAAGCCATGACGGACTACAAAAGATGAAGATTGGTCGGAGTGGCGGGATTCGAACCCACGACCCCTTGTCCCCCAGACAAGTGCGCTAACCGGGCTGCGCTACACTCCGATGGCCGCCCTTATAGAGGCCGGCGAAGCCGCTGGCAACGCATGTCAGCGCAGAAGACGCGAGGAATTCACCGCCGCGTCAGCTCCAGCATGCGCCGGCATTCGGCGAGATCGGCCAGAGCCTGCCGCAGCAGCCGCTCATCCTGCGGGCGCAGGCCTGCGGCCGGCGCCTCGGCAAGGCGCACGGCGGGCAGCGTCAGCATGGGCGGCGGCTCGCGCGCGGCGAGCGCGACCAGAGAGGTGGAGGCCCTCGGCGCATCCTCCTCGTGGATTTCCGGCGCGTGAAAGGAGGGTGGCGGCTCCGGCCGCGCCGGCGATTCGCCATAGGAAAAGAGCGGAGCCTCAGCTGCATGCGGCTCGGGCTCGTCGAAATCGGCGCGCTCCGGCGCGCCGCCGCCGCGGGCGCTTTCGATCACCGCGCGCACGCCCTGCTCGCGCAACAGGCGCTGCACGCCTTTGATCGTATAGCCCCGGCCATAGAGCAGATGGCGAATCGCCGCGACCAATTCCACGTCGCGCGGCCGGTAGTAGCGTCGTCCGCCGGCGCGCTTGACCGGCTCGATCTCGGAAAATCGCGTCTCCCAAAAGCGCAGCACATGCGGCGGAAGGTCGAGGCTCTCCGCGACCTCGCCGATCGTGCGGAAGGCGCCATCGGTCTTGGCGGTCAAAATCTGCGCTCCGCTCCCTGCCCGCGCGACGATTCGCGCGCTTCTATTTTCCTCCCGGACGTGGCGTTTTTCAGCCGGAAAATTCTCGCCCTCGGCGTTTCGGTCCCGCGGCCCCGTGGACAAGGGCGCGCGGCTCCTCTTAATTGGCGCGCGAGAGCCTCTCACATCGAGCCGCCCCATGACCGACTGGATCCAATTTCCCGCTCCCACGCCCGCCATCGTCGCGCCGCCGAGCGAGGAGAGCGCGACCGACGTTCGCCTGTGGCTGCTCGTCATAGCGGCGCTCGTCTTCGCCATGGTGGTGGTGGGCGGCGCGACGCGGCTCACCGAATCGGGACTCTCCATCACCGAATGGAAGCCGATAACGGGCGTTCTTCCCCCGCTCTCCGAGGCGCAATGGACAGCCGCCTTCGAGGATTACAAAAAAATCCCGCAGTATCGCGAGATGTTCCCGAACATGGACCTCGCGCAGTTCAAGACGATCTTCGCCTGGGAGTGGAGCCATCGTCTGCTCGGCCGCATCATCGGCTTCGCTTTCGCCATTCCGCTCGCCTGGTTCTGGCTGCGTGGACGGCTGCCGAAAAGCGTGAAGCCGAAGCTCATCGGAATATTGGCGCTGGGCGCGCTGCAGGGCGGCGTCGGCTGGTGGATGGTGTCCTCCGGCCTCGTCAACCGCGTCGAGGTGGCGCAGGAGCGGCTCGCCATTCATCTGCTGCTCGCGGCCCTCATCTTCTCCGCATGTCTGTGGGTCGCGGGCGGGCTCGGCTATGGGACGCGCATCATCGTCGCGAGCGGGCGCCGGCGGCTCTCCTTTTTCGCAATGCTGCTGCTCGGTCTCGTGCTCGTGCAGATCGGCGCTGGCGCGCTGGTCGCGGGGCTGCGCGCCGGCTACGCGTACAACACTTGGCCGCTGATGGACGACAGCTTCGTTCCGCCCGCGGACGAATTGCTGCGGCTCTCGCCCTGGTGGAGCAATCTCGTCGATAATGTCGCGCTGGTGCAATTCGATCATCGCATGATCGCTTATGTGATTTTCGCGCTGTCGCTGTTTCATCTCGTCGACGCGGCCGGCACGGCGGGCGGACGCGCCGCGCGCGGCGCCGGGCTCTTGTTCGGCCATGTGAGCGCGCAAGTCGTGCTCGGCATAACGACGCTTCTGCTCGTCGTTCCATTGTGGGCAGGTCTCGCGCATCAGGCGCTGGCGATGGGCGTGCTGGCTGTGGCGACGCTGCATGCGCGTCGTCTGCGTGACGCCGAGACCCCGGCAGACGACGACTGACGTCGAACATTCAAAACCGCGCCTATCGCTCGGCGCGGTCGAATGAAGTCAGCTCACGCTCTCCGACAGCATCAGCGCCAGATTCTGCACGGCGGCGCCGGACGCGCCTTTGCCGAGATTGTCGAGCCGCGCGACGAGCAGCGCATGGCGGCTCTCCTCGCGCGCAAAGACGAAGATTTCGAGATCATTGGTTCCGTTCAAGGCGAGCGGATCGAGACGGCCGGACTTCGGCGCGGGCATGACGCGCACATGCGCCTCGCCCGCATAGTGCCGCGCCAGCGCCGCCTCGAGATCGACCGCGCGGGGCCGCGCGGAGAGCGCGTCGAGCTGGAGCGGAATCGAGACCAGCATTCCCTGATGAAAATTGCCCACGGACGGCACGAACAGAGGCGGCGCGGCGAGCCGCGAATAGGCCGCGATCTCCGGCAAATGCTTGTGCTCGAGCGCGAGGCCGTACAGCTCGAAGGCCGGCGCCTCGCCCTTCTCATAGGCGGCGATCATCTGCTTGCCGCCGCCGGAATAGCCGGAGACGGCGTTGATCGTCAGCGCGTCCTGCGCGGCGATCAGCCCCGCGTCGACGAGCGGGCGCAGCAGCGCGATCGCGCCCGTGGCGTAGCAGCCGGGATTGGCGACGCGACGCGCCTTGCGGATCGCCTCCGCCTGCCCGCGCGCGAGCTCGGGGAAACCATAGGTCCAGCCGGGCGCGACGCGATGCGCGGTCGAGGCGTCGAGAATGCGCGGGCCGGCCGCGCCCAACTCATCGGCGAGCGCCACCGTCTCCTTGGCCGCCGCGTCCGGCAGGCAGAGAATGGCGACATCGACGCGCGCGAGAATATCGCGCTTGGCGGAGACCTCCTTGCGCAGCTCCGGCGCGATGGAGACGAGCTCCAGATTCTGCGCGTCCGCGAGCTTCTCGCGAATCTCGAGGCCCGTGGTGCCGCTGTCGCCGTCGATGAAGATTTTCGCCATTGGTCTTGGTTCCGATTCCCGTGAGACAAATAAAAAGGGCGGCTCGCGCCGCCCTTTGTCGCCCGTGTCGCCGATCGAGAGATAATCAGCGCTTCGAGAACTGGAAGCTGCGGCGGGCTTTGCGCTTGCCGTATTTCTTACGCTCGACCACGCGCGAGTCGCGGGTCAAGAAGCCCTCGCGCTTCAGCGCGGTGCGGAGCTCGGGCTCATAATGGGTGAGCGCCTTTGCAAGACCATGACGCACGGCGCCGGCCTGGCCAGAGAGGCCGCCGCCCGCCACCGACACGACGAGGTCGTATTGGTCGACGCGATTGGCGACGCCGAGCGGCTGCTGCAGGATCATGCGCAGCACGGGACGCGCGAAATAGACGGCGACGTCGCGGCCGTTGACGGTGATCTTGCCCGTGCCGGGCTTGATCCACACGCGGGCGACGGCGTTCTTGCGCTTGCCGGTGGCGTAGGCGCGGCCGTATTTGTCGAGCTTCTGCTCATATTTCGGCGCGTCGGAAGCGGCTGCGACCGTCGCCTGATTGAGCTCGGAGAGAGAGGAAAGCGTGGTCTCGGCCATGGTCAGGCGCTCTTAGCGTTCTTGCCGTTGCGGGCATTCTTGGGATTGAGGGCGGCGACGTCCAGCGGCTCTGGAGTCTGAGCGACATGCGGATGGTCCGGCCCCTTGTAGACGCGCAGATTGCCGAGCTGCTTGCGGCCGAGCGGGCCGCGCGGCAGCATGCGCTGCACCGCCTTCTCGACCACGCGCTCCGGGAAGCGGCCCTCGAGGATGAACTTGGCCGAGCGCTCCTTGATGCCGCCCGGGAAGCCCGTGTGATGATGGTAGACCTTCTGGTCGCGCTTGCGGCCGGTGAGGATCACCTTGTCGGCGTTCACGACGATAATGTTGTCGCCGTCGTCGACATGGGGGGTGAAGGTCGCCTTGTGCTTGCCGCGCAGACGCAGCGCGATGAGGCTGGCTAGGCGGCCGACGACGAGGCCCTTGGCGTCGATCAGCACCCATTTCTTCTGCACTTCGGCGGGCTTCGCCGAATAGGTCTTGCCAAACATGGGAGAGCTAGTTCCGTTGTTCTCGGGTCTACGCCCGTGGGATGGGGCGTGATAAGCGACCACGCCGCCCCTGTCAAACGGAATCGGGCGCCCATGAGCGCCCGAAAAGCCAGTATTTCCCGGCGATAGACCGCATAGGTATTATGATACCTGCGATCTCACGGCATGACGACGGGCTTGCCGCGCGGGAATTTGGCGATGGTCGCCTCGTCTATGTTGAGATGCTGGGCGACCATGGCCGCCGGCGTATGGGTGAGCCAATCCACGAGCGAGACGTCGCGGAAATGCGCGGCGCGGAACACCTCCAAAAACTGCAGCTCCGTATCGCCGACATTCTGCACGTAATGCCCATGGGCGCGCTTCACATAGCCGATGTCGCCGGCGTGGAAATCCTGCGTCACCGCCTTCGGCCCGGCGTCGAACAGCGTCATGCGGCCATGGCCTTTGATCCAATATTGCCATTCGTCGCCATTGGGATGCCAATGCATCTCGCGCAGCGCGCCCGGCGCGAGCGTGACCAGCGCCGCGGCTATGGTGGAGGAGACCTTGAAATTGTCGCTGTCGGCGACGCGCACCTCGCCGCCCTTGGTCTTTTTGGCGGCGGCGCTGCCTTTCAGCGAGAATGTATAGGGATAGGGCGGCGCCCCTTCCCCTTGCGCTGACGAGGCCTGATCCGCGGCCAGGGGACCAGGGACCTCGCCCTGGAAAATATAGAGCTGATTGAGCGGGATATTGGCGAAGGTCTCGGCCGGCAGGCCGAAATTGGCGGCGAGAATCTCGGGCGGCGTATGGGCGATCCAGTCGGTCACGAGCAGAGTGTTGTATTCGGTCGCCTTGCCGTCGTCGAAACAGAGCAGGAACTCGCAACCGTCCGGCCCCAGCCCCTGTAGCGAATGCGGCTGGCCGGCGGGGAAATACCAAATATCCCCCTCCTTCACATCGGACACATAGGCGCGGCCCTGATCGTCGAGCACGGTGACGCGGCAGGAGCCATAGGAGACATAGCCCCATTCGGCGGCGAGATGCCAATGCATCTCCCTTATGCCGCCGGCGGTGAGGCGCATATCGACGCCGGAAATCTCCTCGGCGATGGCAAAATCATATTGCGTCACCTGCCGCGCCCAGCCGCCGTTCTGCACGCGTTTGGGCGCATTGTTGAACGACGCCCAGAACATGGGCATGTCGCTGACGTCGGTGGGCGGCGGAAACTGAGCCGAAGGAAACTGCCCGCCGATCGCCTCGCTGCGCGGGCCGGGATCGGTGAGGCTGGCCTTGTTCTGCGCATTGATCGCGCCCTGGGGCGGAAGATCGGGATTGCCGAAGGAGGGGATCGGACGCGCGGCGGTTTCGCGCTTTTTCGCAGTGGCCATTTGCTTCTTTCTCCGGGGGAAAGGGGAGGCGACCGCCTCTGTCAGATTGCGCCGACAGCGCGAGGGTCAACCGCAGGGAAAAACGCGGGATCGCTAAAATCCGAGCATTCGAATTGGCGAGCGGGCAAAAGGCGCGCGCGCATTCTCGGCCTCGATGGCGAGGCGCTCCGTAGCGGCGGGCTGCGGCGCTCCACGCCGGCTTCGGGGGATCGCGTGGCCTATTTTCTCATTCGCGTCTTGAGTCCGCTCGCTCTGGCGCTCATCGTCTTCAGCGCCTCGGCCGCACGCGCGGAGGTCCCGCGCGCGAGTTTCGTCGTTACCGGCGAGCCGACCTCCATCCCCTATGGCTGGATGGATTTTTGCGGCCGCCAGCCTCAGGAATGCCAGCAGACGGCCCTGCCCGCCGCCGATCTCGACCTCTCGCGCGAGGCCTGGGCGCGGCTGAACGAGATCAATCGCGCCGTGAACGCCTCGATACAGCCGCTCTCCAATCTCGAGCATTGGGGCACGATGGCCGATCATTGGGACTACCCCACCGACGGCAAGGGCGACTGCAAGATCTACGCACTGCAGAAGCGCCGGCTGCTGATGGAAATGGGCTTTCCGCGCCAGGCGCTGCTGATGACCATCGTGCGCGACAAGAACGACCAGGGCCATGCAATTCTCACGGCGCGCACCAATCGCGGCGATTTCATCCTCGACAATCTCACCGACCAGGTGAAGCCATGGGACGCGACCGGCTATCGCTTCGTGAAGCGCCAGTCGCAGCAAGACCCGAATGTGTGGGTGACGATAGAGACCCGGCGGCGCATCGGCGCGCGGTGAGAAGCATCGATTCTACAGAACGTTTTATACAAGCACGCTTATGGTTTGGAGTCGTCCCTCAGCCAAAAGAGCGTCACGAGCACGCTAACCATTTCGTATGTCCACGCAACCACACAAACGACGTGGATGACATGCCAGTCGACGTTCGCACCAAAATATTTGTAGAAAGCAAAAAGCACAACAAATACTTTTAGGCTCTCGCCGATGCTTCGCGAAAACCCGTGCAACAAACGCCGTTTTAAAACAATTGGGGATTATCCCCTTGAAGCAGGTGCTCGGAGAATTCTTTTAAAAGAACGAATTCAGGTGTAATACAGAACGCAAAAATAGGACAGTATTCCGGCATTTTATCCCATTGACACACGTATCGGCCTATGGCACAGTTCACGTCATAGGAGATACGGACATGACGACTCGTAAGCGCAACCGCCCTTCCCAAGCCGGCCAGAACGTCAGCGGCGTTCAGGCGTTTTCGGTTCGCGAGTTTTTCGAGACGTTCCCGAATGACGATGCCTGCATTCAGCGCGTTATGGAAGTGCGCTATGGCCTGCGCCACGTCTGCGAAAAGTGCGGTAAGGACGCGACCTTTCATAAGCTGGCGGAGCGCCGTGCCTATTCCTGCGCCGCTTGCGGGCACCATATTTACCCCTGCGCTGGAACGATTTTCCAGGATAGCCGCACGCCCCTTCAAACGTGGTTCTATGCAATCTACCTGTTTATCGCGACGCGCCACGGTGTGAGTGGCAAGGAGCTTCAGCGCACGCTCGGCGTTACCTACAAGACCGCATACCGGATCGGCATGCAAATCCGCACGCTTATGGAAAAGGCCAATGGCTTCGAAATGCTCAAAGGCCACGTTGAGCTTGACGAGGCTTACGTCGGCGGGAAGCGGTCTGGTAAGCGCGGCCGCGGCGCCGAGGGCAAGACCATCGTTATGGGGCTTAAAGAGCGCGGCGGCCGTATCGAGGTTCAGGTTATCCCGGACGTGAAAAAGGACACGCTGCGCAATGTGGTTCTCGATACCGTCGAGCCCGGCTCCGCCGTCTCGACCGATGAACTGATTTCGTATGGTTTACTTGAGGGCGACGGCTTCAAGCACGGCGCGGTGAACCATAGCGCTAAGGAATGGTCCTACTACGATTACCGGACCAAAGAGACGCACCATACGCAAGGCGTCGAGTCGTTTTGGAAGCTATTTAAGGACAGCGTGAACTCGACGCACATTCATATCAGCGCGAAGCACATGGATCGCTATTTGGGGGAGTTCTCTTTCCGATCGAACCATCGTCAGATGCGGAACGCGATGTTTGATCTTCTGATTGCGGCGCTCTGACGAGTGCCGCAGCCAACGCATCGAAATCGGCCCGGTCAATCGGGCCGACGCCGCGAGCTTCCTCTTGGGCGATAAATTCCTGTAATCTCGAGGTCTTTACCGCTTCCGCGAGAGTTAACATGCTGATTCCAGTCACGATTCAGGCGGAATTGCCTTGACAAAGGATAGCACGTATGCGAGCAACAAAAAAGGGGCCGGCGCATGCCGACCCCTCTTCGACTATAAGAGCAAGCGGTAGGTGGGTTCCAGCCACCATACCGCGAAGGGATGGGGAACCATCCCGAAGCTCCTTTCTCCGGCGTCTAATCAGCGCCGGTCTGATCCCCCGTCCCGAGGGATTCTTGCGGCCCCGACGCCTCGGCGCTCGGGGCTTCATTCTTTAGGGGCTCTTTGTCGAACCCAAACTTTCTGGCGGCCTCCTCAGTGACCCGCCAGTAGCCGGGGCTGTCCGGGGCTTGTTCGACGATCCGGTGCATGGCGTGCGCCGACAGCCGATCTTTAGCCTCCTTCGGCCTCAGTTTGATCCCATTGTTGAACGCGCTAATCGTTAGCTGCTGCTCAGAAAACCACGCATTCGGGAATCCGTGATACATATCGGAGTAGATCATCCGCCATGGGCGCGAAATGGCCCCCGGCTGGCGGCCTCCCGAGTATCCAGCTTGACGCACCTTCTCAATGACCGCCGCAGCCCGCGACGGCTGATGAGGGTGGGCGGATCGCCCAATCGCGGCGCGGATAGTCTTCATTCCCTTCAGCTCGGCCTCAGCCAGCTCAAGTTGGCGGCGCAACTCCTCGACCTGCGCTTCTCGGTTCCGGATGGACGCATCAATGTCGGCGGTGTTCATCATGGGGACGTCTTCGCATACCGCGACGCGGATAGCAAGCCTCGGTTTGTTCCGCCGCGCGTTTGACAGCTACCCGCGGGCGGCATATGTTCAAAGCGTGACCATTCCATCGCAGACCATCATCCCCCCAACAAAAAGAACCGCGCTCGACCGTCTCGGCCGCCCGGCTGAATGGGCGCTGTCTGCCGCCCAATGCGATGCGGTCGTTTGCCGGCGCGGAGTTGTGAGGCTACTGAATGGAGTTCAGGGCCGCGAAACTGGCTTTGGTTGCGCGCACATAGAATCAAACGAAGGTAGAATGAAGCAAATTAGAGGGATGGGTTTCGCCTCCCTCCACGCTTATCTACGCAGAGTGTTTGCTGATGTTGCATTTATTGGCAAGCAGCCAGACGGTCGAATCATATTGATTGCCGAATTTGAACTAATCTACCATCACATTGTCTGCCAATGGGATGACGATCTTAGTATCTGGAGCATAACAACTGCGATTCCAAAGCGGAATATGCGAGATGTAAATCCTTTGTGGAGAAGAGACGGCGTGACGGGCGCGAACCCCGTCCCCTGACACTGGCCGCCAGAGCCGATTTGTGACCGTTTCAAGCCCCTTTGAGCCAATGGGGCGAGGATCCAAACGCTCTCGGTGCCGTCCAACGTTGCATATGTTGCACAGTGCGACAAAAAATTCAACCCCAATCACTCCGCATCGCACCCTGCATCACGTCGGCTTTGCGGGAACCTGCGGCGCGTTAGGTGAACAAGATTGTTACCTCGCGGGGTAACTCAAATAAGCCGCCGGCTAAACCGTAGCTATCATGCAGAATAAATTCCTTTTGGAGCGTTTCGTTAAACGAATGGTATGTGTGTTATTACGAACGCCGCGCGCCTACGTGCCTCAATGGGATAATCCCCAAACAATTTCGTTCGTTCCAGCCTCCGGAACAACAAAATCTGACGTTGCTAGCTTTCGATCACATCCCGATAGATTTCCGCGAGCGGAACGCTCACGCCGATCGCCGGCAGATCGAGCTCCGCCTCCAGGCCATCGAGAATACGCACGCCGGCCCAGACCGCGCCCTCCCGATCGAAGGTCTCTATATGCGCCCGGTCGCGCTCGACCAGCACGTAATGACGCAGGCTCGGCAGCTTCTGATAGACGGCCCATTTCTCGAAACGGTCGCGCGCCTTGCTGCCCTCGGACATGACCTCGACGAGGACCGTCGGATCGTTCAGCGACGTCGCGCCGGGCTCGAGCGGACGGCAATGCACGATCACATCGGGCAGCATGGACGAATCCATAGGGGCGTCACGCAGCCGGAAGCTCTCGGTTAATGTCCGGCACGACGAGCCATTCGCCCTCAGCCTCTCACGAATGCCGGAGGAAAGGTTCTGGATGATGTAATTATGCTCCCATCGCGCGCCCACCATCATGCGCACGACGCGGCCGCCGATCAGCTCCCACTTTTCATTCGTGGGCTTGTCGGCGAGCAGTTCCTCGAAATCATCGAGGGACATATACTCGTATTGCGACGAGGGGCGGCTCATGGTCTCGGCTCCTGGCGGCACTCTAACATAACGCCCCATTCCGCGCATCTGTTCGGCCGCCGAACATGCGGACGGACTGAAACCGGGAGCGCCGAATGACTCGGCTGAAAGAGAAAGTAACGCTCGTGACCGGCGCGGCGCGAGGCATCGGCGCGGCGATCGCCCGGGCCTTCGTCAACGAAGGCGCCTTCGTCTATCTGACCGATATCGACGACGACAACGGACGCGCGACGGCCGCAGCGCTCGGCGAAGGCGCCGCTTACGCAAGTCTCGACGTGCGGGAGGAAGCCGATTGGCGCGAGGTCGTCGCTCTCGCGCTCTCCGAGCGCGGTCGGCTGGACGTCGTCGTCAATAATGCGGGGATCACCGGCTTCGAAGCCGGCGCCGCCGCCCATGACCCGGAAAATGCGCGCCTCGAGGATTGGCGCGCCGTGCATGAGACGAATCTCGACGGCGTGTTTCTCGGCTGCAAACATGCGATCCGCGCGATGCGGCCGGCGGGGACCGGATCGATCATCAACATATCCTCGCGATCGGGCCTCGTCGGCATTGCGGGCGCCGCCGCTTACGCCTCCTCCAAGGCGGCGGTGCGCAACCATACCAAGACCGTCGCTCTATGGTGCGCCGCGCAGGGCCTCGCGATCCGCTGCAACTCGATCCATCCGGCCGCGATACTGACGCCGATGTGGGAGCCCATGCTCGGAAGCGGTCCCGATCGCGAGGCCCGCATGGCGGCCTTCGTTCGCGACACGCCCCTGCGCCGGTTCGGACGGCCGGAGGAAGTCGCGGCGCTCGCCGTGCTGCTGGCCTCGGACGAGGCGACCTATGTCACCGGAGCCGAGCTGAACATCGACGGCGGCCTGCTGGCCGGATCGGCGGCCAGCCCAGGATAGGCGTTCCGAATCCCCTGCTCGCGGTATAAAGCTCTCGCCGTCCCTGAAACGCCCGGAGCCCGATTCTTTGACCACCCCTCCCCGCCGGCTGGTGACGCCCGAAAAGCGCGAGGACGATCCCGACGCCTCGCTGCGTCCGCTCTCGCTCGGCGATTTCACCGGCCAGGAGGCGGCGCGCAAGAATCTCAAAATCTTCATCGAGGCGGCGAAGACGCGCGGCGAGGCGCTCGATCATGTGCTGCTCGTCGGTCCGCCCGGCCTCGGCAAGACGACCATGGCGCAGATCGTCGCCCGCGAGCTGGGGGTCAATTTCCGCTCCACCTCCGGCCCGGTCATCGCCAAGGCCGGCGATCTCGCGGCGCAACTCACCAATCTCGAGCCGCGCGACGTTCTCTTCATCGACGAGATCCACCGGCTCAATCCGGCCGTGGAGGAAATCCTCTATCCGGCCATGGAGGATTTTCAGCTCGATCTCATCATCGGCGAAGGCCCGGCGGCGCGCTCGGTGAAGATCGATCTCGCCAAATTCACGCTCGTCGGCGCGACGACGCGCGCCGGCCTGCTGACGACGCCGCTGCGCGATCGCTTCGGCATTCCGATCCGGCTCAATTTCTACACGGCGGAAGAATTGGAGCTGATCGTGCGGCGCGGCGCGCGCGTGCTCGGCGTCTCCATGAGCGAGGATGGCGCGCGCGAGATCGCGCGGCGCTCGCGCGGCACGCCGCGCATCGCCGGCCGCCTGCTGCGCCGCGTGCGCGATTTCGCCATTGTCGAGAATGCGGGACAGGTGACGCGCGAGCTGGCCGACCGCTCGCTGGCTCTGCTCGAGGTCGACAGCATCGGGCTCGATGTGATGGACCGCCGCTATCTCGAAATGGTGGCCGTCAATTTCGGCGGCGGGCCGGTGGGGATAGAGACGATCGCCGCCGCCCTCTCCGAGCCGCGCGACGCGATCGAGGACATCATCGAGCCGTTTCTGCTGCAGCAGGGCTTTCTGCAGCGCACGCCGCGCGGCAGGCTGCTGACGCCGCACGCCTTCCGGCATCTCGGCCTCGCCGAGCCGTCGCGCCCGCCGGCGCAATTCGGAATGTTCGACGAAGAGGAAGAGTGAGGGCGGGAGCGCTTCCCGTAGCTCTCATTCACGCACGGCGGCGGCGTCGAAATTCAGCAGCTCATCGGTGTAGGTCTCGCGCACTTCGGCGATCGGCCTGCCGTCGCCCGAATGGACGATGACCTCGAGCTCGAACAGCGCATGAGGGGTATCGAGCGCTTTTCCTTTCGGCAGCTCCTTCATGAGCGCCGCGCGCGTCTTGCCCTCCCATCCCTGTGGCAACGGCGACCAGCGCCGCTCCGTCGAGAACACGCGGCGAAAGGGTCGCAATGGCGCGATCACCTTGCCGAAGGGCGCATCCGTCGTCTCCAGCGCGCGGTTCATCTCCGGCGTCAGTCGCGAGGGCACATACCAATTGTCTGCTTCGAGAAGAACATGATCGCCGCAGGCGAGCGCGACGCGGCGATACGTCACCTTCTCCTGCGGGCCGACGCCGAGCCGCTCGCGCTGCTCCGCGCTCGGCGGCGTCGGATCGCCCGGCGCGACGCGGGCGACGATCTTCGGATCGGCGGCCATATGGTGATCGGCGCACCATTTCTCCAATGTCGCGGTCGCGCTGCGCGTGGCGAGCATTTGCGCGCTCAGCGTCTCGACGAGCGCCAGCGCTTCGAGACGGCCGACGAAATCGTCCGGCCATGGCGCGCGCCCCCACGCAGGCGCCGCGACGAGCAGAATGGCGAGCCCCGCACAGGCCGCATCACATAATTTCGATCTCATGCGCCAAGGCTCCTGTCCAATGTCGACGTCCATCGATAACGCATGACGACGCCTTCCGTCCCGCGCCGCAGACGGCGGCGATTTCGCGGCGGCCGCGCCCGCGCGTGGCGACTCTGTGACGCTTCGAAGGTATTCCGGCGAAGTCCGTGTTTTTGCTTACTGCCAAGCTTGTGAACCGCAATGCCCTCGCATAGTCCTAGTCACGAACGAGACAAGAGGACGCGATGAAGAACGTCGAATATCGTCTTTTCGCGGCCGCCCTTTGCTTGGCGGCTGCGCCACTATCCTCCTCCACCGCGGAAGCCGGCGTCACCCAGCAGGTGAAATTCTCGGCGGCCGCGCGGCTGGAGCCGACGAAAGTGCTGGTGCTCGGCTCCGAGCATCGCGCCAACGCCGACCAATACGCCGCGCGTCAAAAGCTCGACGCCGGCGCGCTGAAGCAGTCGCACGCCGCCTCCGGCCTCATCCAATGCGGCCGCGCGCATGGCGCCGGGCAGCTCACCCTCGCCAATAATGTCATCACCACTGCGGCGCATGTCTTCTTCGACGAGCGCGGCGCCAAGCGTGCACGCGTCTGCCAATTCGTCACCGAGGTGGATGGCAAGAAGCGTCGCATAGCGGTGGATATGTCGTCGATCGTCGCCGGCTCCGCCAAGCCCTACGCCGTCAAGGCGATCAACGACTGGGCGGTGGCGCGGCTCGCGCAGCCGCTGGACGATGTGAAGCCTTATGAGCTCGCCGATCAGCTCGCCGTCGAGCAGACGGTGGAATTCGTCTCGCGCGGCCATTCCGATTGGCGCGACGCCGAGACCATGTCCTTCGAGGCCTGCCGCCTGCGCGCGCAGACCAATCAGCTGAAGGGCGGCGCGCGCGAGTTCGCTTTCGATTGCGGCACGGGCGACGGCGCCTCCGGCGGCGCGGTCCTCGCGGGCGAGCAGCGCGCCAAGCTCGGCGCCATTCTCGTCGGCTGGCGCAGCAATGATCCCTCGCACATCGGGCCTTATTCGACGTCGAATTACAATTTCGTCGTCTCGGTCGAAGGCGCCTTCCGCGAGGCGGTGCTCGCCGCCGCCGGCAATGGGACGCCGCCCGCCACCGCGAGCGCGACGCCCGCAGGCGAGAAGGCCGAGGGCGACAAGGCCGCGAACAGCGCGCAGCGCCGCTCCGCCGGCCGCGACTGACAGCAAAGGGATTTGCGAGCCTAAGGCTCGCATCTCGGACCATGCATTCAAAACGCCCGGCGTCGCTCTCAGCGGCCGCCGGGCGTTTCGATTCCGCCCCATGAATCCTTGACGGCATCGAAATGCGCGGAGGCGTCATAGGCCGCGACGGAGAGTCCGAGCTGCTGCGCCGACAATCGGCCCATCGCCGCCAGCACGGCGTAGGAGGCGACGACGCGGTCGCGCTGCGCGACGACCAGCGCCAGACGCGCGCCGAGCAGCTCCTGCTGCGCGTTCAAAATTTCCAGCGTGGTGCGCTTGCCGGCCTTGGCCTCCTCGCGCACGCCCTCGAGCGCGCGCTCGGCCGCGGCGATCTGCGCGCTGGCGGCGACGATCTGCGCCTTGGCGGCCTGCAGCCCTCCCCAATTGGCGCGCGTCAGCGCCATCAACTCGGCGCGCGCGGCGTCGACGTCGAATTTCTTCTGCCCTGCGGTCTCCTTCGCCTGGCGCAGCCGCGCCGAGGTCCCGCCGCCGGAATAGATCGGCACCGATAATTTGCCGAGCACTTGCGCGCCGAGAGCGCGATTGCCGCGGCCGTCGATATCGGACTCGGTGTAGACCTTGCCGACCATGGAGAGGCTGGGCAGAAAATCGCTCTCGATCACCCTTATGTCGAGATCGGCGGCCTCGGCGTCATGCTGCGCCGCGCGCACCACCGGATGCTCGACGAGCGCGATGCGCTCGGCCGCCTCGCGCGTCTTCGGCAGCAGACGATCGATCGGCTCGGCCGGCGCGAGGCGCTTCGCCTCCGCTCCCATGATCTGCGCATAGCGCGCGAGGCCGGCGTCGAGCTCGGCGCGCGCCGTCGCGGCTTGCGAGCGGCCTGCGGAGAGGCGCGCCTCGGCTTGCGCAATGTCGGTCGGCGTGATCTCGCCGGCGGCATAGCGCTCCTTGGTCTGGCGCAGCTGCTCCTCGAGCACGGACACATGGTTCTGCTGCAAGCGCAGCGCAGCGGTGTCGCGCAGCACGTTCATATAGACGGAAACGGCCTCGAACAGCACCCGCTGCTCCATGAGCCGCAGCCGCTCGCGTCCCGCATGCACATTGGTCTCGGCGGAAAGCGCGGCGTTACGCGTGCGAAAGCCGTCGAACAAGGGCTGCTCGACGCTGAGCACGGCGGAACGCGGCGGCCCGCCGCCGCCACGATTGTTCTGAATGCTCTCGACCCATATCGGATCGAGGTAATTGCCATTGTCGTATTCGAAGGACTTCTGCACCGAGCGGCGCCGCTCGACGCCGAGAAAGGCGTCGGTCCTCACGCTAGGACGAAATTGCGCGAGCGCGCGCGGCACATTCTCGTCATTGGCGCGCTGACCGGCGCGCGCGGAATTGATCGTCGGATTGAGCTCATAGGCGCGGGCCAACGCGCCGGCGAGGGTTTCTCCCGAGGCGGCGGCCGGCGTCAGCAGAGCGAGCCCCAGAGCGAAGACGCAAACGCCTCTCATGCGTCGGCGCCTCGCGGCTCTGGGATGACATCCTCCTCCGCCGCAACGACCGCTTCATCGCGGCCGAACAGCGCATAGAGCGCCGGCAGCACGAAGAGCGTCAGAATTGTCGCGCTGACGAGGCCGCCGATGACGACAGTGGCGATCGGCTTCTGCACTTCCGCGCCCGTGCCCGTCGCAAAGGCCATCGGCAAAAAGCCGAGCGAGGCGACGAGCGCCGTCATCGCCACCGGACGCAGGCGCGTCATCGCGCCTTCGACAATGGCCTCGCGCGGCGCGCGGCCCTGCTGCACGAGCTGCAGAATATAGCTGCGCATGACGAGGCCATTGAGCACGGCGACGCCGGAGAGCGCGATGAAGCCGACCGCGGCGGAGACCGACATGGGCATGCCGCGCAGCCAGAGCGCGGCGACGCCGCCGGACAGCGCCAAAGGCACGGCGCTGAACACGATGAGCGCGTCGCGCGCCGAGCCGAGCGCCGAATAGAGCAGGAGGAAGATGAGGAAGAAGCACAGCGGCACGACGAGCACGAGCTTTTGCCGCGCGGCGGCGAGATTCTCGAACTGGCCGCCCCAGGAGAGCCAATCGCCGGCGGCGAGCGTGACTCTCGCCTTCACCTTGTCCTGCGCCTCGGAGACGACGGAGGCGATATCGCGCCCGCGCACATTGGCGGTGACGACGACGCGGCGCTTGCCATTCTCGCGCGATATCTGGTTCGGCCCCTCATGGAAGGAGAAGGAGGCGACCTGCTTCAGCGGCACGGTGCGCGTCTGCCCCGTGTCGTGCCCGCGCACGGAGACGGGCAGATTCTCGAGCGCGCGAATGTCTCGGCGCAATTCGTCCTTCAGACGCACGATGATCGGAAAGCGTCGATCGCCCTCGAAGACGACGCCGGCGCGCTGGCCGCCCACCGCCGCGCCGATCACGTCCTGCACTTCCGCGACGCTGAGGCCGAGATGCGCGATCTCGGTCTTGTCGATCTTGATCTCGAGGAAGGGCAGGCCCGCGATCTGCTCGACCTTCACATCCTCGGCGCCGGAGACGCCGCGCAGCACGCCGGCGATCTGCTCGGCCTCCTTGACCATAGAGTCGAAATCCTCGCCGAACACCTTCACCGCCAGATCGCCGCGAACGCCGGCGAGCAGCTCGTTGAAGCGCAGCTGAATTGGCTGCGAAAACTCATAGAGATTGCCGGGGAGCTCGGACACATGGCCGTCGATGCGGCGGATCAGCTCCTCCTTGGGGAGCTTGGGATCGGCCCATTCCTCGCGCGGCTTCAAGAAAATATAGGTGTCGGTGAGATTGGGCGGCATGGGGTCGGTCGCCGCTTCCGCCGTGCCGGTCTTGGAGAAGACATAGGCGACCTCGGGCGCGCGATGAATGGCGTTCTCGACGTCGTTCTGCATCGCCTGCGACTGGGTGAGCGAGGCGCTCGGAATGCGGCCCGCCTGCATCGCGAGATTCTTCTCGTCGAGCGTCGGGATGAACTCCTGCCCGAGCCGCGAGGCGAGCAGCAGCGCCAGCAGAAAAGCGCCGGCGCCGATGGCGATGGGCCGGCGCGGCGAAGCGATGGCGCTCTGCAAGCGCGGCAGATAGGCGCGCTTCAATGAAGCGATGAATTTATTCTCGCTCTCCTCTATGCGGCCGGAGACGAGAATGGCGATCATCGCCGGCACGAAGGTGAGCGAAAGAATGAAGGCGGCGGCGAGCGCCAATATCACCGTCAGCGCCATGGGGTGGAACATCTTGCCTTCGACGCCCGAGAAGGACAGCAGAGGCACATAGACGAGGATGATGATCGCCTGGCCATAAACGGTCGGTCGGATCATCTCCACGGCGGAGGCGATGACCGTCTGCAGCCGCTCCTCGAGCGAGAGCGCGCGGCCGAGCGTATGGCGCCGCTCGAAGAGATGACGCAGGCTGTTCTCGGCGACGATCACCGCGCCATCGGCGATGAGGCCGAAATCCAGCGCGCCCATGCTCATGAGATTGGCGCTGATGCGGCCATAGACCATGCCGGTGGCGAGCAGCAGCATGGTGATGGGAATGACCAGCGCGGTGATGAGCGCCGCGCGGAAATTGCCGAGCAGCAGAAACAGCACGACGATGACGAGCAGCGCGCCCTCGGCGAGATTGGAGGCGACCGTGCGGATTGTCGCATCGACCAGCACGGTGCGGTCGAGGATCGTCTTCGCCTCTATCCCCGGCGGCAGCGAGGGGCGAATGGCGTCGAGCTTGGCGCCGACGGCGGCGGAGACCGATCGGCTATTGCCGCCTATCAGCATCAAGGCCGTGCCGATGACGACCTCCTCGCCATCCATGCTGGCGCTGCCGACGCGCATCTCGCGGCCGACGCCGACCTCCGCAATGTCCTTCACCCGGATCGGAACGCCATTGCGCGTCGAGACGACGACGCGCTCTATGTCGTCCATCGTCTCCAGACGGCCGCCGCTGCGCACCACATAGCCTTCGCCATTGCGCTCTATATAGCCGGCGCCGCGGCTCTGATTGTTGCGCTCGAGCGCCGTCGCCACATCGCCGAAGGAGAGGCCGAGCGAATAGAGCTTCATCGCATCCGGCCGCACGTCGAATTGCTTCACGAAGCCGCCGAGAGAATCGATGCTCGCTATATTGGGCACGACCTTGAGCTGCGGCTTGACGATCCAATCCTGCACGGTGCGCAGATAGGCGGAGCGCTCGAGCTCGTTGCGCAAGAGCTGCCCGTCCGGCGTCAGATAGGAGCCGTCATTCTGCCAGCCCGGCTCGCCATCGAGATATTTGCGGCCCGGCGTCTTCGGCGCATAGCGGATCGCCCACATATAGATTTCGCTGAGGCCCGTGGCGATCGGCCCCATGCGCGCCTCGACGCCGACGGGGAAATTCTCCTTGGCTTCGGCGAGGCGCTCGTTCACCTGCTGGCGCGCGAAATAAATGTCGAGCTTCTCGGCGAACACCGCCGTCACCTGCGAGAAGCCGTTGCGCGAGAGCGAGCGCGTATATTCGAGGCCGGGAATGCCGGCGATCGCATTCTCTATGGGGAAAGTGATCTGCTTCTCGACCTCGGTCGGCGACAGCGCCGGCGCGATGGCGTTGATCTGCACCTGATTATTGGTGATGTCCGGCACGGCGTCGATCGGCAGGCGATCGAGCGATGCGGCGCCGATGAGGCAGGCGAGCAGGGTCAGCAGCGCGATGAGCCAACGCTGGCGAACCGAAAAGGCGATGCAACGCTCGATCATCTATAGTCACACATTCCCCGTCGCGCGCCGCCGTCATCGACGAGTCGGGCGGTCAGTCCAACCCTTCGAGCCGCGACTTGCCGAGTTCCGCCTTCAGCACGAAGACATTGGTCGCGGCCGCCTGCTCCCCCTCCTCGAGCCCGGAGACGATCTCGATCGCCTCATTGTCGCTCGCGCCCGTCTCCACCTTGCGCTTCACGAAGCCTTCGGGCGTGCGCACGAAGACGACCGTCTCGCCCTCGAAGGTGAGCAGCGCCGAGCGCGGCAGGCGCAGGCGCACATTCTTCTCCTCGAGGGTGATGCGCGCCGTCATCGCCGTGCCGGGACGAAGCGCGAAATCCGCATTGGCGAAAGACGCGACGGCGCGGCCGGAATGCGTCTCGTGATCGAGCATGGGGCCGATGAAGACGATGCGGCCCGCGGCCTCCTCCTCGCCGTCATGCGAGAGGCGCACGCTCTGCCCCTCGCGCGCCGACGGCAGATCGGCGATGGCGACGGCGATATCGGCGAAGACAGTGGAAAGATCGGCGACGACATAAATCTGCGCATCGCCGCCGACCGGCTGGCCGAGATCGGCGCGGCGCTCGATCACCTTGCCGGCGATGGGCGCGCGAATCTCCTTGCGGCGCAATTCGCCGACCGGCTGGCCGGCGAGAGCGGCGATCTCCCCTTCCGAGAGATCGAGCGCGGCGAGCTTCTGGCGCGCCAGCTCGACGCGGAGCCTCGCCTCCTCATAGGCGCCGCGGGCTTTCAGAAAATTCTGCTCGGCGGAGATCTTCTTGTCGAAGAGCCCTTTCTCGCGCTGGAACAGCGCCGATTGCAGATCGAGGCCCACTTTGGCGGCGAGATAGTCGCTCTTGGCGTCCGCGACCTCGCGGCTCTCTATGATGGCGATCACCTCGCCCTTCTCGACCGGATCGCCGAGCCTCTTGCGCAATTCGGCGACCGCGCCGACGACCTTGGCGGCGACGCGGCCGATGCGGTCGGGATCGACCGAGACGACGGCGGGAGCCGCCACATCGCGCGTCAACACGCCGGGGGCCGCCGCGACCGTGGCGATCTTGGCGGCGGCGATCTGCTCGGCGGTCAGCTTGACGAGGCCATCTACGCCCTTGGCGTCGGCGCTCTCGGCGGCTTTCTCGCCGGCGCCGAGCAGAGCGCGAATCGGCGCGGAAATTTGCGGAAACAGCGAGCCGAGCATGGCGCTCGCCAGCAGCGCGGCGCAGAGGCGCAGAGCGCGCGAGCACCCCGAATTAGAAGTGCTCCAAACTGGAAAGCCGCTCGGCCGTCGCGCCTCGGCGTCGGTCGGAACGACGTTCGATACCGCCGGAAGGCGGAGCAAGTGGGACAAGTCTCGCAGTCGCATCTCGGAACTTTTCTAACCCGTACGGCCGGCCGCGTCCACGCCGGAGCGCCGGAAAAATGGGCGCCGCACCTGCTTGTCGAACAGAATTCGAGCGCAGGAATCGCGCCAATAAAAAAGCCCGGCGCAATGCGCCGGGCTCTTCATCCTCCCGATCTCGGAAGAGATCAGTATTTCGCGACCACCGGAGCCGGCGCGCCGAACAGATTGAAGTGATAGTTCAGTCCGACACGAACGGTGTGGAACGTGTTCTCCACGCCGCGCTGGCCGACGAACAGCACCGGCGGGAAGGTCGGAGTTCCGATCGCATTGCCACGCTCGAGCTCCGTGTAGAGATACTCGACCTTGGCCGACCACCCCGGCAGGAAAGCCCATTCCACGCCGCCGCCGGCGGTCCAGCCGGTGCGCGTGCCGGACTCGGAGCCGAAAGCGGCGAAGCCGGCGCCATCCGCATAAGAGAAGGTCGTCGAGCCCTGACCATAGGCGAAGCCGCCCGTGCCATAGACCAGCAGGGTCGGCAGAACGGCGTAGCCGACGCGGCCGCGCACCGTGCCGAACCAGTCGAGACGCTGATTCGCGGTCACGCCGGAGGGCAGCAGGCCGAAGCCGAAGCCGCCGGTGGAGCCCTTCAGATCGGCGCCCTGGAAATCGGCCTCGAGGCCGACCACGAAGCCCGTGCCGGCGAACTGATAATTATAGCCGAGCTGGACGCCGCCGAGCACGCCATCGGCGTTGGAGGCGCCATAGGACCAGGCCGAAACCGGCAGCAGGCCGAAGGACGACAGGCCGCTGACATTGTTGTTGTCGGTCCAGCCATAGCCGATGTTCACGCCGGCGTAGAGGCCGGTCCAGCTGAAGGCCGGCGCGGCCGGAGCGACGAAGGCGGGCGCGCCCTTCTGCGACGGAAGGTCGGCCGCGAAAGCCGGAGCGGCGGCGATGGCCAGCGCGATAGCGCCGACGGCGGAAAGAGTCTTCATAGGTTCCCTCACTGATCAGTGCGGCCGTCGTGACCGTCCCGCGCGCCCCCCCGACGCCGGAACCGAACGACCGCTCGGTGTTGCCGATCGACCGTGATCTATGCCCCGGCCCAAAGCCGCGTCAACGCTGGCGGCGCCGATTTGCTTCGTCGCTGGTTCGATTTCATTATGATTGTGACAATTAAATCACATCGAATACGCTGTGACAAAATCTATGCTTGACATATTCGGATACACATAGTCCCACCCGCGCGAATCACAGAAAAAGTCTTAAATATATAATAATACCAATATTTTATCGCAGAAGCCGCATCGGCTCGCGGAGGCTGGGTCGGCCTAAGGACGACGAGCGCCGTCCAGGCTCGAATGCCGAATGTGAACAAGCATTTGAAGATAAGTCGGAACGCGATGTAAGCATTGAAGATGAATATCCGCGGACGGCGCAGCGAGTTTCGCCTGCCGAGAACGACTCTTCTTTCAATGGCTTGCGCGCCGTTTCAGGCCCCGCGCCGCTCCCGCCGCAGCCGCTCCCAATAGTCGAGCCGCTTGGCGATCTCGCGCTCGAAGCCGCGCTCCACCGGGCGGTAGAGATTCTGCCGGCCGAGCGCCTCCGGCCAATAATCCTGGCCGGAGAAAGCGTCCGGCTCATCGTGATCGTAGCGATAGCCCTCGCCATAGCCTTCGCTCTTCATCAATTTGGTCGGCGCGTTGAGGATGGTCTTGGGCGGCATGGGCGAGCCGCTTTCCTCGGCGAGGCGGCGAGCGGCCTTATAGGCGACATAGCCGGCGTTGGATTTGGGCGCGGTCGCCACATAGAGAACGGCCTGCGCGAGGGCCAGCTCGCCCTCCGGGCTACCGAGAAAATCATAGGCGTCCTTGGCGGCGTTGGCGACGACCAGCGCCTGCGGATCGGCGAGGCCGATATCCTCCACCGCCATGCGGACGATTCGCCGGGCGAGGAACAGCGGGTCCTCGCCGGCGACCAGCATTCGCGCGAAATAATAGAGGGCGGCGTCCGGGTCGGAGCCGCGCACGCATTTGTGCAGCGCGCTGATGAGATTGTAATGGCCTTCCTGCGCTTTGTCGTAGATGGGCGCGCGCCGCTGCACGATCTCGGCGAGCCGGGCGCGATCGAAGACCTCGCCCTCCCCCGCCGCGCGCCAGACATCCTCGGCGAGAGTCAAAGAGGCGCGGCCATCGCCGTCGGCCATGGCCACGAGAGCGGCGCGGGCGTCCTCGTCGAGCGGCAGGGGCTTGCCCTCGGCCTGCTCGGCGCGCTGCAGCAGCTTCTCGATCGCCTCGGCGTCCAGCGATTTGAAGGTCAGGACGCGGGCGCGCGACAAGAGCGCGGCGTTGAGCTCGAAAGAGGGGTTTTCCGTCGTCGCGCCGATCAGCGTGACCGAGCCGTCCTCCATCACCGGCAGGAAGGAATCCTGCTGGCCGCGGTTGAAGCGGTGAATTTCGTCGACGAAGAGCAGCGTCCCCTGCCCCATGGCGCGGCGCGCGCGCGCCGCCTCGAAGGTCTTCTTCAAATCGGCGACGCCGGTGAAGATCGCCGAGATTTGCACGAAGGAGAGATCGGTCTCATGGGCGAGAAGGCGCGCCACTGTCGTCTTGCCGGTGCCGGGCGGCCCCCAGAAGATCAGCGAGCCGATCGAGCCGGAACGGATCGCGCGCGTCAGCGCCCCGTCCGGGCCGACGAGATGGTCCTGGCCGGCGACCTCCTCCAGCCGCTGCGGACGCAGGCGGTCGGCCAGCGGATGCGGCGCATTGCGATCGAGCCCTGCGGCGGCGAACAAATCACTCATGGGACGCCATTATAGACGATCGTCGGCGCCGACGCCCCGCCCGCGCGCCTGCGCCCGCTTAGTTCGTAGTTTCCGAACCTTTACCTTTGCCGGAGCCTATTTAACCGCCGGTTAACCATTCGGAGGCTATTACGATTCTGTAAAATTCTAGCGACCTTCCCCTGTTCTCTCGTGGCGTCCTGGCGGCGTAGGAGCCCTAAACTTTCAACCACAGGTCGATCAGCATGCGCACTATCGCATTCGTCACGCAGAAGGGCGGCGCCGGAAAGAGCACGCTCGCCAGCAGCATCGCCGTCGCCGCCAGTAGCGCAGGCGAGCGTGTTTTCATAATCGATTTGGATCCGCTTCAATCATTGGTCAAATGGTCGAAGGCGCGTGACGCGTCCGACGTGCCGGTCGAGCATGTGCCGCCGGCCAAGCTCGGCAAGGCGCTCGCCGCGCTGGAGAAGAAGGGCGTGACCCTCGTCGTCATCGATGCGCCCGGCGCCGACAGCGAATATTCGGACGCCGCCATTCGCGTCGCCGATCTCTGCATCATTCCCGCGCGCCCCAATGTCTTCGATCTGTGGGCCTGCGAGCTGACCCGCGCCAGCATCAAGGATAAGAAGAAGGATTACGCCTTTCTTCTCAACCAGTGCCCGCCCGCCCAGCAGAACGCCCGCGTCGACCAGGGCGCGCAAGCGCTGCAGTCGATCGGCGCGCTGCTCTCCCCCATGGTCTCGGCGCGCGTCGATTATCAGGAAGCGGCTCGCCTCGGCCTCGGCGTCTGCGAGCTCAATCCCGAGGGCGTCGCAGCTCAGGAAATGCGTGAATTGTGGCAATCGGTGAAGCGCCGCCTCAAGAAGGGCTTCACGCCCGCGGCCGCCGCCAAGCCGGAGACGAAGGCGGAAGCTCCGGCCAAGGTCGAGGTGAAGCCTGCCGTCAAGGCGGAGGCCAAGGTCGAGGCCAAGGCGGAGGCGAAGCCTGCGGCCAAGGTCGCCGCCAAAGCGCCCGAGAAGGCCGCGCCCGCCGCCAAGGTGGAGAAGGTCGTGGCCAAGCAGGAGCAGCCTGCGGCGCGCAAGCAGGCCGCCGAGCCCGCCGCCGCCGAGAAAGCCAAGCCGCAGGCCAAGCCCGCGGTCAAGAAAGCGGCCTGACGCAAAGACGAACCGCGCGGTCGCCGCGCGGTTCCTCGCCGGAGAGTCAGCCGATCTCGACGATTTTGGCGCTGTGGTGGATCACCTCGACGCCATCGCCGACGCTCTTGCCGAGCAGCGCCTTGGCGAGCGGCGCGACATAGGGAATGAGCCCTTTGGCGGGATCGGCCTCGTCCTCGCCGACCAGGCGAAAGCTCTGACGCTTGCCGGCGTCGTCCTCTATGACGATGCGATGGCCGAAGCGCGCCTGCTCGTGATCGGCGATCGGCCGCACGACCTCGGCGGTGGCGCGCCGCGCCGACCAATAGCGCAGATCGCGCGCCGCGAGCGCCACGGCGCCCTTGTCGTCCTTCGCCTGCGCCGACTCCAGCTCGTCGTGCAGCCGCGCCAGCTCCGCCTCGATCATCGCGAGGCCCTCCGGCGTCACGAGATTGCGATGCGGGCTGATGGGACGATCGGGCAGCTCCTGGCGGAGCTCGTCGTCGTCCTGCTCTTTGGTGAAGGCGCTGCTCATATCATCACGTCCTGTTCGACGCCGCTGCGCGTCAGCCGATCTCGATCACCAGCCGGCCTCTGATCTTGCCGGCGACGATCGATCGCGCGCGCTCGAGCGCCTGCGCGAAAGGCGCCGTCTCCGTCATTCTGGCGAGCAATCCTTTGTCGAGATCGCGCGCCAGACGCTCCCAGCCCTTGCGCCGCAAGGGCAGGCTGGGCCGAACGCTCTCGACGCCGATGAGCGAAACGCCGCGCAGGATGAAGGGCGCGACAGTCGTCGGCAGCTCCATTCCCTGCGCATTGCCGCAGGCCGCGACGACGCCGTCGATCGAGGTCTGCGCCAGAACATTGGCGAGCGTCACCGAGCCCACCGTATCGACGCCGCCGGCGAAACGCTGCTTTTGCAACGGCTTGCCGGGGACGGAGAGCTCAGCGCGATCGACGATCTCCGACGCGCCCAGATCTTTGAGATAGGCCTCCTCCTCGGGACGTCCAGTGGATGCGACGACCCGCCATCCCAGCGCCGCCAGCAGCGCCACCGCCACGGAGCCGACGCCGCCCGCCGCGCCCGTCACCACCACCGGCCCGCGCGAGGGCTCGAGCCCCTGCCGCTCCAAGGCCATCACACAGAGCATGGCGGTGTAGCCGGCGCTGCCGATCGCCATCGCCTGCTCCGGCGTCAGCCCTTGCGGCAAATGCACCAGCCAATCGCCGCTGACCCGCGCGCGCTGCGAGAAACCGCCGAAATGCTGCTCGCCGAGCCCGCAGCCGCCGGCGATCACCTGCTCGCCCGGCCGGAAGTTCGGATGACTCGAGCGCGTGACGACGCCCGCGAAATCGACGCCCGGAATCATCGGAAAGCGCCGCACCACCGGCGCCTTGCCGGTGACGGCGAGGCCGTCCTTGTAATTGACGGTGCTGTGCGTGACCGCGACATCGACGTCGCCCTCCATCAGCTCGCTCTCGCTGAGCTCGGCATAGGCTGCGCGATAGCCGGCCTCGTCCTTGTCGATCCGTATGGCGGTGAATGCGCTCACTCTTTTGTCTCCTCTGTGATCGAGACGCGACGCGCCGCGCCGCCACTATCCGGTCGAATACGTAAAAGCTTATGTAAACGAAAGATTTCTGAGGCTGGACATTACCAAACATTAAGTTGCTTTTCGGCTGCCGAGAACGAATTGTCTAAGCGTCAAGTCCACCCATTCCCCCCAGGTGAACGCTCATGAAGAAACATCTCCTCGCCGCCGTCGCTGCGGTCGCTCTCACCCTTCCGCTCTCGGCTGGAGTCTTTGCGGAGCCGGCTCCCGGCGAGCATCATCATCCCCAATTCTCGGCAGAGGATCACGCCGCCTTCACCGACGCCAAGATCGCCGCTCTGAAGGCCGGCTTGAAGCTCACCCCGGCCCAGGAGAAGAACTGGCCGGCGGTGGAAGCCTCGCTGCGCGACATCGCCAAGGCGCGCGCCGCCCGCTTCGCCGAGGCCAAGGACAAGATGAAGGACATCCAGGAGCATCGCAGCGTGATCGAAGGTCTGCAGTGGCGCTCCAAGGCGCTCGCGGCGAAAGCCGCCGAGACGGCGAAGCTCGCCGAGGCGGCCAAGCCGCTCTTCGACAGCCTGGACGACGCCCAGAAGCGCCGCTTCGCCATTCTGCTGCATACGATCGCCAAGGGCCCGCATCACGGCCATGAGTGGGGCGGTCCGCACGAAGGTCCCGAGCACGACTGACGCTTCCCGCGTCCAATCCTCCTCGAGAGTCCCTCGACGCCCCGCATGGCTATTCGCCTGCGGGGCGTTTTCGCGTCAATAGGCGCGCTCGACGCAGAAATCGACGACCTCGAGCAGCGCCGACTTCCACGGCGAGGCCGGGAAAATCTCCAGCGCATCGCGCGCGATGGCGCCGTAATGGCTCGCGCGATCGACCGTGTCCTTGATGGCGTCGTGCTTTTTCATCAGCGCGCAGGCGGCCTCGACGTCGCCGTCGTTGATCTCGCCCTTCTCCAGCGTGCGGCGCCAGAACTCGCGCTCGGTCTCCGAGCCGCGGCGGAAGGCGAGCACGACGGGCAGAGTGATCTTGCCCTCGCGGAAATCATCGCCGACATTCTTGCCGAGCTTGGACGATTGTCCGCCATAGTCGAGCGCATCGTCGATGAGCTGGAAGGCGATTCCGAGATTCATGCCATAGCTGCGGCAAGCGGCCTCGTCCGCCTTGGAGCGGCCGGTGAGCATGGGGCCGACCTCCGCCGCGGCGGCGAACAGCTCCGCCGTCTTGGAGCGGATGACCGCCATATAGGCGTCTTCCGTCGTCTGCGTGTCCTTGGCGGCGTTGAGCTGGAGAATCTCGCCCTCGGCGATGACGGCGGCGGCCTGCGACACGACGGAGAGGCAAGAGAGCACGCCGGGCTCGACCATCATCTTGAAGGCGTGGCCGAGCAGAAAATCGCCGACCAGCACGCAGGTCTCATTGCCCCACAACATTCGCGCGGCGATCTTGCCGCGGCGCATGTCGCTCTCGTCGACGACATCGTCGTGCAGCAGAGTGGCCGTATGCATGAATTCTATGCCGGCGGCGAATTTGATATGGCCGTCGCCCTCATAACCGCACATGCCGGCGGTGGCGAGCACGAGCATCGGCCGCAGGCGCTTGCCGCCCGCAGAGATGAGATGATTGGCGACCTCTGGGATCGTCGTCACGTCGGAGCCGGTGCGCTGCAGGATCAGCTGGTTGACGCGCTGCAGGTCGGGGCCGATCAGCGAAAGGAGATTATCGAGGCCGGCGGACTTTTTTTCCTTGTCCTCCAGCGGTATGACGATGCCCACGTAGACCCCTTTGGCTTGACTCTGTCGAATGTGAAGGGAACTTAAGGCTTTGCAGGTCTCGCGGCAAGCCGGGATGCGCGCGAGCGTCTCCCGCGCCGAAAGCCTCGCCCGCTCTGCGGCTCGCCACAGCGCAGGCGGCTTCGCCTCTGCGCGTCGGCCTGCATGAGCGCGCCCGCTGCGTCACGCGCCGACGCTTTTCTCGGCGGCAAATTGCGGCTGCTGCAGCCCTCGCGCGGCCATAGGGCGGGAACCGACGCCATTCTGCTCGCCGCCGCCGCGCCGCGCGCGCTCGGCGGTCTTTTGCTCGACATAGGCGCCGGCGTCGGCGCCGTCGGCCTCGTCGCCGCGCAGCGGGCGCCGCTGGCGACGATCGGCCTCGTCGAGATCGACGCTTTGTCTGCTTCGCTCGCTCGCGGGAATGTCGCGGCCAATGGGCTCGGCGAGCGCGCGCGCGTTTTCGAGTGCGATGTCCTCTCCGCCGCCGCGCGCCGCGCCGTCGGCCTCGAGGGCGCGAACGCCGATCTGATCCTCACCAACCCGCCCTATCTCACGCCGGGCCGCGCGCGCGTCTCTCCCGATCCGCGACGCGCGCTCGCGCATATGAGCGCGGGCGGGTTGGAGCCCTGGCTGCGCGCCTGCGTCGCGCTGCTGCGCCCCGGCGGCGCGCTGGTGATGATCCATCGCGCCGACGCTCTGCCCGATTGCCTCGCCGGCGTCGGCGCGCGGCTCGGCGCGCTCGAACTATTGCCGATCGCGCCGCGCGAGGGCGAAGCGGCGACGCGCATTCTGCTGCGCGGCGTCAAAGGCTCGAAGGCGCCGCTGGCGCTCTACCCGCCGCTGATTCTGCATGGCGCCGACGGCGCCTTCACGCCCGAGGCCGAGGCGCTCCATCGTGGCGACGGCGCGCTGCCCTGGCCGGGTATCGATTTCTCATGAGAGGTCGGTGAGCCGGCGCGGCGTCACGCCGCGAGATCGGCCACCACCGCGTCGAGCACGGGAAACCCTTCCGAGCTCACGCGGATGCGATTGTCGCGGGTCAGCTCGACGAGCCCGTCGCCGATCAGCTCGGCGACGCGCGATTGCGACAGCTTCTTGCCGGTGAGGGCGAAGAAGCGCGCCGGATCTATCCCCTCGCGCAGGCGCAGGCCCATCAGCAGAAACTCGTCGCCCTCCTGCTCCGCCGAGAGCAGATCATCCTCGACGAGGCCATGGCCCTCCGTCTCGACGCAGGTGAGCCACATTTCCGGGTGCTTCTCGGTCGCCTGAGCGCGGCGGCCGCGCGGCGTGATGAGCCGCCCATGCGCGCCGGGGCCGACGCCGGCATATTCGCCATAGCGCCAATAGACGAGATTGTGCCGGCATTCCGAGCCGGGCCGCGCGTGGTTGGAGACCTCATAGGCCGGCAGGCCGGCGCGGGCGGTGACCTCTTGCGTAACGTCCCATAGCGCGCGCTGCGTGTCGACGTCGGGCAGATCGAGCTTGCCGGCGTCCACCATGCGCTCGAACATCGTCTCCGGCTCAATGGTGAGCTGATAGAGCGAGACATGCTCCGTCACGCGCCCCAGCGCCAGCTCCAGCTCCTTGCGCCACGCCGCAGGCGTCTGCTGCGGACGGGCGTAGATGAGATCAAAGGAGGTGCGTTCGAAAATCTTATTGGCGACATCGAGCGCGGCGAGCGCCTCGGCCACCGAATGCTGGCGGCCGAGCGCCCGCAATTCTATGTCGTTGAGCGCCTGCACGCCGAGCGAGGCGCGATTGACGCCGGCCGCCTTGAAGCTGCGGAAGCGCGAAGCCTCGACGCTGGTGGGATTCGCCTCGAGCGTGACCTCGCAATCGGCGGCCATCGGCCAATGATCGGCGATCGCCCGGAGGATCGCCTCCAGCGTGGATGGGAGCATCAGCGAGGGCGTGCCGCCGCCGAAGAACACCGAGCGCACCTCGCGTCCCGGCGCCAGAGCGGCGCGATGGGCAATCTCCGTGCGAAAGGCGTCCACAAAGCGATCTTCATCGACCTCGCCCTTGCGGACGTGGCTGTTGAAGTCGCAATAGGGACACTTCGACAGGCAGAACGGCCAGTGCACATAGACGCCGAAGCCCGGGTCGAACGCGTTTCGAATCGTCGCAGCCATGGGGGCTTTATGCCACGGTAGGCCGAGAAGGTCACGCTGCTGAAACGCGGCCGGAAGCTTTGCCGGGACGAATGGTTTCGCATTGCCGCATTGAAAGGCGTGAAAGCGGCGTTAATTGCCGCTTCGCGGGACGTCCCGCTCGAGATGCCGCGCCCCCCATGACCTATTTTCTCAGCTTTTATGGACTTTGGCTCGCCAGCGCTTTCCTCGTCGGCGCCCTCTCCGGCCTCGCGAGCCTGCGCCGCGCGGACGACGATCCCTCGCTGCTGCGCGAGGGGGACTTCTTCCTCGCGCTGGCGCTGTGCCTCGTCGCCATTCTCGCCAAGGCCGCGCTCGGCCGTTTCGCGCTCTACCTCGAGGGCGTGTTCGCGCTCTACGCCGCCTTTCTGGCCGGGCTCGGCGCGGCGGCGCTGTGGTCGGGGCCGATCGCGCGCGATCATCTCGGCTGGCGCATCGGCGCCGGCATGGTCGCGGTCATCGCCATTCTCGCCAATAGCGAGGCGGCCAAGAGCCTCGAGGATGCGCTGGGGCATCGTCTCGGCTCGCTGGTGCAGCGGGAGGGCGGCGATCCTCTGAATTTCGAGGTCAGCGGCCGCGATGTCTTTTTGCCCGCCGACGCTTCCGGCCATAGGGCGCTGGCGGAGCGGCTGGCGAGCGCCGCCGGCGTGCGGACGGTCTGGCGGGTGGATTCGCTCTCGCCGGAGGCCGCCGCCCAGCGCGAGGAGGCGCTCGCCGCCGTCTCCGCGGAGCAGGACGCCCATCGCGCCGCCGCAGCCGCATGGGAGCGTGAGCAGGAGCGCCTCGCCGCCGCCCTCGCCGCGCGGCCCCGGCCGGTCGAGGCGCCGTCGCCCCCAAAAAAAGGCCGCAAGGACAAGATCGCCGAAGGCCGCTCGGCCGAGCGCTCCGCGCCCCCCGCCGCCGCGCCGCCGCCCCCGCCAGCCGCGCTCGTCTGGAACAGCCCCAATGACCCGACGCTGCCGGCGCCGGAAGGGCCGAGCCTGCCGCCGCCCGCGACCGCCGTGGAAAGCTCGCCCTGCCGCGCGGCGCTGACAGCGCTCGCGGCCTCGGAGAAAATCCGCTTCTCGGCCAAGAGCGTCGCGCTCGGCGCGGGAGCGGAGAAATTCCTCGCGCGTCTCGCCGGCGCGCTGAAGCAATGCCCGGATGCGGCGCTCGAGCTGCGCGGCCATTCGGATTCTGTCGGCTCGCCCGAGGACAAGCGCGATTTGTCGCAGCGCCGCGCTCGCGCAGTGTTCGACTATCTGCGCCGCATCGGCGTCTCGCGCGAGCGGCTGACCAGCGCCGGCGTCGGTGACGAGCAGCCCATCGTCGCGGGCGATGATCCGGCGAGCCGGGCGGAGAATCGGCGGGTGGAGATTTTATTGCGTTGAAGCGCGCGGAAGCTTTCCGCGTTTCAGGCGAGGCACGCCCTCGCCAGCGCCTGAAACGCCCGCGCCCGATGCGACAGCGCGCGCGAGCCGTCGCCCGGCAGCGCATGCTTTTCGGCCGACATCATCTCGCCGAAGGTGCGCTCCAATCCGTCCGGCAGAAAGATCGGATCATAGCCGAAGCCCTTCTCGCCGCGCGGCGGAAACACCAGCACGCCATCGACGCGGCCCTCGAACTCTTCCACATGTCCGTCCGGCCAGACGATGGCGAGCGCGCAGATGAAATGCGCGGCGAAAGGCGCCGTCGCGCCGCGCTCTTGCAGCTCGCGCTCGACGCGGCGGATGGCGGCGGCGAAATCGCGATTATCGCCGCCCCAGCGCGCCGAATAGACGCCCGGCGCGCCATCCAGCGCCTCGACGCAGAGACCCGAGTCGTCGGCGAAGGCCGGCAGGCCCGTCGCCGCGCAGGAGGCGCGCGCTTTCAAAAGCGCATTGCCGGAGAAGGTCGTCTCCGTCTCCTCCGGCTCGGCGACGCCGAGCTCGCCGGCGGAGACGGCGTCGACGCCATGCGGCTCGAGCAGCTGACGCAGCTCCCAGAGCTTGCCGGGATTATGCGTCGCGATGACGAGACGACCTTCGATTCTGCGCGTCACGCCAGCGCCGCCTTCTGCAATTGCACGAGCTGCTCGATGCCGCCGCGCGCCAGCTTCAGCATGGAGCCGAGATTATCCTCGGAGAACACCGCGACTTCCGCCGTCGCCTGCACCTCGACGAGCCCGCCAGAGCCGGTGATAACGAAATTGGCGTCCGTCTCGGCGGTCGAATCCTCCGCATAATCGAGATCGATCACCGCTTCGCCGTTGCAGACGCCGCAGGAGACCGCGGCGACATGATCGCGCAGCGGATTGTCCTTGATGATGGAGCGCGAGCGCATCCATTGGAAGCAATCATGCAGCGCCAGCCAGGCGCCGGTGATGGAGGCCGTGCGCGTGCCGCCATCGGCCTGGATGACGTCGCAATCGACGACGATCTGACGCTCGCCGAGCGCCGGCAGATTGGTGACGGCGCGCAGCGAGCGGCCGATGAGGCGCTGAATCTCCTGCGTGCGGCCGGACGGCTTGCCGGAGCTCGACTCGCGGCGCGTGCGCGTATGGGTGGCGCGCGGCAGCATGGCGTATTCCGCCGTCACCCAGCCGCGCCCCTGCCCGCGCAGCCACGGCGGCGGCTTGTCCTCGAGCGTCGCGGCGCATAGGACATGCGTGTTGCCGAATTTGACGAGGCACGAGCCCTCGGCGTAGCGGGCGACGCCCCGTTCGAAGCTGACGGGACGCATTTCGTCTGGCGCGCGTTTGCTCGGCCGCATGAAGGCTCCTTGCTAGAGAAGCGGCCTTAGTAACGCGGTTCGGCCGCCAGTGGAAGCCGGGCACGCCGCCCGCCCACGGAGGCAGGCGGTCAGGCTCTGCTGCATTTCTCGAAGAGACGATCGGCGTTGGACCAGCCGGCCGCCGCCATGACCACCTTGACGTAATCGGCCGCTTTCGCCCCGAAATCCATCTGATAGGCGTGCTCGAACATGTCGAGCACAAAGATCGGATCGCCGCCCGCCAGACCTTGCGTATGATCGTTCGCCCAGCTGTTGACCAGCCGCCCGCCATGCTGGTCATAGGACAGAACCACCCAGCCGGAGCCGCCGCCGAGCGCCTTTCCCATGGCGACGAATTCGGCGCGCCAGCGGTCGAAAGAGCCGAAATCGCGGTCGAGCGCCGCGGCGAGCGCCGCCCCCGGCTTGCCCGAAGCGCCGAGCCCGGCGAAATAGACCTCGTGCAGGATCATCGAGTTGGCGGCGATCAGCTCTTCGCGCTTCAGCCCGTTGATCTGAAATCCGGGAGCTTTGTCGAAATCGAGGCCGGAGAGCTGGTCGAGGATCGCATTCAACCGCTTCACTGCGCCGATGTAATTATTCTCGTAATGCGAGACGAGGATCTTCTCCGACATTCCTTCGACGCGCTTTGGATCGAAGGCCATCGGCTTCGGCTGATGGACGACGGCGGCGCGCTTCACGACGGCGGCTTTCTCCTCGGCGCGCGCCGCGCCGGCGGCCAGCGCAGCCCCGGTCGTCGCCGCTGCGCCCAGAAATTGTCTACGATGAAAATCCTGCGTCACGCTCAGCCTCCTCGAACCGACGATCTTTCATTCTCCGCGCGCCGGAGCGAATTTGCTCCGAATGACATTCGGCCGCTTCGCGAACGGAGGGGAGATCGTCTCAAAGTGAATTATCGCATAATCGAGCGCAGGAACGACCAATTTCTCGCCGCCGCGCCGGATTACGAAAATCGCCTATGGAGGCCTTGGAGAAATGACGAAACGGCTGCCCGATGAGATCGCCGACGCCTTTGATTTTCAAGCGAAGGCGTGCCGCGATCTCGCCTCGCCCTTCACCGCCGCGCTCTGCGAGACGCTCGCCGCCGGGCTCGACGAGCGCAGCGCCTTCGGCCGCAGGATTTCCTCTTGGGGTCCGCGCGCCAAGGCCGATGCGCTGGCGCTGCGCGCTTGCGGCGCGCTGCATTTTCTGGCGCGATCGGGAAAGGCGCGCGCGCTCGCCGCCGTTTACCCGCCCCATGCGCTCGACGAAGCGCGGCTCGCGCGCGAGGTCGCATCCGCAATAGAGGCGCATGACGATTTTCTCGCGGGCTTTCTCGATCGTCCGCCGCAGACCAATGAATCGGGCCGCTCCAGCGTCATTCTGGGCGGCGCACTGATCGTCGCCGCGGCGACGGGCCTGCCGCTGGAGACATTCGAGATCGGCGCCAGCGCCGGGCTCAATCTGCATTTCGATCGTTATGCCTATGATCTTGGCGTCGGCGCTTTCGGCGATCCTTCCGCGCCTCTTCGCCTCGCCTGCGATTGGCGCGGCGCGGCGCCTTCGCGCGATGCGCCGTTGCAGATCGTCGCCCGCGCCGGCTGCGATGTCGATCCGCTCGATCCCGGCGACGCCGAACATCGCGCACGGCTGCTCGCCTATGTCTGGCCGGATCAGAGCGAACGTCTCGCGCGCATGGAGACCGCGCTCGCCCTCGCCTCTCAGCATCGCGAGCGTGTCGCGCGCGCCGACGCCGGCGATTGGCTCGCGGCGCGGCTCGCCGCTCCACCTCTCCCCAATGTCGCGCGCTTCGTCTATCACACGGTCGTCTGGCAATATTTGCCGCTCGAGACCAAGCGCCGCGCCACTGACGCTCTCGAAGCCGCGGGCGCCGTAGCGACATTCGAGACGCCGCTCGCGCGGTTGCAAATGGAAGCCGACGGCGACACGCGCTCCGCTGCGCTCACGCTGACGCTCTGGCCGGGCGGCGAGAGCTTTGCGCTCGGCCGCGCGGATTTTCACGGACGCTGGATCGAGTGGAGCGACGCCGCGCATCGCCTCGCCTAGCTCTCGGCTCCCGCGCATCTATGCGGCGCCGCAACGCTTTTCAGCGCTTGCGCGACGACCCATGTGGTGGGAGCATCAAGCTCGACGGAGCCGACAAGGTTTCCACTCGCCGGCGCCGGGAACGGGAGCGGGACATGAGTGAAACGAGAACGTCCGGCGCGGCGCGAGCCGAAGGCGCGCGACTGATCGCGCTTGTCGGCCCTTTTCAGAGCGGCAAGACCAGCCTTTTCGAATGCCTGCTCGCGCGCTGCGGAGCGGTGCAGCGGCAAGGGCTGGTGCGCGACGGCTCCACCATCGGCGACGCCTCTCCCGAAGCGCGCGCCCATGCGATGAGCGTCGAATGCAACATCGGCCGCGCCGATTATCTCGGCGACCGCTACACTTTCGTCGATTGTCCCGGCTCGGTCGAATTCGCGCATGAGCAACGCCGCGTCCTCGCCGTCGCCGACGCCGCCATCGTCGTCGCCGAATCCGATCCGCGCAAGCTGCCGGCCTTGCAGCTCGCGCTGCGCGCGGTGGAGGAAGCGCGCGTTCCGCATTTTCTGTTCCTCAACAAGATCGACTCCGCCACAGGCAATCTGCGCGACTCGCTCGCCCTGCTGCAATCGGCCTCGCGCACGCCATTGCTGTTGCGGCAAATCCCGCTCTGGAACAATGGCATTGCGATCGGCTTCATCGATCTCGCGCTGGAGCGCGCCTATGTCTATCGCGAGCACGCGCCCTCCGAGGTCGTCGCGATGCAAGACGGCGACGCCGTGCTGGAGAAGGAAGCGCGCTATTCCATGCTGGAGCGGCTCGCCGATTACGACGACACGCTGATGGAGGAATTGCTCAGCGACATAGAGCCGCCGCGCGACCAGATTTTCGACGATCTCGCCAAGGAGCTGCGCTTCGGCCATGTCGCGCCCGTGTTCATCGGCGCGGCGGAGCGCGGCGCCGGCGTGACGCGGCTGCTGAAAGCCTTGCGTCACGAGGCGCCGAGCGTCGCCGCGACCAGAGCCCGGCTCGGCGTCGCCGATTCCGGCCCCGCCCTCGCCCATGTGTTCCGCTCCATCCATACGCCGCATGGCGGCAAGCTGTCGCTGGCGCGCGTGCTGCGCGGCTCCTTCTCGGATGGACAGGCGGTGATCGGCTCGTCCGGCGCGGAGGAGAAGATCAGCGGCGTCTCCTCCCTGCTGGGCGCCACGGCGACGCGCCAGGCCAAAGCGGAGGCGGGCGAGACCGTGGCTTTCGGCCGGCTCGACGGGATCGCCGCCGGCGAGGCTCTGCAGGACGCGCGCGCCGGCGCGCCGCCCGCCCCGGCGCCGCTGGCCGCGCCGCGCCCCGTCTATGCGTTGGCGCTGTCGGTCGGCGATCGCAAGGACGAGATGCGCCTCGCCGCCGCTCTGGCCAAGCTCATCGACGAAGACCCGTCGCTCGTCTTCCTGCATGATCAGGCGCTCGGCGAGATGAAGCTGCTCGGCCAGGGCGAGATGCATATTCGTGTCGCTTTGGAACGCCTCGCCACGCGCTATGGCGTGACCGTCTCCACTCACGCTCCCGCCATCGGCTATAAGGAGACGATCCGTCATCCGGTGAGCGTACGCGGCCGCCACAAGAAACAATCCGGCGGCCATGGGCAATTCGGCGATGTCGTGCTGGAGGTGGCTCCGCGCGGGCGTGGCGAAGGCTTCGCTTTCGCCGAGCGCGTCCATGGCGGCACTGTGCCAAAACAATACTTCTCCTCGGTCGAGTCCGGCTGCCGCGACGCGCTGGCGCGCGGGCCGCTCGGCTTCCCCGTCGTCGATGTGGAGGCGGTGCTGGTCGACGGCTCCTATCACAGCGTCGACTCCTCGGACATGGCCTTCCGCACGGCGGCGCGCATCGGCATGATCGAAGCGCTGGGCAAAGCGGAGCCGGTTCTGCTCGAGCCCATGCTCTCCGTCGCCATTTTTGCGCCGAGCGAGGCGGTCTCTCGCGCAACGGGCATTGTTTCGGCGCGGCGAGGACAAATATTGGGTTTTGGTCCGCGCCCGGGATGGGAAGGGTGGGACGAGCTCGATGCGCTCATCCCGGAGGCGGAGATCGGCGATCTCATCGTCGAGCTGCGCTCGGCCACCTCGGGCGCCGGATTCTTCGAGGCCGCCTTCGATCATCTGACCGAGGTGGTCGGGCGCCAAGCGCATGAGGTCGTCGCCGCGCGTAGCGCCGCCAACCACTGAATGGCGAAGCTTCGGCTCGTTTCGGGACGGGTCCCTGTGGCGCGGTTCTTGATCGGCACAGGCGACGACGAAACATTGTCCCAATTCGGCAATGTTCGCATTTGGTCCCATCCGATTGGCGGATCGAAGGCGAGCGGGCGCGCCCTGCAAACCGGAGATGGCGGCGGCACATACTGGAATGATTAGATGCAGGCTGAGACCGCGACGGAATTCGTGACTCTACGGTCGCGGAGCGAGCGGCTGTCGCGCCCTTCTGGCATAGAGGGCGCAGGAGATTTGCCGTGGGGCACGCATTTCTGCCAGTTCTTCGATGAGGTCGACGATCTGCTCGACATTGTCGCGCCCTATTTCGCGGCCGGCCTCGCGGCCAATGAGCGCTGCATCTGGGTCGCCTCGCCGCCGCTGACTGTCGCCGCCGCCAAGGCGCGCCTGGCGACGCTGGTTCCCGATCTGGAGGCCGATCTCGCGCAGGGGCGCATCGACATCCTCTCCCCGGACGAGTGGTATCTTCGCGCCGGCCAGCTGGACGAGAACCGGCTGCTGGACGATTGGCGCTCGGCCCATGACGCGGCGCTGAGCGCGGGATTCGACGGATTGCGCGCCAGCGGCAACGCCTTCGAGGTGGACGCCACGGCTTGGTCGATCTTCATGACCTATGAGACCGGGCTCGCGGCCATGCACGGGTCCGTGCGCATGCTGACGCTCTGCTCCTATTCGCTGCGTCTGATCGGCGCGCCCGAGATCGTCGAGGTGATCGCCCGGCACGAATTCGCGCTGATCCGCCGCGCCGGCCGCTGGGAGACGATCAAGAGCCTCGACTATGAGCGCGCGCGCAAGGCGCTGCGGCAGAGCGAGGAGCATTTTCGCCTGCTCGCGGAGGGCGCGCCGGCCTCGGCGATCTTCTCGCTGGATCGGCAGGAACGCATCGTCGCCTGGAGTGAGGCGGCCGAGCGCATCACCGGCTGGAGCCGCGACGAAATTCTGGGGCGCCGCCTGTCGATCCTCCATTCATCCGACACGCAGAAGGAGCTCGGCGCGCTCGTGGAGCGTGGCGTCGTCAAGCGCCTGGAGCCGCGCCGGCGCCGGAACGGCTCGATCTTTCCCGCCGAGGAGCTGATCGCCCCGCTGCGCGACGATTCCGACAATCTCTACGGCTATGCGGTTATGCTCAGCGATCTCAGCGAGAGATCGCGCGCCGAGCAGGAGCGCCGCGCGAGCGAGGCGCGTCTGCGCGCGATCGTCGAAGGCGCGGTCGACGCGATCGTCATTATCGACGGCGAGGGCGTCATTCACGCCGTGAATTCCGCGGCGACGCGGCTCTTCGGCCTCGAGGCGGCGGAGGCGGTCGGGCGCCCGGTCGATATTCTCTTCCCGGAGCCGTTCCACGATCCTCGTTTCGCGACGCTGGGCGCCGACGGGGCCGCGCCCGCCGAGACGGAGCCCGAGCGCATCGGCCGCCGCAAGGACGGCTCGCTGTTTCCGCTGGAGCTTTCCGTCAGCGAGGCGGCGCATGACGGCGAGCGGCTGCTCGTGCTGTTCCTGCGCGATCTCACCGAACGCCGCCGGGCGGAGGCGCAGATGCGCAAGCTGCGCGCCGACCGGCTCGATCTGATGGCGCAAATGGCCGCGAATGTCGCCCATGAGATCAATCAGCCGCTCTCGGCGATCTCCACCTATCTCAGCGCAGCGCGTCGCGTGCTGCGACGCGCCGAATCCTCGAGCGCCGATCTCGAGCCGATCCTCGACAGCGCCGTCGCGCAAGTGACGCGCGCGGCGCAGATCATCAGCCATTTGCGCGGCTTCGTGACGCGCGCCGAGCCGGACAAGACTCAGCAGCGGCTGCATAACATCATCCGCGACGCCTGCGCCTTCACCGATATGGCGCGCAATCATGTCAAGGTCGTCACCACGCTCGATCTTACCGCGGAGGATGACGCGGTGATCGTCGATCGCGTGCAAATTCGGCAGGTGCTTGTCAATCTGAAGCGCAATGCGCTGGAGGCGATGCAGGGCGCCGAGAAGCGCGAGCTCGTCATCTCCACCCGGCTCGACGAGAGCGGCATGATCCGCACCGATATCGTCGATACGGGCGCAGGCCTCGCCGATGAAATGGCGCATGAGCTGTTCGAGCCCTTCACCTCGACGAAGAAGCACGGGCTCGGCGTCGGCCTCGCGGTCTCACGCGCGATCGTGGAAGCGCATTACGGGAAGCTGTGGGCGGAGCAGAATCCCGGCGGCGGCGCGCGTCTGAGCTTCACCCTGCCGCTGGCCGATGATCGGCTGGAGGAGCCGGAGGAAGAGTGATCGGCCGCCCGGGGCCACAGACGGAAAACGCCCCGAGCCCCTCATCCTCGCCTTCTCCCCACGAGCGGGGAGAAGGAAGAAGACGAAAACGGCGCGAGGCGATTCGCAAGGCGAGCTGGAGCGCTCCCGTCAGGCCAGATACTGGCCGCCATTGATGGTCAGCGTCGAGCCGGTGATGAAGCCGGCGTCGTCCGAAGCCAGGAACACCACAGCGCGCGCGATCTCCTCCGGCTCGCCGAGGCGGCCGACGGCGATATAGGGGATGATGTGCTTGTCGAGCACGTCCTGCGGCACGGCCTTCACCATCTCCGTGGCGATATAGCCGGGCGCGATGGCGTTGACGGTGATGCCCTTGGAGGCGCTCTCCTGCGCCAGCGCCTTGACGAAGCCGATGTCGCCGGCCTTGGAGGCGGAATAGTTCGTCTGGCCGGCCTGGCCCTTCTGGCCATTGATCGACGAGATGACGATGATGCGGCCGAAGCCGCGGTCACGCATGCCGTTGATGACCGGGCGGGTGACGTTGAACAGCGAGTTGAGGTTGGTGTTGATCACCGCCTGCCACTGCGCCAGCTCCATCTTGTGGAACAGACGGTCCTTGGTGATGCCGGCGTTGTTGACGAGAACCTCGACCCCGCCCAGATCCTTCTCGATCTGCGCAATCGCGGCGGCGCTGGCGTCATAGTCCGACACGTCGAACTTATAGACCGGAATGCCGGTCTCCGCCTTGAACTTGTTCGCCGCTTCGTCATTGCCGGCGTAGGTCGCGGCGACATTATAGCCCGCAGCCTTCAACGCCTTGGAAATCGCCTCGCCGATGCCGCGCGTGCCGCCCGTCACAACCGCTGTTCTGCCCACCTCGTCCTCCTTCATCGAATTTTCAAAGAATCGGACCGCGAGCCTTCAGAGGCGCGCGGTCCTTTTTATATCTAGCGCTCGATCGTCAGGGCGACGCCCATGCCGCCGCCGATGCAGAGCGTGGCGAGGCCGCGCTTGCCGCCGCGGCGTCCGAGCTCATAGAGCAGCGTCGTCAGAATGCGCGCGCCCGAGGCGCCGATCGGATGGCCGATGGCGATGGCGCCGCCATTGACGTTGACGATCGCCGGATCCCAGCCGAGGTCCTTGTTCACGGCCAGCGCCTGCGCGGCGAAAGCCTCATTGGCCTCGACGAGATCGAGGTCGGAGATCTTCCAGCCCGCCTTCTCCAGCGCCTTGCGCGAGGCCGGGATCGGGCCGGAGCCCATGATCGACGGATCGACGCCGGCGGTCGCCCAGGAGGCGATGCGGGCGAGCGGCGTGAGGCCGCGCTTGGCCGCTTCCGCCGCCGTCATGATGACGAGCGCCGCCGCGCCGTCATTGAGGCCGGAGGCGTTGGCCGCCGTCACCGTGCCGTCCTTGGTGAAAGCCGGCTTCAGCTTGGCGACGCCCTCGAGCGTCACGCCATGCTTGATGTATTCATCCGCGTCGACAATGATGTCGCCCTTGCGCGTCGAGACGGTGAAGGGGACGATCTCGTCCTTGAACTTGCCGGCCTTCTGCGCCGCCTCGGCCTTGTTCTGCGAGGCGACGGCGAAAGCGTCCTGCTCGGCGCGGCTGATCTGCCACTTGGCCGCGACGTTCTCGGCCGTGATGCCCATGTGGTAATTGTTGAAGGCGTCGGTGAGGCCGTCGACGATCATCGTGTCGACGAATTTCACATCGCCCATCTTGGTGCCGGCGCGCATGTGAGCCGAGTGCTGCGACAGCGACATGGACTCCTGGCCGCCCGCGACGATGACGCTCGCGTCGCCCGACTGAATCTGCTGAGCGGCGAGCGCCACGGCGCGGAGGCCCGAGCCGCACACCTGATTAATGCCGAAAGCGGTCTTGTCCTGCGGCACGCCCGCCTTGATGGCGGCCTGGCGCGCCGGGTTCTGTCCCTGCGCGGCGCCCAGCACCTGGCCCAGGATGACCTCGTCGACGTCGGCGGCCTCCAATTTGGCGCGCTCGATAGCGGCCTTGACAGCGACCGCGCCCAATTCATGGGCGGGCGTTGAACCGAAAGCTCCGTTGAACGATCCCACAGCAGTGCGCGCCGCGGAAACGATCACGATCTCCGTCGTCATATCGTTCTCCTGATTGGTCGGGCTGGCGCCGGCGGACGCCGCTCGCGCACGTTGAGCATTTTGAGTCGCGGCTCGTCAAGCGCCGGACGCGGGCATCGTTGACGCGGCGCGTCAATTCTTCGGGCGGCGGAGGCGAAATTGAACGACGCGCCGCGTTGCGAGGCGGGCGCGCGCGGCGCAGGCCGGACGAAAGCCCCGCAGCCGTCCGACAGAGCCGCGCATGCGCCTCTCGCCCGAAATAGCCGATGGCGCAGCCAGCCGCCCCCTGCGCATGGGCGGCGAGAGGCCGCGGCCTCGACTTCGATCGTCTCGCGCTCACTGTTTCGAATGCGCGCTCTGAGGACGAGCGGTATCGCCACGCATTTTCCGCGCGCGCCTCCGCTGCCTACCGAAAACCTACCTGGCTGGGCGACACGCCGCCCTACCCGCACCGTCCCTTTCGGTCGGCTGCGCCATTCTCGTCGGCCGAGTCGATCGACAGCGAATGGGCGACCGAAAGCAATCGATCGCGCCGCCTGCTCCTGCCGCGCGCTCCGAACTTCTCGCGGGGCAGTGCATTTTTTGCGAGCTTGCGGCTTTTTTATAAAAAATTTCGCTAGGAACCCGAGGAGCGCCGACGATCTCATCTCAACGGAACGCTGAAGAGCGAGCGTCACGCCCTAGATTCGGGGGGAGGCTCGCCCCGGATTTCGTCCATGTCTCAGCAAAACCCGTCTCGGCGGCAACGCTCCTGGCCATTCTTTCCCTCCCTGCCGCAAGCCATGCTGCGCTATGACGTCGCGGCCGGGCTCACGCTGGCGGCCATCGCCATACCGGAACAGATGGCGACCGCGCGGCTCGCCGGGTTTCCGCCGCAGATCGGCTTTTTCGCCTTTCTTGCCGGCTCGCTCGCCTTCGCGGCTTTCGGCTCCAGCCGCTTCCTCTCCTCCGGGGCGGATTCGACGATCGCGCCGATCTTCGCAGGCGCTCTCGCGCTGCTGGCGACGCGCGGCTCGCCGCAATTCATGGCGCTCGCCTCCTTTCTCGCTCTGCTGGTCGGCGGCATTCTCATTCTCGGCTTTCTGCTGCGCGCCGGCTGGGTCGCCGATCTCCTCTCCGTTCCGGTGACGACCGGCTTTCTCGCCGGCATCTCCATTCACATCTTCATCTCGCAGCTGCCCGCGCTCATCGGCCTGCCGAGCGTCGAAGGCAGCGAATTCTATCGCGTCGCCGAAATGGCGAAGCATTGGCGCGAGGCCAATCCCGCGGCGATCGCCATCGGCCTCGGCGCGCTCGCGGCCATTGTCATCGGCGAGAAGATCAGCCCCAAGCTGCCGGCCGCGCTGATCGCGCTCGCCGGCGCCGCTTTCGCCGTACAGCATTTTCGTCTCGAGGAGCGCGGCGTCGCCGTGCTCGGCAAGGTCTCGGCGGAATTTCCGCATCCGCGCTTTCCCGAGATCGCGGCCGCCGACATTCCGCATATCGTCGGCCTCGCCATCATCATCGCCATGGTGATCATGGTGCAGACGGCGGCGACCTCGCGCTCCTTTCCCAATGAGGAAGGCCGCGCCCCGGATGTCGATCGCGACTATCTCGGCGTCGGCGCGGGCTGTCTGCTGGCGGGGCTGGTCGGCGCCTTCGCCGTCGACGCCTCGCCGCCGCGCACGGCGATCGTCTCCGCAACCGGCGGGCGCTCGCAGCTCTCGTCGATCGTCGCGGCGCTGGTCATAGCCGCGCTGCTGCTGTTCGGCGCCTCCTTGCTCGAGCATGTGCCCAACGCCGCGCTCGCCGGCGTGCTGATGTTCATCGCGGCGCGCATCTTCCGCCTGCATGTGATGCGCGACGTTTATTCCAAGACGCGAGGCGAGTTCGCGCTGGTCGCGCTGACCATGGCGGCCGTCGTCGCGCTGCCGGTGCAGAATGGCGTGTCGCTCTCCATTCTGGCGTCGCTGCTGCATGGCGTCTGGACGACGACGCGCTCGCGTCTCATCACTTTCGCGCGCCTGCCGGGCAGCTCGATCTGGTGGCCTTGCGCCGCCGGCGCTTCGGAGCCTTGCGGCGAGCGCTTGAAGGGCGTTCTGGTCGCGGCCTTTCAGGCGCCGCTCTCATTTCTCAACGCCTATGGTTTCCAGAGCGATTTGCGCGAGGCGATAGAGAGCGAGAAGCCGAAGCTCGTCGTGCTGGAGGCGAGCAATATCGTCGAGATCGATTATACGGCGGCGCGCATATTGCGGCAGGCGATCGAGGATTGCCGCGCTGCGGGCGCAGATTTCGCCATAGCGCGGCTGGAATCGGTGCGCGCGCATGAGGCGCTGACGCGCTTCGGCGTGATGAAGACGCTCGGCGAAGGACGCTTGTTTCGCAGCGTCGACGAGGCGACGCGAGCGCTCGCGCCCGACGCCGTCGCCTCGAAGATCGAGGCTCCCACGCTCGTCGCGCGCAAGAGCCGCGCCTTCAAGCCGCCTTCTGCTTCGGCGTGATGAGCTTGCGGTTCGCCAGCACTTCGGCGATCTGCACCGCGTTCAGCGCCGCGCCCTTGCGCAGATTGTCGGAGACGCACCACAGGACGAGGCCGTTCTCGACGGTCGGATCGTCGCGAATGCGCGAGATATAGGTCGCGTCCTCGCCCGCCGCCTCGTGCGGCGTGATGTAGCCGCCGGGCTCGTGCTTGTCGATGACCAGCACGCCGGGCGCCTCGCGCAGAATGTCGCGCGCCTCGTCCGGCGACAGCGGATTCTCGAACTCGATATTGATCGCCTCGCTATGGCCGATGAACACCGGCACGCGCACGCAAGTGGCGACGAGCTTGATCTTGGGGTCCAAAATCTTCTTCGTCTCCACCACCATCTTCCACTCTTCCTTGGTGAAGCCGTCTTCCATGAAGACGTCGATCTGCGGAATGAGGTTGAAGGCGATGCGCTTGGGGAATTTCTTCGATTCCAGCGGATCGGAGACGAAGACGGAGCGCGTCTGCGAGAACAGCTCGTCCATGCCCTCCTTGCCCGCGCCAGAGACGGATTGATAGGTGGAGACGACGACGCGCTTGATCTTGGCGGCGTCATGCAGCGGCTTCAGCGCCACGACCAGTTGCGCGGTGGAGCAATTGGGATTGGCGATGATGTGCTTTTTCGTGAAGCCCGCCGCGGCGTCCGCATTGACCTCCGGCACCACCAGCGGAACGTCCGGGTCCATGCGCCAGGCGGAGCTGTTGTCGATGACGACGCAGCCCTTCGCGCCGATGCGCGGCGCCCATTCGCGCGCGACGTCGCCGCCCGCCGACATCAGACAAATGTCCGTGTCCGAGAAATCATAAGTGTCGAGATGGCGGCATTTGAGAATCTTGTCGCCGAACGACACTTCCGTCCCGATGGAGCGGGACGAAGCCAGCGCGACCACTTCCGAGACCGGAAAGCGGCGCTCCGCCAGAATGTCGAGCATCTCGCGGCCCACATTGCCCGTGGCGCCCGCGACGGCGACCTTGTAACCCATGGGATGGAACTCCTTTTGCCCGCTTATGACGGCGGGCGCGCCTTTTGTCGAGGGAATGGACGAGAATAGCGAAGCGGCCCGGCTGACCCTTCGGCCACGGAGCGGCTTCGCATCGATCTCGCAACTCGGCCACGGCGGCGGGCGCCGCGGCAGACGGACTTCAGAAGGGCATGCCGACAGACATATTGCCGTTATTGCCCATGCTCACCGGCGCCTTGCCGAAACGCGAGCCTTCGTCCTCTTTGTCTTTCTTCTTGGGCGGAGATTTGCCCGGCGACCAGCCCTCGAGCTCGCCGAATTGGCGGTTCTCGACCTTCGCCGGCGGCTTGCCGGGCGCGGTCGGCTGACCGGCCGTCGTCTGCTGCTGTTTGTTTTTCCTCGGATTCGCCTTGGCGGCTCCAGCGGCGGACGTGTCCAGCCGGCTGGGGTCGAGTGCGTCCTCCGCCCCCGCGGACAGCGGCAGCGCGGACGAAAAGGCGAAAATAGCGGCGACCAGAAGAAGCGGGCGCGATCGCATGGCGGCTACTCCTCGAGCATCAGCTCCAAAATGCTCCCCGGCCGGAAAAAAGACAAGTTCCGGCGATCCCGAGGCGAAGATTGCGCACAAAAACAGGCGCCATTACGGCGCCGGCTCCGTTTTCCTCACTCGCCGGTCGTTTGCGCGATGGCCAGATTTTTGAGCTCGGCGATGGCGGTCCCCGGCAGCAGGCTCTTCGGGCAGGCGTTGGAGCAGTTCAGAATCGTGTGGCAGCGATAGAGGCGGAAAGCGTCGTCGACATAGGCGACGCGCTCGGCCGTCGACTCGTCGCGACTGTCCACCACCCAGCGATAGGCCTGCAGCAGCGCCGCCGGGCCGAGGAAGCGATCGGAATTCCACCAATAGCTCGGGCAGGAGGTGGAGCAGCAGGCGCAGAGAATGCACTCATAGAGCCCGTCGAGCTTGCGGCGATCGTCCGGCGCCTGCAGCCATTCCTTCTCCGGCTCCGGCGTCACCGTCTGCAGCCAGGGCTCGATCGCGGCGTGCTGGGCGTAGAAATCGCTGAGATCGGGCACGAGATCCTTCACCACCGGCATGTGCGGCAGGGGATAGAGCTTTATCGCCCCCTCGATCTCGTCCATTCCCTTGGTGCAGGCGAGCGTGTTGAGCCCGTCGATATTCATCGCGCAGGAGCCGCAAATGCCCTCGCGGCAGGAACGGCGGAAGGTGAGCGTTGGATCGATCTTGTTCTTGATCCAGATGATCGCGTCGAGAACCATCGGCCCGCAATCGTCGAGATCAACGTAATAAGTGTCCACGCGCGGGTTCGACGCCTCATCGGGGTCGAAGCGATAGATGCGGAACTCCCTCACCCGGCTCGCGCCCTCGGGCCGCGGCCAGACCTTGCCCTCGACGGGGCGGGAGGATTTGGGAAGGACGAATTCGACCATTGTCTTCAGCTCGCATTCTCGCCGCCGGCCATTCGCGGTTTCCAATCCGCGAGGAGGACGATACGGCTCTTGTGCCCGTTTGCGGCGGCCTTTTCCAGAAATTTGCGATCGTCGGTCACCAATCTCGCATCGTTCATAGTGGCGCAGGCGAGATACACGCAATCAGGAAAGGGATGACCGAGATTTAGGGCCAAATCAAAAGCGGCGCGCCAACTTGCGCGGGACGGCACGAGCAGAGAAAAGCAGCGCGGAAGGTCTTCCAATGCTTCGAACGCCTGCTCTCTCGTAACTGTTCCTTCCGTGACTTTTCGCCGAAGCGTGTTCGCGACCTCGGTGAAAATCGAATCCGGCGCGGCGAGCAGTTCATCGTCCGCCGCTAAAATCTCGCGCGCCTGCGCGTGCTGAGTTTCGGCGACATACCATTTTACCGCGACGCTCGCGTCGATGATCACCACTGGTCGCGCGCCTCCCGGATAATAGTGGTGCTGTCGCTCTGGGCTACGCCTTTCGGGGTCATGGCGGCGATGCGATCGATCGCCGCGAGGCGCGCCGCGCGATCCGAGACCGCCGTCTCGAGAATTGCCGCAGCCTCCTCTTCGACGGTGCGATGATGGAGCACGGCGAGCTCCTCGATACGGGCGATCGTTTCAGCCCTGATGGTTTGGATGGTGATCGCGCTCATGCAGCTCTTCCTCGACCAAGCCCTACCCCGCCCTCAATACACCCGCGCCTTCGGCTCGATATAAGCCACCTCATTGGACAGCGTGTAGCTGTGCACCGGGCGATAATCGATCGCGACGCTCTTGCCCGCCTCGTCGATCGTCGAGAGCGTGTGCTTCATCCAATCGGCGTCGTCGCGGTTAGGAAAATCCTCGCGGGCGTGGGCGCCGCGGGATTCGGTGCGGTTCTTCGCCGAATCCATCGTCACCACCGCCTGCACGATG